>NZ_KI421514.1:4339-304339 GCF_000473325.1 Leisingera caerulea DSM 24564
AGGCGTCGTTTTGGAAGATATCCATATGGGCCATGATTGGCTCCCTTTCTGATGTGCGCCAATCAGGCGCGTTTTCTTCGAAGAGGCTGGATTAGCGGGCCAGCATCCCCAGGGTTTCCAGCTCGGCAACGGCCTGGTCACGCTGGGCCTGGGTTGTCACGCCAGGGCCGAAGATCAGGCCGTGACGCTTCAGGCGGCAATGGCGCTTCATCAGCACGGCATCCGGCACGTCCGCGCCTGCGGCGGCTGCAGGGGTGCGCAGGACGGCCACGACGGTTTCAGAACCATCAATAGCTGCCGGATCCCAGTAGACCAGCTTACCGGAAGCGGTGATTTCCCCCAGAACCGAACCCGGCTCATAGTCGTTCCCCGCGGCGACGGTGCCGGTGTCACGGCTGAAGTAGCTGTCTTCTTCCCATGCGACGAAATCGCCTGCGGTGTTTCCCTCGGTCAGCGCGTTCATGCTGTTATCTCCAGATTGAGGTCACAAAAAAGCGGGCCAAGGCCCGCGGTGGTCTTACTGGCCGCTGAAGCGCGCCTTGGCTTTGGCAGCCAGGCCGCCACCGCGTTCGGCAGCAGGCGGCGGCTGATCCAGGTCGGCTTCGGCTTCGCCCTCCATCAGATCGCTGAGCGTCCGGCCACTCCCCTCTTTGCCCGCGGCAGCCAAGTGCTTCTTTGCCTGCTCCACGGTCATGTGCGGATCATTGGCGAGGCTGCTGGCCAGAGCACTGCGGCCTTGGGCTTCCTCACACCCGAGGATGCCCATAATCCGCTGGCGCTCCTCATCAGCGCCAGAGGTTGCCGCCAGGGAGGACTGCTTACCCTCCGGCGCCGAGGTGCCTTGCGGCTCCTGCTGGCCGCCGGCATTCGCTTCCGGCGCGCCGCCGCCGTCACCGGCTTCAGGGGTTTTGGTGCCTGCATTCGGCGTATCGTTCACGCCGCCGCCGGACTGTTCGTCGTCTTCAGGGGTTGCCATCGTCAATGGTCCTTCTTTGGTTGCGGTTTTGCCCAGCGGCGCCCGCCGCCAGCTGAACTGAGCAGCAAGCTGCTCAAATGCTTCTTTCGGGCTGGCCACCTCATCGGCGAGCCCGGCGTCAACAGCGTCCTGACCAAGCAGGCACGCGGCCTCTGTCGCCAGCGCAGCGTCGGCTGAAAGGCTGGCACCACGGCCCGCGGCGACGGTTTCAGCGAAGATCCCGCGCAGTGTCTCCATTTCCCGCTTCAGGCTGTCGCGAACAGCTTCCGGCAGCGGCTCATAGGGGTTGCCATCCGCCTTGTGCTTGCCCGCGGCGATGATGGTCACGCTGACGCCCACAGCCTCCAGCTGTTGGCTGCGATCCGCGTGCATGCAAATCACTCCGATCGAGCCCGCGCTGCCCGCGCGCGGCACGATGACCCGCGTTGCCTGCGAAGCCAGCGCGTAGGCCGCAGAATGCGCATTGTCGCAAACAAAGGCATGCACCGGCTTTTCATCACGCGCGGCCCGGATCTCGGCCGCCAGATCGAAACAGCCGGCAACCTCGCCGCCGTGGCTGTCAATCTCCAGCGCAATGGCGCGAACACTACTATGAGAGGCCGCCGCCTTGATCTGCGCCGAGATCCCCTCATAGGACATTTCACCGGAGAAGCTGCCCACCCAGGCGCCGCGATGGATCAGCGTCCCGGTCACCGGGATCACGGCAACGCCGTCGACAATTCGGAAGGCCTCAGCTTTTCCCGCGCGGATCTGGTCACCAACCCGATCATCCAGCAAAGAGGCAAAAGGCTGGCTGGCGGGCCCAGTCACCGCAACACCTTCGAACCCTTTGAGTTCGATCGAACCGCCGCCCAGAATGCGCGAGCCCAGACCCATTACGAAACCTGCAGCCTTGGCAGGCGCAGCCAGAAGCGGCGTGTGAAATACACGCTGCGCAATTTGCGGATGCGTCATGTGATTATTCCTCGGAGTTCAAGGCCGGGCCGCCGTTGTGGCCCAGCAGCTTGGCGAAACTTTCCTGCATCGGGTGCAGAACGCCCGCGGGCATTTTGCCCATTTCGTCTTTGATCTGATCCATGTTGTCGCCCCAGTCGGAGCCGGTCAGCTCGGCCGCCTCATCTTCCAGCGTCGAGACACCCAGCGCCACGCGCATCGCCGCCGCCTGGATCTCCTTGACCGGATCCACGAACCCGCGGCCGGGCCCAACCCATTTGGCCCGTGAATAGGCCATCCAGTTCTGATGGAAGTCCGGCGCGTTCTGCGGCAGCCGGATCCGGCGATCCAGAACCATTTCCTCCAGCCAGGACATGAAGAAAGGCTGGCAAAAGCCTTGCGCAAAGGCTGTCCGGCGGACAGTCCAGCCGCGCCAGATCTCGATCAGCGCAGCACGGGCGCTGGAGTAGTTCGTCTTGCTCCAGTCACTGGCCAGCTGCTCATAAGAAATGCCCAGACCGCTGGCGACATGGCGCAGCACCGCGGCTTCAAAGTCGGCAAACTGCGCCGCCGGGCGCGCGGTCTGGACCATGCCGATTTCATCATTCGGAAACAGCGCCTGGATCCGCGCACCGCCAACCTTGATCGAGTTTTCCTGATAGAACTGGCTGCGCTCACCTACCCAGCCGCTTGCTGCAGACCCCTCTTTGGTGATGCCGTCCTCACCAAACATTTCCTCCATGGCCTCAGGACCCATGGGCGACTTGATGAAGGCGGCCAGCACAGCATTGATCACGGCGGCCTGCAGCTCCACTTTCGAATAGTGGTCTTCCATCCGCAGCTTTTCGACGATCGGCGCCATGCGGGAGACGCCGCGGGTTTGGCCGTCACGCAACTTGTCAAAGAAATGGATGACGATCGGACGGCCCCACCGGGTTTCCCGCCGGATGCGTTTCCACTTCACCCCCTCAACCCCGGCCCAGCGGTCACTTTGGTGCGCCTCGCGGAAGTTGTAGGCCAGCGCCACGCCGTCGCGGGACAGGTCGATGCCGCCGCGCAGGAAACGCTCATCAGCGCGGTCATGCGGATTTGACAGCAAGTCGGGATCCACGAGCCGCAGGCAGGTTTTGGTTGGCCGGCGCTTCCGCCAGTTGTTCAGCCCCAGCGCCTCGCCTTCCAGCAGGTAGCCTCGGTAGGCGGTGCCGAACATCTGCGGAACCGTTTGCGAGCGGGTCACATCGGCATACTTGCGGGGATCTTCCGCGTAGCTGCGCCATTCACTGGTGACCTGTTCCTTGAACTCATTGGCCCATTCCTTGCTCAACCCCAGAGCGCGCCAATCCGGTTTCACGAATGGGCGGAAATTGCCTCCGATGATCGCATCAACTTCCTTGCCCACCGCGCCAGCAGCAAAGCCGTTGTTGCGCGCCAAGTCGCGCGTGCGGGCGTTGATCACCTTCCGGGCCGGGCCAATTTCAGCATCCGCCGACATGGTGCGCGGCTGGAAACCCGACATGGTTTCAATTCCGCGGTCACCGGCCACATAGGGCGAGCTACCGCCAAAGCCAGCCTCCCGGCGCGCAGCGGCCTGCGGCTTGAACCCAGCGTCTTGGGCCTGCTTTTTCGACGGAACCAGCCGCTGCAGAAACGCTTTCAAAACGAAACCCTCCGGGACCCAAGACGGGAGCGCCCCAGCTTGCGCTGCAGCTCGTTGATCCGGCGGCGCAGACCGGTTTCGGTCGGCTTGGCGAATTTCGTGCCGTGGCCGTCATAATCCACTTCGGTCACCTGGCCGCCGGTCAGCAGCCGATGCAGCGCGTCTTCCGCCTCTGCCAGCTGCGCTTCCAGCTTTTCTCTATCGATTGACATTCAGCATCCCTGACAGGCTCTGCCGCTTTTCAGCGGGCTTTGGTTTCTTGGTTGCGGCGGCCTCGGCCGAGACTGGCACTACCGCATCGAACAGGTCGCCTTGCTGTTCGGGGGGCACCGCGCCGCGCTCAGCCTCCAGGGCATCCCACTGAGCGTCAGTCAGCGACGCCCAGCCTTTCCGCAGCGCTCCGGCTTCAGCGTAAAGCTCGGTATCCAGCACCTCGTTTCGCCGCGTCGGCTCCACCAGCTCCCACTTCGCAGTGACCGTCCCTGATCTCTGTCTGGTCAGGGTCCGGACCTCCGAGACGAACTGCCGGTAAAACTCATCCCCGAGCCCTTTGGCGAAGTGACAGTAACCGCGCTCCGCCGGGTCCAGCTGCTCCACCCATTTGTAAAGCTGCCCCTTCATGCTGGAGACGTTGAGGATGAACGCCCGCTTCTGCTGGCGCTTCGCTTTGCCGTCTTTGCGGCGCTCAAACTTCTGCGGCACCATGTTCGGGCCGTTCTGGTTGCTGCCGCCCTTCACGATGATCACCCGGTGCCAGGAGTGCTTCTTGGCCCAATCCCAGACATCATCCGTATAGGTGCCGCCATCGATCGCCAAAACGTCGAGCTTGACCTTGAACCCCAGTTCCGTCCGCCACTCCGCGGCCAGGTAAGCATCTAGGGTATCCCGGCATTCCTTGGTGCTGATGTGGTGCGGAATGATCTTATAATGCACCGTCCAGCGCTGCCGGTTCCGGCAGAAGCACTTGAAATGCACTTCGGTGCGATCATCCTGACAGTCGACACCTGCGCTGAAAATGAACCCGGTGGCAGGCAGAATTCCCACCGGCAGGGGCCGGATCCCGTCTTCGATCTCGTCGGCTTCCTCGACGCGGTTTTTCAGAACTTCCCAGTCCATCGAGCCCGAGGACTGCTCATAGGCCAGTCCCAGAACATCATTGAAAAACGTCTGTTCGGTTTCGGCCTCTACCGACTGTTTCTTCTCTTCCTTGCTGGCTTCGCCTTCCGTGCGAGTCCAGCCCATGACGCGGGCGTATTCCTTGGCGATCGAGGCCCAGTCCCGCTGCGGCGCGTAAGCCCGCCACAGGAAGAACCCCGGGTGGTCCCCCTTCGGGTTGGTCGCCCGCCAGCGGCCCCGGCGGACAATCTCTTCCTTGTGCTTGTGTTCGATCTTGCCCTGGCAGGGCTCGCAGCGGAAATGGGCGTCCTCAAGGTTAGTCGGATTAATATTCTCGACAAAATTCTCCCAGGTCAGCGCGGCCATGTGGCCGCAATGCGGGCAGGGAACCTCATAGACGCGCTGGTCGCTCCGCGCATATGCCCGGTTGATCCGGCAGGTGCCCTTGATCAGCGGAGTCGACACCCGCAAGATCTTGGCTTCTTCGAAACCGCTGGCCCGGCTTTCCGCAAGGGCTTCCGGATCGCCCTTGTCCGTCATCTCGAACTTCGCCAGGTCATCCATGATGACCAGGCGGCGGGATGTGCCGGTCAAGTCGGCCGGGGAACCGGAAGAAGCAACTTTCAGGCTGCCGTCACGCGCAACGGTTTCCTGATTGAATTTCTGGTCTCGGTTCTCACCGCCGGCCAATCCATCGCCGAAGATCCGCTTCAGATCCGGCGCCTGGCGCCGCATCGGCTTCCACTTGTTGTCCACCCACTCTGTGGCGGCCGACATGGTGGGATGAACCACCAGGCTGTCCAGCGCAGTGCTGTTGTGCCAGGCGCCCAGCGTCGGCTGGATGATGGAAACCGTCTTCCCCCATTGCGCCGAACCGAGGATTGTCACTTCCCGGCAGGGGTGTTCCGGTGAAAGAACCTCGTGGATCTCCCGCAGGAACGCAAAGCGTTCAATATCGAAAGGCCCCGGCATCGGCGAGCGCGCGTCGAAGACGATATTGTCTTCGCACCACTTGGTGATATCCGGCGGCGGCGGCGGCGCCATGGCTTGCGACAGGGCGAGCCCGACCACACCGGCTGCAGAAGTGAGGAACCCCATCAGCAATCCTGCGCCTTTTCGTCCTCAGACATGTCCGCGGACTGAGCATCGTCAGCGAGCTTGCGCGACCGCTTGTCCCGGTGGCCGCGCCATGTGTCGATCAGCAGTTTCTTGACCGATTTGAAGTCGACTCCGAATTCATCCGCAACGGCACGAGCGCCCACCCGCATAACCTGCTCGAATTCTGCGATCTCCTGACTGATCAGCTTTTTGACTTCCAGCTCGACTTCCGAGGCCAGGACATACAGGCCTTCCGCTTCGGCATTCTGGCGGCGCAATTTTCGCGCTTCTTCCACTGCCTTTTGCGTGCGGGCAAGGCTGTAGCCGTCCTGATCCTCTTCCGGCAGACGGCGCGCACCGGCGCCGATCTCAGACTGGCCCAGCGGCAGCTCTTCACCCTGCTGATCGGCCAGGTTCTGCAAAGCCTCGCGGGTGCCAGCCCCGTTGCCAAGCATCTGCCCGGGATCAAGCCTCTGGCCCAGTGCGGCCCGGCATTTTTCGAGATCAAACCGGCGGTGCCTTCCCTCGCCCGTGTAACACCCGGCCAGCTGACCACTGGACACCATTTGACTGATACGCCCCTTCGACTTGTTCAGTTTTTTGGCGAGTTCAGATGCTGTCACTGTGGTCATGTTTAGTGTTTAGTTTAGGCTTTCCAATTGGTTTAGCGGACTAAAACTCATGCCCCTCGACGCCCCGTATACGTTCGAAGCGCCGGGAAGGACCCGCCGTTTTCTGAGGCTGGAAGGGGTTGGGGAAATGCGAGCGCCCGGGGCGGGATCTCCGCTCCGGGCGCAATTCGGTCGACTGCAACATGTCAACAGATTGACATTCGGTCAAGCCCCCTTCCAAGGCGCACGCGGCGGCAGCGAGTTCGACACAGTGAAGGAAGTGAGGTGGCACGCCATCTGAAAGATGAACTGCAAATGGTGGATGGCCCCCCGCCAATCCAGATAACGGCGGCGCGCTGCCGCGATCATCCTGGCATCCACCGGGTAGGTGACCGGGCACCAATAGCCATTGTCACGCCCCGCCACCTGATCGGCTGGCCAACGCAACCCCGGAACGCGGCAGACCTCACGAACAGCGTAGCGGCCATGCTTGCTGCCCCGCCAATCGACCGGCTCACAGGCAGGCACGGCGCCACCCATCCAATCCGGCACCTCACCAGCACGGGCCAGCTCAGCAATCATAACCGCCATCCGGCGCCCGCCATAGGTTTCCGGCAGGCAGGCAAGCGAAGCGGCAACCATATCCGCATCATGGTGACGCGGCGAACTGCCGCCACCCTGAATGCGGCCTTTAACACCCAAGCGGGCCTGTTCGATCAAGATCCACTCCATCCCGAAACCGGGACGCGCACCTGTTTCCCGCTCAATCTCATCAAAGTCCAACCCGACCTTTTCGCGCTGAAAGGCCCACTCGATCAGCTCCAGCGCGCTCACCTCCAGCTTGCCAGTGCGCGGCGCCTGAACGGCTGCGCCAACTGCCCGCTTAGGATCAGCAAATGCCCCTTGATGCGCGACTGCCAAGTTCATGTCCGCACCTCTGCCCGCTGCGCCCGCGCCTCATCGGCAATATCCCGGCACTTTTGAAGGGCTGCCCGGCGCCGGTCGCGGAACGCAGTTTCCTCAGCGCTGACAACACCGCCGCGGGCCATACGCGCCTCAATATCCTGCAGGCGCCGCATGGGATCATCAGCCTCTGCCTTAATCTTCGATATCGTCCAAGCGCCAGGCCACTCACGGTTCCCCTTCAACCAGATCAGAAGTTCTGGAGCCCAGCCCACAGCCAACGCCGCTTGCCCCATCTGATGCGCAAAGACTTTCAGCATCAGCGGCGACGGCCCGGTTTCCGGCGGCTCGATCCGACGCGCTTCCTTAAGGATGTGAAGGGCAATAGGAAACCGGTCCCGCTCCTTGCCGCCCGGGTGCGCCTCGCACCATTCCCGCAGCTCCTCCAAACTTTTGGGCTGCATGTAGGCCAACATTTGGCGCAGCTCTTTCTTCATGGTTTCGAACTGCTCTTTTCGCATGGTCCCGGGCTTGGTCAGCCCCAATGCCTCCAGCGGCTCAATCAGCAATTCCTTGACCCGCTTTTCGCCTGCGGCCTGCTCTTTCTCATTCATTTCCGCATTCCCTCATTCTCAGCAATCCCACGTTCCCACCGGCTCTCCGGCCTGCGTTCGGTCCCTGTAAGGTGTTTTATATTCTTCTGTTTTTTATTGTTCTGTCCTGTAGGGCAATTTCACTGAAAGGCCCGAAATAGGACTGAAATCCGGTGAAATCATTTCACTTCATTTCAGGTGAATTTCACTTCCGGGCCGCGCTGATCGGGGTCACATCGCCGGTGTAGCCCAGCACCTCGACCATGGCAGCCCGCACGTTGTCCGGCGTGATGTACAGCTCCGAATGCTCGAAGTGCTCAGCCAGCGCCGTGATGGCGCGGTCATCCTTGATGATATGCTCCGGCACACCCATTTCGCCCATTTTCTTTCGGATCTTGTGCTTCTTAAGGGCCAGCCGCCCGGCCTCGCGCGCCGCATCCCGGCCGCGCTTGCGCTTGTACATATCCTGCACAATTTCCTCGATCAGCCCAGGGTGGCCCAGCCGCACCTCCACTTCATGCGTGCGCGGATCTTCCACGTGAACCTCCACCCAGCCATGCAGGACAGAGGCCCGGACCTCCTGCCACTCGCCCAGAGACCGGAAACGTGCCATATCCGCCAGCTCCAGATCATCCACGGGCAAAGTGCCAGCGGGATCCTGCCGCATCGCCTCAGCCCACAGGATCAGCGCCGTTCCGATATCCGCCCGGCGCCCGGTCATCACCGATTTGCTCAAAAACCGGGACGACAGGAACTTGTGCCCGAAGAACGGAAACCAGTCATGCGAGGACAGCGTTTCCCCGCGCTGCAAGGGCCAGGTATCGGGCATTCGCCCGCCTGAATCGTCAATCACGTCTTTCACTGCTCAGCCTCCTGCCTTTCTGCCTACCCTGCCTGATAAGGCTCGCTTGTCAGCCCGCTGACCCGCAGCGCCTCGGAAATCCGGGGCACCACGCGCAGCCGGTGATACCGTTGTTCGACCGCCAGGCGCTGCCGCCCCAGCCAATCCGCAATATCGTGAAAATTCTGGCCCCCAGCCTTCATCGTCAGAAGGTCGAAATCGTCCGAGGGCGACCACATCGGATGCGATACCTGCCGCAGGATCTGCCGCGCCTGGTCGACGTGCAATTCCTTGCGCTCAGCCATCGCTTGCAGCCCCCCTTCCCTTCAGGATCTCCTGTGCGCGATCAGCATCAACCAGCCAGGTGCGGCCGCACTTCAGGCAGCAACCGGCCCAGCCGGTTTCATTCGCAGCTCCGTAGGCGCTCACATTCTTGTCTTTCTTGCAGCACGAAATCTGCACTATACCGCCTCCTGAAACATGTCCGGCTGAAACTGAGGCACAGCCAGGCCAAGCTGCTGCGCCGCCAGAACCGCCTTTCGCACCCGGCGGCAGGCCAGTTCGAAATACTCCGGTTTCTGTTCAATCCCGATGGCCCGCCGCCCGGTCAGCGCCGCGGCAACCAGCGTGGTTCCGGATCCCATGAACGTATCCGCCACCAGGTCGCCCGGATTGGTGAAATCGAACAGGATATCCCGCATCAGCCGCCAGGGCTTTTCCGTGGTGTGGCCGCCAGTGCGGTCCCGGGGATTGCAGGGCTCGACATAGACGCCGCGCTTGCCGCCGGCATTCCACCGCGAATGCCCCTTGCCAGCCCAGGCACAGACGAAATTTTCATAACCGGGTGCAGGGCCCTGCCCGTTTATCTGCGGCATCGCGTCCGGCTTGATCCAGGCACAGGCCCGTTTGTACCTCATCGGGCTGGCGTTGATCGCATCCGCCCACCGCCCGACCCCCTCCGGCGTGCAGAATGCGATGAACCAGCCATCGCACTGTGTACCCAGGTCAACTACACGGTCCCGGATTTCATCAATCGGCGCAAAATCCAATTCCTGCGATGCGCTGCCGCCGTCGGTGCGCAGATCCTTGCGCGCCTTCGCACCCTTTGCTTCGTGCATAATCGCCTCATACGGCGGATCCTTCACGAAATGATCCACGCGGCCCAGCTGCGGCATGATCTCCAGGCAATCGCCCAGGTACAGCGTGCAGCCGCCGATCACCACCTTGCGCTGCCACGGGTCAGCCATCGGCCTCACCCCCGTTCAAAACGCAGACCGGCTTCATCCGGTCCAGGGCGCAGCAGGCCGCCCGCCAGACGCAGGCCGACCGGCGCCAGCCGGGCACCGGCGGAATGATCACAAGATCGGCGTAGTTCAGAATCCGGACAGGATCCGCTATGTCAGCGCCCGCCTCATCGGCAAGATAGGCGGGTGCCAGCGGCAGGATATCCACCCTGCCCAGCTGCGCCATCCATTCCAGCGCGGTATCCGCCGCCAGAACCGGCCCGCCGTCGTACCGGGCATAGGGCGTTGCTAGGCAGGCCAGCCGCCCGGCGGCATCTGCCGCGATAGCCTCCAGCATCAGCCCCTGGCGGAACAGCCCGCCCGGCGCCCAGAACCAGGCTAGCCAGGTCCAATCCGGATCATCCGGGAACTGCCGCGCGGCTGCTGACAAATCAAGCATTGACCGCCCCCGCGAAAAAGGGGGCACGCGGCAGACCATCCGCCACGCGCCCCAAGGTCAACAGGGAGGTATTAAGGGGCATTCTGCAGCCACGCCTGCCCCCGGTCAGCGCCACTGGCGGGAAAGGACCCCGCCCCGCAGAATTTTCGCAGGCGGCCAGGGCGTGTCCGCCACCCAGGCTGCCTGCACCTTCAGCACCGCTGCCATCGGTGGCGGAAGGTATCTTGATATGGCCTTTTTCTGGTCGGGCGACGGTCATTCGTCGCCCTCGATATCCTTTGCAAATTGCTCAAGAGGCGGAAGCTCAACACCCTGCTCGCGCGCTGCCTTAAGTGCTGCGCGATAAATCTTGGCAGCCGTTGTAAGGTGAATTTCACGCGACTTCGCGCGAACATCTTCAAACTTCCCCAATGTATTCGGAGCAACACCAGCCGCCACGCACAAGGTGGAGGGTTTGATCCCCAGCTTTTGCCTAGCTACCGTGAGCCAAGCTCTGAACTCATCCGAGTCAGGCAAGAACGTCTCTTGTTCGCCCTCTGGCTTCACGGCGCAACCTCAAAATGTTGTTTTATCACCTTTTGAGGTTATATGTAGCATTTCGAGGTGTGTAAACAACCTTTTTGGTATATTCATTTTCACCCCAAAAGGTGAAAGTATGCCGCAAAACAAACAGCGGATCGTCAGTATGGATGACATTTGGGAGAAGAGACGCGCTAACCTAGGCGCCTTGATGGGCGCTAAGCGCATGAAGGCAGCGCAGGTCTGCCAAGCTGCCAAAGTATCCCCAAATACCTTGGGCAAGTTTATGCGGGGGGAAAGCAAGACCCTGTCTCAAAAGAGCTTAGAGGCCATTCTGGCAGTCCTTGAATCGAACTTGATGGCAATTGATTCCAACAACCCCCTATCCAACGCAAAAACAGAGCTGTTCAAGATCATTGAGGGAATGTCGGAGGAAGAGGCCAGGCAAGAACTGGAGAGAATTTCTAGCTCTACGGCTGACCGGTCCGGTTCTTAAGCTCTTCCAGGTACTTAGCAGCCTGGGCGTCGCTCATTTTCTCCACAAGAGCTTTCAAATCTTCCTTAGCCGAAGGCACTATGTCACGCATGTCTAATATCCAATAAAGCTATGCGCGGCCATAGCTGCACAACTCACGCTTGCGGTTCAATACCCAAAATGGTAAATTTCACCCCAAAAGGTGATACCGCGAGAATTTTCATGCAGTTTTTTCCCGACGTGCCCGCAGACCTGTCCGACGTTGCGCCACATGGCCTAGCACTTGGAATTGGTTCATTTCGAACCGGCCAGATTGACGTGTTCACCACCTACTCGACCGAATGGCAGAGCCTATACCATGAGCGGAAATGGCTGAACCGGGATCCCGCAGTGATCATTGGCTTACGCGGCCCTGGAGTTCACCATTGGACCGCAGAAACCATTCAGGACCCGGAATTCAAGGACGCCTGCTTTGGTTACGGCCTAAAGTCTGGAACCTCGATCACAGACACAATCGCAGGAAGTTCTTGCCTGGTCGGTCTCACCACCAACGATACCCCGTCCGACGCCGCGATTGAAGCCGCGACACGGGCTGTTAGGGAGGCTCACATGGGATACCTGACCAGCAAAGCCCAACTGCTGCACCCCCAACATATTGACGTGGTTTACCTTGCCGCAAAGGGGTATCGCGCAAAAGAAATCTCAGCGAAGCTCGAAATTTCCGAGGAAACCGTGAAGCAAAGAAAGGCTTCAATACAAAGCAGAATAGGCGTTAACAATTTCACAACTGCAGTGAACATTTGCGCCATCGCTGGTTTAACCCTTCACCCCATAAAGTAGAGGAAACTCCCGCGGAGGCGGTGCAAACCTTACTCCTAGTTTGCAACTTGGAGAATAGGCATGCAGCACAGCATTGTATCTTGGGAAACGATCCACGAGCACGGCCAGCTTTGGTGGCTACATCTAAAAATGCGGAAACAGCTCTTTGTTGACGAAATGCACTGGAGCATTCCTCACACTCCTGACGTTGAGGCGGATCAGTACGACACGCCCAAAACGCTATACGTCATCACCCACACCAATGGCACCCCTTTGGCCGCTTCACGGCTAAATCCGACTTTCGGCGACTTCGGCTACTGGTCATACATGATCAACGACGCTTGCGAAGGAAAACTGCCCGGCATTCCGGATACCCTGATGGACGCCCCACCCCGGGACCACAATATTTGGGAAGCAACCCGTTTCACGGTTGATCCCAGCATCCCGAAAGCGGAACGCAACTCAATACTTGCCGAAAACGCCCGGGCGCTAACTGGCGCGGCCAGAGACTTGGGGGCATCGAAGCTCATTGCACTAATGCCGCCGGCATATGTCCGCTGGCTAACCTCAATCGGCCTACCTACTAACAAGACAGGCCCAACCTTGAAAGATGGACAAGGCAACAGGATCTGCACGATAGAAATGGCGCTCTGACCGCGCCAAACCCCGAAAGGTCATTTTTAAATCTTTTGGGGTTGTTAATCACCTTTTGAGGTGATATTCATCTCTCCGAAAATGGAGAGGGCAGACTATGACACAGCACACCCCGCAGACTGAACACGGCAAGGCGGGCGCTTGCCAGATTGTTCACCTCAGCAAAGAGGTCCGCTTTGACGCCCCGCCGAAGCGCTCACTGCACGTTCCTGCCAATGGCGCTGCTGAAAACACCCGGCGCCAAGCAGAGCGCGTCGCCGGTCTTTCCGCTCGCATCCATCGCCACATCGCCGCCAAGGGCTACCCCACCCGGCCGCCGGCACTCATCGCGCCGGGGGCCCTGAGATGACCGGCCCCTCCCCACAGGAAATCTACGCAGCAGCCCAGAACATGGCCGAGGCCAGCCCGATCACACGCGCGCTGATTTTCGCCGGTCTGGGTGGCGAGTCCTGGCCCGCCGATCCTGAGCTCGTTGGTCATGACGAATTTGATTGGACGGTGCGCCTTTACGGCCTGACAGAGCGCGGGCCCAGCCAGAACGCGGCCATCGGGGAATGGGTCAAGTCCGCCCTGACCCTGCACCAGGACAACAAGACTGCCCGCGCCACCGATGGCCGCCCGGATTGCCCGTTCAACGGCGCAGCTCCGCTGCCACCCGCAGACACGCAAGTTGCCGAGGCCGTCTGAAACCTGCGCCTCAGCAGACTGGCCGGGGGCACATCCCGAACCGCCCCCGGCCCCTTTTCAGAAACCGAACCCACCGGAGATACCATGCAGGAACAAAGGGCAACATTACTGGCCGCAGCATCCGCTGCCAGCGCCGCGACCTCCGACATGATCGAGGCCGCGCGTGGTGATCACATCAGCGCCTTCGACGGTGTGGGATCAGGGGAAACGATTACCTCGCTGGCCGACGCCCTGCGCCTCCTGCTGGATGCGGCATCCGGCGAAACCGAGGAAGAAACGCAGCTCCACGGCGCAGTCGTGCGGTTCCTCGAGTCACAATCCTAAGTCCTAACCCTGTCAGATCCGCCGGGCGCGGCTAAATCTACCACTCACAAAACCGCACCGCGCCCGCCCTGCAGAAAGGCAAGCCAATGCCCACGGAACAGAAAAAGCGCTTTGAAGATCTGCCGCCGTCGACGCAGGCAGGCATCCTCTGCAATGACCCGCGGTTTCAGACCTTCGCAGCCCAACGCTGCGGCTACCCGGACAAGCAGCTCACCCAAGGCGGCGCGGCTGAGTACGTCCGACAGGTCTGCAAGGTAACCAGCCGCTGCGAGTTGTTGCACGACCCGGCCGCCGCCGACCGCTTCCAGTCCCTGCGCACAGAATTCGACGCATGGACCGGCAAACTCGCAACGCCCCGCTGAGATTTCACCGATGCTGACACCTGCAGAAATCACAAACCGTACAGTGCAACTCGCTGCACAGGCCCGCCTGCTGGACGAAGAAAAACGCCCCGAAAAAACGGAGCCATTCGGCCTCAGAGCCATGTGGCTCCACTTTGCAAACGAACTGGAAATGCGGCGCCTGGCAAAGGTGCACAAGCGCATCGAACAGAAGAAACGCGCGCTGGCAGACCTCACTGAAGAACGCACCAAAATCATGAACCGCTGCATCCGCCGGATGCGGCGCGCCCAAGGCAAGAACTGAACAAGGAGACGGATTCTGTGCCCGCAGCAAACCAAATCCTAGCGCGCGAAAGCACGGCAGCTAAGATGCTGGATATGCCGCTCAGGGAATTCCGCGCCTTGGTGGCAGCCGGGAGCCTGCCCAAGCCGGTTAAGATTGGCGGCAAATTAGAACGCTGGTCCGTGAAACAGCTTGAGGCAATCAGCTCAGGCGCCATGCTGAGTGAAGATTTCGAATGGTAAAGAAGAACTCAAAACCTTACCTGGCCCGGATACCGCGCGGCGGAAAAGACTACTGGTATTTTCGCAAGGGCAAGACTCTGATCCGCCTTCCCGACGATCCCGACAGCGAGGAATTTGACCGGGAATACTGGGCCATCAGATCAGGCCAGCACAAGGCGACGGTAAAAACGACCTTTGAGGCACTGATCGCCAGCTACTACCAAACACCTCGGTTCAAGGGATTGAAGCCAAGCACCAAGGCGGAGTACCGCCGCACCCTTGAATTGCTCCGCGAAAAGAACGGCCCCAAAGACTTCACCAAACTGCGCCGCAAACACGTTATCGCTGCGCGGGACAAGTATGCAGACCAGTGGCGCAAGGCGAATGCCATGGTCGAACAGCTTTCGATTCTGGCCCGTCACGCCATTGATCTGGAATGGATCACCGCCAACCCCGCCCAGGGCGTCGAAAAGCTGAAGGGCGGCAGCTATGAAGCCTGGCCGGAGCCAAAGCTGGCCGCATATGAGCGCTACTGCGAACAGCATGGGCTGAAGATTGAGCGCGCGATTTATGAGCTGTGCATCGGCACCGGGCAGCGCATTGGTGATGTGGTAGCCATGGAATGGGCGCA
The DNA here is from genome assembly GCF_000473325.1 of Leisingera caerulea DSM 24564. Classification (NCBI taxonomy): domain Bacteria; kingdom Pseudomonadati; phylum Pseudomonadota; class Alphaproteobacteria; order Rhodobacterales; family Roseobacteraceae; genus Leisingera; species Leisingera caerulea. The sequence continues at coordinate 19,705 of NZ_KI421514.1, forward strand.
CTTCCAAGGCGGTTACATGGACGTTGTGCAGGAGAAAACCGGCGCCCGGCTTTCGATCTTCTGCCCGGAGCGCCTGCAGACCTTTCTGGAGCGCTTGCCGCGCAACGGAAAACACATCGTGTCAAAGAACCTGACGCAACACATCAGCAAACGGCGCGCTCAGAGCCTTGTGGCCGAAGTCCGCAAGAAGATCGAGGCCGAGGGCTTTGTAATCCACGGCTGGCGCTACACCGCCGCCAAAGAGCTGGCAGAGGCAGGCTGCTCAGACACCGAAATCCAATCAGTGACCGGCCACAAATCGCTGGAAATGGTGAAGAAGTACCGCCAGCAAGCTAGGCAAAGGCAGCTCTCAAAGACAGCTCAGCTGCGCCGGAACAGAACAAATACAGAATAGGAACAGATTCCAGAGTGTAAAACAAAGTGTAAAACACTCTGGATCATGGGCGAGGCGCCACCTCACATCAAAGAGAATTTTCGTTTAAAATCATTGTGGTGCGGGTGAAGGGACTTGAACCCCCACGCCTTGCGGCGCCAGAACCTAAATCTGGTGCGTCTACCAATTCCGCCACACCCGCACGAACCGCGAGGCACCCGGCCTTGCGTGCCGCGCTCAATAGCAAAGCTTCGCAGCGGATGCGAGCGGAAAACGCGGCCGGGCCCTCCCAGTGCAGACCGGCAACAAACCGTCCGCATAATTGCAACAATGAGCGGAATTTTGCCAGAGAAGACTGGGCCTGGAATCCGGTTGTGCCGTAGATTGGTAAAAAAGTCTGAGGCAGACAGAGCGAGCAACAATATGAAACCGTTTGGAAATGCGGCCCTGCGCGCGCAAATCGCGATGCGCGGGCAGGCACAGCCCCGGCGGCTGTTTCAAGGCAGCCAGAACATCAGCCTGCTGCGCGGCACCACCGTGCTGACCCGTGAGGGCGAACGTCCGGCAGAGGACATCAAATCCGGCGACAGCCTGATCACCCGCACCCAGGGCATGGCCCAGGTCGAGGCGGTGCGGACCCGCCGCGCCATGCTGCAAGCGGTGAGCATTGCGGCCGGTTCGCTGGGCGACACCCGCGCGGACGGCGATCTGATTGTGCCCTGGGACCAGCGCATTCTGGTGCGCGACTGGCGTGCCAAGGCAATGTTCGGCCAGCCGCAGGCGGTGGTGCCGGCCTATGAGCTGGTGGACGGCGAGTTCATCCGCGACCTCGGCCTGCAGATGATGGATCTGGCAGTGCTGGAGTTTTCCCGCCCGCATGTGATCTATGCAGGCGGGCTGGAACTGTCCGCCGCCGCTGCGCCGCAAGAGGATCTGCGCCCGGCGGCCTGACCTTTAAAGGCCCAGTTTGCGGAACACCGCGGGGATCTGTTCCGGCAGATCCTCGGCAATCAGGCCGGGGCCGAATTCCAGCGCGCATTCCACATGGATATAGGCAGCGGTTTCCGCCGCCTGCATCGGGGCGAACCCGCGCGCCATCAACCCGGTGATGAAGCCTGCCAGCACGTCGCCCGACCCCGCGGTTGCCAGCCAGGGAGCGGAGCGTTCGTAATGGGCTGAGTTGACAGAGCAGCGCCCGTCCGGCGCGGCGATCACCGTATCCGGCCCCTTGAACAGCACCACGCAACCTGCGCGTTTGGCGGCCTCACGGGTAGCGTCGACCTTGGAATAGGCGGGGCCGGTGGTTGCCGGTGCTTTAAGCTTCTCCGCCAAGTCCGGAAACAGCCTGGCAAACTCACCGCCATGCGGGGTGATCACGCAGTTTTCGTGCAGGGCCTCAAACAGCGCCTCGGGCTTCAGCTCAAACCTTGTGAGCGCATCGGCATCCAGAACGGTTGGCCGCTTTTCCTTCAGCGCCGCAAAAACCATCGCCTGCGTGTCCGCCCCGCGCCCCATGCCCGGCCCAAGGCAGAGAGCACTGAGGCGGTCGTCTTCCAACAGTTCCGCCAGCCCATGCGCCCCGTCGATCTGACGCAGCATGATGGCGGTCAGGTTGGCGGCATTTTCAAACATCGCCGAGCGCGGTGAGCCGACAGTGACCAGCCCTGCCCCGATCCGCAGCGCGCCCCGGGCAGCCAGCCGGGCCGCTCCGGTTTTGCCATGACCGCCGGAGAGGACGAGGGCGTGGCCGTGGGCGTATTTGTGGCCTGAAAATTTCGCACTCAGTTTACCCTTCGTGTCGTCAATCAACTCGACACCCCCCTTGGGGTAAACAGGGGGTAGACCGATCGACACAACTTTGAGCTTTCCACAGCCTCCCGCTCCTCCATAGTTCCTGCAATTCTGGCTCATATGATGGCCAATTTTGGCGCTATGGAAGGTGACGGTAAGATGGGTCGGGAGCGCTCCAAAGTCTCGCCCGCTATCGCTGCAAATTCCGCTGGGGAAATCAATTGCTACGAAACGGTCTTCGTTCGGCTCGTGGGCATCCGTAATTAGAGGAGACGGCATAAAGCCATTCCATGCTTCATTTGTGTCATCTGGCATTTCCCGGGTCAGCCCCGTTCCGAACAAGGCGTCTATCACGAGAAACTGGCTTTCTTCATCCCCTTCGTAGAAATCACGGATACCGCGATCATCCCACTCATTGACACGGCCTAACTCCTGCCACCGCTCATAGTTCACCTTCGCATCCGGCGGCAGCTTCTCAGCATCGCCGTAAAGAAACACCTCCACCTCCCAGCCGCGCTCCTTCAAGAGCCGCGCCACCACAAACCCGTCGCCGCCGTTGTTGCCCGGCCCGCACAGGACAACTGCACGGCGCAGCTTTTCATCTTTCCCCAAATACTCCGGGGAGCGCGAGGGGCTGGCCCCTCGCTCTTCTGCCAGTTCCGGCCACTCCTCGAAGATGGCCTCGACCACCCCCTGCCCGGCCCGCTCCATCAGTTCCAGCCCGGTCACCTCGCCGGACGCGATGGCGGCCTGCTCAATCGCCCGCATCTGGGCTGCGGTCAGCAGTTCGGTCATGTTTTGCCCTTCCCCGATTCAATTCTGCGCAATTTGCAGGCGCAGTGCTTAATTTTTAGGCAGCGACGATGAAATCCTGGCCAGAATTGCCGCAGCCGCGCAGGCGCGCATTGCTGCCTTCATTTAGAAGTGAAATGACACCCCCAACAAGCTTGCGAGGAGCCATGCCGATGAAAAAGATCGAAGCCATCATCAAGCCTTTTAAACTGGATGAGGTGAAGGAAGCGTTGCAGGACGTTGGCGTGCAGGGCCTTTCCGTCATCGAGGTCAAGGGCTTCGGCCGCCAGAAGGGTCACACCGAGCTTTACCGCGGCGCCGAGTATGTCGTCGACTTCCTGCCCAAAGTGAAGGTCGAGGTTGTGCTGGACGACGATCAGGTCGACCAGGCGATCGAGGCCATCGTCGACGCCGCCAAGACCGACAAGATCGGCGACGGCAAGATCTTTGTCTCGCCCGTCGAGCAAGCGATCCGCATCCGTACCGGCGAGACCGGCCCGGACGCACTCTAAGACACCAACGAAAATCCTTACATCTCTACAAAAAGGACCGAGGGAATGAGCGTAGACGCAGTTCTCAAGACACTCAAGGACGAGGACGTCGCCTATGTCGACATCCGTTTCACCGATGTGCGCGGCAAGCTGCAGCACGTGACCGTGGACGTGGACCTGGTCGACGAAGACTTCCTGGAAGAAGGCTTCATGTTCGACGGCTCCTCGATCGCCGGCTGGAAGTCGATCGAAAACTCCGACATGAAACTGGTTGCAGACACCGAGTCCGCCTACATCGACCCGTTCTACGCGGAAAAGACCCTGTGCCTGCACTGCTCCATCGTTGAGCCCGACACCGGCGAAGCCTATGAGCGCGACCCGCGCGGCACCGCCCAGAAGGCGGAAGCTTACCTCAAGTCCTCCGGCATCGGCGACGTGGCCTATATGGGCCCGGAAGCGGAATTCTTCCTGTTCGACGACGTGCGTTACTCCAACACCATCAACAAGGTGTCCTATGAGGTTGACGCAACCGACGGCTCCTGGAACACCGACGCTGAGTTCGAGATGGGCAACATGGGCCACCGCCCGGGCCTGAAGGGCGGCTACTTCCCGGTCAACCCGACCGACGAAGCGCAGGACCTGCGCTCCGAAATGCTCTCGACCATGAAGCGCCTGGGCATGAAGGTCGACAAGCACCACCACGAAGTGGCGTCCTGCCAGCACGAGCTGGGCCTGATCTTCGACAGCCTGACCAAACAGGCCGACGAGCTGCAGAAGTACAAATACGTGATCCACAACGTGGCGCACGCATACGGCAAGTCGGCAACCTTCATGCCGAAGCCGATCTATGGCGACAACGGCTCCGGCATGCACGTCAACATGTCGATCTGGAAAGACGGCAAGCCGCTGTTTGCAGGCGACAAATACGCGGACCTGTCGCAGGAAGCGCTGTACTTCATCGGCGGCATCCTGAAGCATTCCAAGACCCTGAATGCCTTCACCAACCCGTCCACCAACTCCTACAAGCGCCTGATCCCGGGCTTTGAGGCTCCGGTTCTGCGCGCCTACTCCGCCCGCAACCGCTCCGGCTGTGTGCGTATTCCGTGGACCGAAAGCCCGAAAGCCAAGCGCGTCGAGGCCCGCTTCCCCGATCCGGCGGCAAACCCCTATCTGTGCTTTGCCGCGCTGCTGATGGCCGGCCTGGACGGCATCCGCAACAAGATCGATCCGGGCGAAGCCATGGACAAGAACCTGTACGATCTGCCGGCCGAAGAGCTGGAAGGCATCCCGACCGTCTGCGGCTCGCTGCGCGAAGCCATCGACGCGCTGGCGGCCGACCACGACTTCCTGCTGCAGGGCGATGTGTTCACCAAGGACCAGATCGACGGCTACATCGAGCTGAAGATGGAAGAGGTCCACAAGTTCGAGCACACGCCGCACCCGGTTGAGTTCGGCATGTACTACAGCTGCTGATAGCAGGACATCCAAAGGAAAAGGCGCCGTTCGCGGCGCCTTTTTCTGTTTGTGCCAGCAGGCAGGCGCCGATCGTTGCGTCAGCCGGCCAGACGCAGGCTGCCGCCGCTGTCCCCGCTGCCTGCGGCGGCTGGGGCGGCTGTGTGGCCAACATTGAAAGATTTGACCAGATCGGCCAGCGCCTGCGAATCCTGGCGCATGGTCACCGTCGCCGCCGTCGTCTGCTCGACCATTGCCGCGTTCTGCTGCGTGACCCCGTCCAGATGCGAAACGCCGGTGTTGATCTCGGTCAGCCCGGTGGTCTGCTCGCCGGCAGAGGCAGAGACCGACGCCGACAGTTCAGACACCCGGTTCACATCGGACACAATCCGGGTCAGCACCTCGCCTGCGCGGTCCACCAGCGAAACACCCTCGTCCACATGGCCTGAACTGATGTTGATCAGCTCTTTGATTTCCTTGGCGGACACGGCGGCCCGCTGGGCCAGGCCGCGCACCTCGGAGGCGACAACCGCAAAACCGCGCCCGGCCTCTCCGGCGCGGGCGGCCTCGACCCCGGCGTTCAGCGCCAGCAGGTTGGTCTGGAAGGAGATATCGTCAATCACGCCGATGATCTGGGAAATCCGGTCAGAGGAGTCGGCGATCTCCTTCATCTTGCTGACGGCGTCAGTCACCACTGCAAAGCCGTCTTCGGCGCAGGCTTGCGCTGTTGCGGCCACGGTGCTGGTTTCCTTGGTCGCCTCTGCCGACGACCGCATGCTTGAGGTTATTTCCTCAACCGCCGCTGCCGTCTCCTCCAGGGTTGCCGCCTGGGTTTCAGTGCGCTGCGACAGATCCTGGGCCGCGTCGGAAATTTCACTGGCAGTGCTGTTCAGGCCGTCGGCGGAGTCCTGAATACTGCCGATCACGCCGGCCAGGCTGCCCATAAGCCGGTTGAACGTCACGCGCACCTGGTCATAGCGCTCCGGGTAATCGCTTTCGCCGGGGGCTGGGATTGTCTGGGAGAGATCGCGGGCTTCCATCCGCTCGATCCCGGCGGTGATATAGTCAAAGGCAGTGTCCTGTTCCGCGCGCTGCGCCGCAAAATAAGCGTCAATGACAAAATAGGTGTCCAGCGCAAACACCCGGTTCAGCGCCCCCAGCAGGGCAAAAAGTTTGCGCCGCCCGCCCGGGGTTACCGCGGCTCCGAACTTTTCGCCGAGAACCTGCTGAATGTGGGAGGTCGCCCGTGAATAGGCCGACAAGTAAAGCTCGAACGGGAGCTGGATCTTGAAGTGGACGGCGCCGACGCGCTCCGCGGAGGCGAAATACTCTTCCGGGAAATCGCCTCTCAGCAGCAGTTCCCAATGCCGTTTCTGCGCCGTTCTGGCGTGGGTTAGGATTTCCTCATTGGGAAAGAACGTGCTTGCTTCGCGGTCCGATTGGGCAAAGGCGTAGAACTTGTCGAGGATCAGATCGAAGTGAGGCACCAGAAGTGCACTTGCGCGTGTCAGGTCTTTCTGATGCTCTCCATCAAGCGCAAATTTCGAGATGATGCGCTGGTTATCAGTATTACTCATCTTCCAAACTCCAAAGATCCTGCTCTGGGCAGCAGGTTAGAAAAGTGTGATATTCAGGAATTAATATACTTTTACGGCCGCTTTACTGTTGATATTTGAGGCACTTGCACCTCCTGCGGCAATCTGTGCAGTGGCGCATTCACAACCATTGATTCCGGGTGATTCGCCTTGATCGGAGCCCGCAGTTGCTGTAGCCGGGGCGGCTCCGCTTGGTCTGAGGAGCGCATTATGACAGCCCCGAACACTCTTGGTATCGACTTTGGCACATCCAACTCTGCTGCCGGGATTGCAGTTGCCGGGCAGCCGTGGCTGGTGGAGATGGAGCCTGGCGAGCAGACCCTGCCCACCGCGGTGTTCTTCGCGGAGGACTCGCGCCGGATGCGGATCGGCCACAGCGCCGCACGCGCCCTAATCCGCGGCGATGAGGGCCGTTTCATGCGGGCGCTCAAAAGCCTGCTTGGCACCTCCCTGCTGCATGAGGAGCGGCGGCTGGGCGGCGAGCGGATGAGCTTTGCCACCATTATCGCCCGCTTCCTGGCAGAGTTGAAGCGGCGCGCCGAGGCGGCCACCCGCATGCAGTTCACCCATGCGCTGTCGGGGCGGCCGGTGCGGTTTCATTCCAAGGATGCGGACCGCGACGCGCAGGCGGAAAAGGACCTGCGCGCCTGCTATCTGGAGGCCGGTTTCGAGGACGTCCTGTTCATGTACGAGCCCGAAGCCGCCCTGCGTGCCGCCGCGCCGTCGCCGGGGCTGGGGCTGATCGTCGATATCGGCGGCGGCACCTCGGACTTTACCGCCTTTGAGCAGGGACCGGACGGCGCTGCACGCATCCTGGCCTCGCACGGGATCCGTCTGGGCGGCACCGATTTCGACCGGCAGCTGAGCATTCAGCATGTGATGCCGCTGCTGGGCCGCGGCAGCCTGATCCGCAACACCTTCGGCGGAGGCGCCCTGCCCGCGCCGAACCGGCTGTTCAACGATCTGGCCACCTGGCAGATGATCCCGTTTCTTTACAGCCCCGAAAACCGCCGGGCTGCAAAGGACCTGGCCGCCAATGCAGCGGAGCCGGAAAAACTGGCGCGGCTGGTTGCCGTGCTGGAGGACGAACTGGGGCACGAACTGGCCTTTGCGGTGGAGCGCGGCAAGATCCGCGCCAATGATGCCGGGGGCAGCGCCGCGATCGACCTTAAGCTTTTGCAGCGCGGTTTGTCTGTGCCTCTGCCCGGCACGGGCATGAACCGGACGCTGGCGGAGCAAACCCGCGCTATCGGTCTTTGCGCCGCCGAAACCCTGGACCAGGCGGGCATAGACCCGGCGCAAGTGAACCGGATTGTCATGGTCGGCGGCTCGTCGCTGCTGGCGGCGGTGCAGGCTGAGATGCGGTCGCTGTGCCCAAAAGCCCGTGTCGAAACGGAAAACGCCATGACCGCAGTCGCCGATGGGTTGGCACTGGCAGCCGGCACAGCCTTTTCCTGAGCGGATGGGAACCATTGGCGGGATTTCCCGTTAGACATAAGCCGCGGTCACGCTAGGCTGCAATCACACGAGTCACATTTCGAGAGTTTCATTCATGCGTCGGCTGCTTGCCCCTGCCCTGATTTCCGTCCTCCTCGCCTCCCCCGCCGCGGCCGCGACCTGCGGCAATACCTCTGCCGGGTTCGATGCCTGGAAACAGGCGTTCAGCCGCGAGGCCAAGCGCGCCGGGGTGCGCAAGGCAGGGCTGCAGGCGCTGGCCAATGCGCAATACGCCCGCCGCACCATCGCCGCCGACCGCAATCAGAAGAGCTTCAAATACTCGTTGGAGAAATTCATGCAGGTCCGCGGCTCCGCTACCATCGTGGCGCAGGGCCGCAAGCGCAAGGCGCGCAATCCGGACTTTTATGCCGCGCTGGAACGCAAGTACGGCGTGCCCGCGGGTGTGCTGATTGCGATCCACGGCATGGAAACGGCCTTTGGCAATTATATGGGCGACAGCCAGGTGGTCTCTGCCATTGTGACGCTGACCTATGACTGCCGCCGCTCCGATTTCTTCCGCCCGCACGCGCTGGGGGCGCTGAAACTGGTGGATCAGGGCGCAATCACCCCGGCCACCCTGGGCGCAAAACACGGCGAGCTGGGCCATACACAGTTCCTGCCCGGTAACGCCTTGCAGTACGGGATCGACTGGGACGGCAACGGCCGGGTGGATTTCTACAATATGGGCGATGCGCTGGCCTCGACCGCCAATTACCTGCGCCAGAAGGGTTGGAAGCGCGGCAAGGGCTATCAGCCGGGTGAGCCGAATTATCCCGTTCTGAAGCAGTGGAACGCCGCCACGGTCTATCAGCAGTCGCTGGCAATCATGGGGCGGCAAATCGACGGCTGAGCGCCTGCCGCCGCCGCCTTCGCCAGCACCGCAGCCGTAGCTCCGCCCTGCACCTGAGGCCGCCTGCAAAGCGGCCGCAGCGGGGGGGGCGCATACCACCGGGAACAGTGCCGCGATTCCCGCTGCATTGTAAGGCCTAAGGCATCAATGTGTCCGGCGCGTGCCACAGTTGAGCCGTATTCCGCCGACCGGCTACGCAAAGCGAACGTGAATCCCAATAAAAACAGACACTTAAATCGTTTCGTGATTTTTAACGCGTAATCCTCAAAGTTTGCCGCCGGGCCGCGCTTTCCGCCCAACTTTCAACCCGTTCCAAATTTATTCTTATTTTATCGGCACCCTGAACGGAGGATCCGGAAAGTGGCAGAGAACGTGCAAATTAGCGGCAGGCTCGGGCTGGAAAGCCGGGATCAGGGAACCCTCTCTGCAGCAGTTTCCGCTGTTGTGGACACGCTCGAAGATTTTGGCCATCCGGCAGAAGCCATCGAGGCCCGCGCCGAGCATGCCGTCCGGCTGCAGTGCGATCAGTATCTTGTCACGGTGCGCCTGCGCCGGGTGCCGCTGCGGCGCTCCAGCCGGCTGACCGGGAGCATGCTGCAGCCTTCGGCGCTGCTGGAACTCGCGCTGTCGCCGCTTTACCCGGAAGACTGCGATCGGGAAATCTCTGAAACGCTGCTGGCCGAAATGCTGCGGCGGCTGGTTCCGATGGTCGAAGCCACCTCAGTTGAATGGCTCGATACCGATGTGGCGCTGACCTGCGATCAGTTCCTTAGCGTGTTTGAACCGCAGCCGGTCCAAACGCCCCCGGCAGCGGCCAAAGCTGCCGGCCGCCAGCCAATGCAGCCGCAGCCCCCGCGGCCGCGCGGGCGCGCCTGCTTCACCCCGGTTGAGCTCACCGCGCCTGCGCTTGAAGCCCACTGCGAGCGCGCCTTTCAGGCCGCCGGCAGACGCGCGCCGGGCCCGGGCGCAACAACAGCTGCCGAGCGGACCCGGGCCCGGATGCGCGGACCGCTGCAAACCGGGCAGCAGTACAGCGGCTGGGGCGGCCAGGCACGGGCCTCCGCGCTGTCAGCCTTCATCCTGGCGCCGCGCCGCCGCCTGCGTTTTGTCAGCCACCTGCTGCTGATGGCCGCCCTGTTCCTGTTCCTGGACAGCGCCGGCATGGTGCAGGCCGCGCGTCCGCTGTTCCACTAGGGCCGCGCTGCGGGCTGGTCCAGCGCTGAGCCCCACTGGCGGAGCACATCCGCCCGCGCAAGCACATGCGTATGTATTGAAAACACCACCGCACGGGTCTGCGGCAGCCGCATGATCACTTGTCTTTCACTGCGCAGGTAATCAGCCCTGGTGCTGTGCGGTTTGTCCCGCGGCGCATATTGGCTCCGCGGCTGAAACAGTGCCGGATCCTGATACCAAAGCGCATTGAACCGCCACAGCGGCCGCCCCGCCTGCACCCCGTCAAACAGCCGCTGCACCCGCGCTGCAATCCCTGCATCGTAGCTGTCCATCGGCACGTGTATGCCGGTCAGCGGCTGCAGGAATTTTTCCGCCAGCGTCCAGCTTGCCGGAAAACACAGAACGGCGCCGGTCAGAACATGCTCCTGTGCGCCCTCTGGCTTTTGCAGAATGCAGAAATCCTGCTGCGCGAGACGGCCCAGGGTGCCCAGTGGATCCTCCAGATCGACCGTCACCCGCATACCATCGGGCCGCAGCGCGGTGTCGCCCGCGCCGATGTCCAGTGCGTCCAGCGCCATCCGCAAAAGCTCCTGCGCCGCCGCCATCGCGTTTGCGTCCAGCCGCAAAACCGCGTCCCGCCGGGTAGCCAGCAGCCGCTCGCGCTCTGCCATCTGGTCCGCATAGGCGTCATCCGCCACCAGCCAGCGATCCGGCTCAAGCGGCTGAATACCAGGGAGTTTCTTCTCCTCCAGCGGGTTGTAGGGAAGTGTTTTCTGCAGAATCGCCTTCATCCCTCTGCGATAGCATCCAAAGCGCCGGGAAACAGCCGCAACGCTGCATCACAGGTCAGAAACGACCGGAAAACCCGTCGTTTTCTGCAGCGATTTCCCCGGCTGCCGGCGGCACATTGGACAGGACTGTGCAGCGACGGAGGCCACGCATGAACGAGCATTACCGCGACATCCGCAAGATTGACCCGACCCGCGGCGCCACCCTGGGCGACAACACCCCGAACGACAACAACCGGGTTGAGATCGGCCCGACCCAGCTGGCGTTTTCAGAATGGGCCGAGGCCGGGCTGCAACTGCCTGACCTGCAGGCGTTGCGCAGGTTCCGCTGGGAACGTCTGGTCAAGCACATCAATGACCGCGGCTATGGCGGCCTGCTGGTCTTTGACCCGCTCAACATCCGCTATGCGACCGATTCCACGAACATGCAGCTGTGGAACACCCACAACCCGTTCCGCGCGCTGCTGATCTGCGCCGACGGCTATATGGTGCTGTGGGACTACAAGCAGTCGCCCTTCCTCAGCGAATTCAACCCACTGGTGCGGGAGCAGCGCGCCGGTGCCGACCTGTTCTACTTCGACCGCGGCGACAAGATCGACGTGGCCGCCGACAAGTTCTCCAACGAAGTGCGCATCCTGCTGGAAGAGCACAGCGGCAGCAACAAGCGGCTGGCGGTGGACAAGGTGATGCTGCACGGGCTGCGGGCGCTGGAGGCACAGGGGCTGGAGATTTTTCCCGGCGAGGAGCTGACCGAGAAATGCCGCGCGGTGAAGGGACCGGATGAGATTCTGGCGATGCGCTGCGCCCATCACGCCTGCGAAACCGCGGTGGCGGCGATGGAGAAATTCGCCCGCGAGCAGATCCCCGGCGGCTATATCTCCGAAGACGACGTCTGGGCGGTGCTGCACGCAGAGAACATCCGCCGCGGCGGCGAATGGATCGAAACCCGGCTGCTGGCGTCCGGGCCGCGCACCAACCCCTGGTTCCAGGAATGCGGCCCCCGCATCATCCAGAACAACGAGATGATCAGCTTTGACACCGACCTTGTCGGCTCCTACGGCATCTGCATCGACATTTCCCGCAGCTGGTGGATTGGCAGTCAGAAGCCGCGACCCGACATGGTCTATGCCATGCAGCACGGGGTGGAGCACATCCGCCACAACATGGAGATGCTGAAGCCGGGCGTGAACATTCAGGAGCTGTCGCGCGGCTGCCACGTGCTGGATGACCAATTCCAGAAACAGAAATACGGCTGCATGATGCACGGCGTCGGGCTGTGCGACGAGTGGCCTCTGGTCGCCTATCCGGATCAAATGGTCGAGGGCGCCTTTGACTATGAGCTGGAGCCGGGCATGGTGCTCTGTGTCGAGGCGCTGGTTTCGCCTGAGGGCGGTGACTTCTCGATCAAGCTGGAAGACCAGGTGCTGATCACCGAGGACGGCTATGAGAACCTGACCAGCTACCCCTTCGACAAGGCCCTGATGGGCGAGGCGTAATCCATTGCCGCCGGTCCCTCCCGCAAGGAGGGGCCGGGACAGCCTGCGGCGCCGTCAGGCGCCACCGCTTAACAAGAGCTGCTCAGGAACGGCTCCAGCTTTTCCCGCAGCACCAGCACGCCGGGGGAGTCAGTGACGTCTTCCAGCCGGGTGATTGGCACCCAGGCCAGGGCGTGGGATTCACCACTTGCAGCAATTCCCCCGGCCTCTGCCTGAAACAGGTAGCGGACGTCATAGTGCAGATGGGCGCACTCCCTGGTGCCGGGCGGGATTTCGTGGATGTCGACGTCGAACACACAGGCAGACAGCGGCCTGATGCGCGCCAGCCCGCTTTCCTCATAGGCTTCTTTCAGCGCAACAAAGGGCACGTCGGCAATTCCGTCGCAATGGCCGCCCAGCTGGAACCAGCGGTTGAGCTTTTTGTGGTGAGTCAGCAGCACGTTTTTTCTGTCCGGTGACATCACAAAGGCAGAGCCGGTGACATGTCCGGTTTCCGGATTGCGGCCAAAGGCTTGCGGCTCCTGCCTGCAAAACGCCTGCAACCGCTGCCACATCCCGCGGTCCCGCGCGGTCTGCGGGCTGTAACATCCGATGCCCGTAAGGGCGCTGCTGCTCATCTGGCTTCACCTTCCCGTGACGTTCCGTCCCGCTGCCTTGTTCAGGCCCCGCCGAACGCTCAATCTATGCGGAACACCCAAAAAAGGCCACGCCCATGCCCACGGAACGGATCACCTTCACCGGCCACGCCGGAAACACCCTTGCTGCCCGCCTCGACCTGCCGGAGGGGCCGGTGCTGGCCACCGCGCTGTTCGCCCATTGCTTCACCTGCTCCAAGGACATCCCGGCCGCGCGGCGGATTGCCGGGCGGCTGGCGGCGATGGGGATTGCGGTCTTGCGGTTCGATTTCACCGGGCTGGGGCATTCGGAAGGCGAGTTTGAGAATACCACTTTCAGCTCCAACGTGGCGGACCTCATCAAAGCGGCGCAGTACCTTGCAACACGCAATATGGCGCCGGCGCTGCTGATCGGCCACTCGCTGGGCGGGGCGGCGGTACTGCGGGCGCGGGCGGGCATCCCGTCGGTCAAGGGGGTGGTGACACTGGCCGCGCCGTTTGATCCGGGCCATGTCTCCCACCACTTCGAAGCCGCCCTGCCGGAGATCGAGGCCAAGGGCCGTGCCGAGGTCTGCCTGGGCGGGCGGCCGTTTGTGATCGGCAAGGAGTTTGTCGACGACATCAGCGCCGAGGCGCTGGCGCCTGCGATTGCTGAACTCAAGGCCGCGCTGCTGGTGCTGCATGCGCCGCGCGACGAGACCGTGAGCATCGACAATGCCGCCTCCATCTTCACTGCTGCGAAACACCCCAAGAGCTTTGTCACTCTGGATGACGCCGATCACCTGATTTCCCGGCCGGCAGACGCGGAATACGCCGCCGAAGTCATCGCTGCCTGGGCCGGGCGCTATATCGGCATGGCCCCGCCCGCACCGCCGCCCGGCGCACCGGAGGGCATCCTGCGGGTGACAGAGGCGGATCCGGACGGGTTCCTGCAGGATGTTCAATCCGGCCCCTATCACCACGCCTTGGCGGACGAGCCGCTGGCCTATGGCGGCACCAACCGCGGCATGTCTCCTTACGGGTTTGTGGCTGCGGGGCTTGGCGCCTGCACCTCGATGACGCTCAGAATGTATGCGCGGCGCAAGGACTGGCCGCTGGAGGGGATCAGCGTGGATGTGAGCCATGACAAGGTGCACGCCCAGGACGCCCTGCCCTCCGGGCCTGCCAAGATCGACCAGTTCACACGGGTGGTGCGCCTCTGCGGCCCCTTGAGCGAGGAACAGCGCGCGCGGCTGTTGGAAATCGCAGATAAATGCCCGGTACACCGCACCCTGGAGAGCGGCGCCAAGGTGGTGACGCGGCTGGAGGCAACAGAACAGGCCTAAGCCTGACACCCGGCAGTCTCCGGCGGTGCTCCCGCGTCCGGCGGGTGCAGGCAACCTGCACCAGCAGCGGCTTTGGGCCCGGCGCCGCGCAAGGCGCGGCGCCGGGCCCAACTGCGGCAGGCCTTTGTCAGAAGGCCGCAGCGCAGGCGGGAGATCCGACCTGCTGCGGAAGTTTGCGCCGCATCAAAGTCCCGGGGCTTGATCCCGCCCATGCTGGACCCGCTCCCGGCGGCGGCCGGGTACAGGAGGAGAGACATGGGACTATTTGCAAAACTCGGGCGCAGCAGCGATCTGGTGCATGGCATGGCCAGCCGACTGGGCATTGACTATGGCGGTATGGTTGCCGCGGATCCGCAGGCGCAGGGCCGGAAATACATGCGCGCTGTCCTGCGCTGCAGCACTTGCCGCAACCAGGACGGCTGCAGTGACTTGCAGCAAAAGGTCACGGAACTGGCCGAGGCGCCGTCCTACTGCCGCAACGCGCAATTGCTGGCGCATCTGCGCGGCAACTGAGCCCGCCTGCCCGGCCACTTACGCCCGCTGCAAACAAATCCGGTTTGCGGCGTCTGGGAACGCGCGCCGTTGTTAATCCTCAGGCTCGGCGTAGCGCCCCGTTGTGACCTCACCTGCCCCGCCAACAAACCGGATCGCCTCCCCGTCGCTTTCCAGCGCATAACAGGCCCACAGGTCCGAGGGCGGCCAGGCGGAGCAATACTTGCCGTCCCGCACGCCCCAGTAGCCCCAGCTCTCATGGCCCGCATTGTAGAGCGTGCGGCCCGAAGCACTGAAGTCCTGCCAAGCGCCAGTGCCATAGACCAGCCTGCGCTCCTCCAGCGCCGCCCGCACTTCGTCCCCGGTCAGCACCCGCCACTCACCCGCCCAAGCCGGCGCAACCGTGCATGATACCGCAATCATCAGGGCAAACTGCCTCATGCTCCCCTCCCAGCCTTGCTGTCCTGCCTCTCCTGATCTAAGAGGCCGGGCATCTGCTGCACAATCACATAAAGGTGCTTTCGCCCATGATCCCCCGCTATTCCCGCCCCGAGATGGTCGCAATCTGGTCGCCCGAGACCAAATTCAAGATCTGGTACGAGATCGAGGCCCACGCCTGTGAAGCCATGGCCAACCTCGGCGTGATCCCGCGCGAAAACGTAGATGCGGTGTGGAAAGCCAAGGATGTGGAATTCGACGTTGCCCGCATCGACGAAATCGAGGCGGTGACCAAGCACGACGTGATTGCCTTCCTCACGCACCTGGCGGAGCATGTGGGCTCTGAGGAAGCGCGCTTTGTGCATCAGGGCATGACGTCGTCGGACGTGCTGGACACCTGCCTGAACGTGCAGCTGGTGCGCGCCGCCGACATCCTGCTGGAAGGCATGGACAAGGTGCTGGCCGCGCTTAAGAAACGCGCGCTGGAGCACAAGAACACCGTGCGCGTGGGCCGCAGCCACGGCATTCATGCCGAGCCCACCACCATGGGCCTGACCTTTGCCCGGTTCTATGCCGAGATGGACCGCAACAAGAACCGTCTGGAAAAGGCCCGCTGGGAAGTGGCCACCGGCGCGATCTCCGGCGCGGTCGGCACATTCGCCAACATCGACCCGGCGGTTGAAGAGCACGTCTGCGAGCAGCTGGGCCTGCGCCCTGAGCCGATCTCCACCCAGGTGATCCCGCGCGACCGCCACGCGATGTTCTTTGCCACCCTGGGCGTCATCGCGTCTTCGATCGAGAACGTTGCCGTGGAAATCCGCCACATGCAGCGCACCGAAGTGCTGGAAGGCGCGGAATTCTTCTCGATGGGCCAGAAAGGCTCCTCGGCGATGCCGCACAAGAAAAACCCTGTGCTGACCGAGAACCTCACTGGCCTCGCGCGCCTGGTGCGCATGGCGGTGATCCCGGCGATGGAGAACGTAGCCCTGTGGCATGAGCGCGATATCTCGCACTCCTCCGTCGAGCGCGGCATCGGCCCGGATGCCACCATCACCCTCGACTTCGCCCTGCACCGCCTGGCCGGTGTTGTCGACAAGATGCTGGTGTTCCCGGAGAACATGCTGGACAACATGAACAAATTCCCCGGCTTGGTGATGTCGCAGCGGGTTCTGCTGGCGCTGACCCAAGCAGGCGTCAGCCGCGAGGACGCCTATGCCATGGTGCAGCGCAACGCCCTGAAGGTCTGGGAAGAGCGTGTTGATTTCCGCGAGCTGCTGCTGGCCGATGCCGATGTGGTCGCCGCCCTCGGCGAAGAGGCGATCAACGAGAAATTCGACATGGGCTATCACACAAAACATGTCGACACGATCTTCAAACGCGTCTTCGGCGCGTAAACCTGCCCGCGTGCAATGCATTCGACGCCCCGCCTATCCGGCGGGGCGTTTTGCGTTTTCCTGGCGGGCAAACGCCTTTGTGAACAAAAATACAGATCCAGACCGGGGTTCCGGGGTTAAAGTGGGCAAAACATTCTGCGTCTGGAGTTTCCGATATGCGTTTTCTTGCCCTGGCCGCCGCCTTAACACTGCCGGTTGCCGCCCTCGCCGCTAGCGGCAACGACTGGAATCCTCCCAAACCCACCGAAACCACCAAAACCTGCAAAGGCAAAAGGGTCTGGGATGAGCAGAAGAAACGCTGCGTGCGGCCCCGCAAGTCCTCGCTGAACCAAGAGCAATTGCTGGGCGCCGCCCGCGAGCTGGCCTATTCCGGCCGCCAGGAAGATGCCCAGGCGGTGCTGAGCGCGATGGCAGACCAGCAGGAGTCCCTGGTGCTGACCTACTGGGGCTTCACCCACCGCAAACTGGGCAATTTGGAACTGGCACAAGCCTATTACGATCAGGCGCTTGCCAGCGATCCGGATAATATCCTTGCCCGTTCGTATATGGGTCAAGGCCTTGTGCAACAGGGCAAATACGGCGCGGCTCTGATACAGTGGAAGGAGATCAGGGCCCGGGGCGGCGACGGCACATGGGCCGAAGCCTCGCTGCGCAGCGCGCTGGAGACAGGGGCGTCCTACAGCTATTAAGCTTCAGGCTTTTTTTACGGCTTGCGGCCTATTCTGCCCTCCATGATCGAGAAGAATCTTTGGTAGGGTGCGAGAATGCCTCAAGACAACATGCTGGCGCTTCCGATGGCAACTGACGGCCCGGACCTGGGCGGGTTTGCCGCCCCGGCGCCGATGGGTGCAGGCAACGGCAGCGGCCTGAGCGGCAAGGCCAAGGCAGCGATTATCGTCCGGTTGCTGCTGAACGAAGGTGCCGAAATCCCGCTGGAGGAGCTGCCGGACGACCTGCAGCTGGAGCTGACCCAGCAGATGGGCAAAATGCGGATTGTCGACCGCGACACCTTGAACGCGGTGGCGGGTGAATTCGCTGACCTTCTGGACAATATCGGCCTGCATTTCCCCAACGGCCTGGCCGGCGCCTTGAACGCGATGGAAGGCAAAATCAGCCGCTATACCCACAGCCGCCTGCGCAAGGAGGCCGGCGTGCGCCAGTTCGGCGATCCCTGGCAGCGGCTGAAACAGCTGCCGCCGGAAGATCTGGCGTCGCTGGCAGAGGCCGAAAGCACAGAGGTGGCGGCGGTGCTGCTCTCTAAGCTGGACACCGCCAAGGCGGCGCAGATGCTGGTCCATCTGCCCGGCCCGGTTGCCCGGCGCATCACCTATGCGGTCAGCCAGACCGCCAATGTGACGCCAGAAACCGTCGACCGGATCGGCCTGTCCCTGGCGGCCCAGGTTGAGGCCCGGCCGGAGCTTGCCTTCGACGACACCCCTGGCCAGAGGCTGGGCGGCATTCTGACCGAAGCCGCTGCTGCCAAGCGGGACGAGGTTCTGACCGCGCTGGACGAAGAGGACGAGGAATTCGCCATCAAGGTGCGAAAGGCGATCTTCACCTATGCGCTGATCGGCGAGCGGATGCAGCCTATCGACGTGCCCAAGCTGATGCGGGTCCTGTCGCAGCCCGACCTGGTCACAGCCATGGCCTTCGCCTCGGACGAGGAAGACGTGGCCACCAACGAATTCCTGCTGAAAAACATGTCGAGCCGGATGGCCGACAACATCCGCGAAGAAGTGGCGGAACGCGGCAAGGTCAAGCGCACCGACGGCGAGGCGGCGTTCAGCATGATCATCTCGGCCATGCGCGACCTGGTGGCAACGGGCGAGATCGAGCTGAAGTCCGACAATGAGGAAGACGGCGGCGAGGACTGACCCCGCCGTCTGCAACCGGCGCGCAATGCGCCACAGCCGCCCGCCCCGGCAAATCGGGCCGGCGGCCGCTTGCGACCTGCTTGTGCCCGCCGGCGCGGCTGCTTATGATGCGGGCTTCCAGCCGCATTTTTGCGCCGCAGCCATCCAGATGCCATGCCAGTAGACCCCTCCGAGCTCTCCACCTGGAGCCATGTCAAATATTTTGGCAGCAACCTGTTTCTGCGCGGGCTGCTGCTGGGCGCCCGGCTGATCCCCTACCGGCTGCGGGTGCCGATGATGGGCCGCCTGGTCACCGGCATGGGGCGGCTGGCGGGGTTTGACAAACGGGTGCACAACAACCTCCGCCACGTCAGCCCCGAACTTTCCGGCCTGGATCCGGACCAGCTTTACCGGGATGTCAGCGACAATGCCGGCCGGATGATCGCCGAGCTTTATGACGGCGCCACATTCTATGATAAGGCCAGATCGGCCCCCATCACCGGTCCCGGGCTGGAGGCGCTGGAGGCCGCGCGCGCCGCCGGGCGGCCGGTGCTGCTGGCCACCGCGCATTTCGGCAATTACGACGCCGCCCGCGCCGCGCTGACCGCCCGCGGCCACGAGATGGGTGCGCTGTACCGGCGCATGGCCAACCCCTATTTCAACGAGCATTACGTCGCCGCCATGAAGACCACCGGCGAGCTGATGTTCGAACAGGGCAAGCGCGGCATGGTCGAACTGGTCCGGCATCTGAAAAAGGGCGGCATCGCAGCCATCGTCACCGACCTGTACGCCCAAGGCGGCGAGCCGATCGACTTTTTCGGCAAGCCTGCCGTCACCTCAACCGTTCCGGCTGAATTGGCGCTGAAATTCGGCGCGGCGCTGATCCCGGTCTACGCGGTGCGCCAGGACAACGGACTGGATTTCGAGATTATCATGAACGCCGAGGTCCCGCCTTCGGACCCGCTGACCATGACCAAGGCGCTGACGGCGGATCTGGAGTCCATCGTGCGCAAGCACGTTGGCCAATGGTTCTGGATCCACCGGCGCTGGAAAACCTGAACGGCGGCCGCCAGTCCCGGCCGCGGCAGCGCCAAGCCGACAAAGGCCAAGCCGACAAAAACGGGGTCAGTCAGCCCGGGCCGCGGCGATGACCGGGCCGTACGGCGCCTCCTGCACCAGCACTGCGGCGGGCTGGCTGCCGGTGAGCGGCACCGTCAGTTCCAGCGGCTCTGTGCCGTCCCACTCTGCCGCCACCTTCCAGTCCTCCACCACATTTGCATAGGTAAACGTCTTCCCGGCCAGTTCGCCGCGGGTGATGCTGACGGTGCGTTCCGGGGTAAAGCGCACCAGCTGCACCAGCAGGCGGCCGTCCGGCATCCCGGCCCGCGGCTGCAGACGGATCACCAGTTTGCCACCCTGCCGCTGCAGTTTCAGCGCCACCGGGCGCGGCTGCTTCTGATGCTTTTCAATGGCTTCGGCGACTTCCACGGCATCGGCCCCGACAACGTCGTCCTGGCCCATGATGATCATCTGCGGCGTATAAATCATCCGCCGCCCGCCGGAACGGGCATACCCCTTCTGCCGCCGCGTGTGGGCGGGCTTGGCGAATTTGTCCTTCCAGCCGATGTAATCCCAATAGTCCACATGCAGCGCCAGCGGCAGCACGTCGGGGCGCGCGGCCAGTTCGTGCAGCAGCGCATCCGCCGGCGGGCAGGACGAACAGCCCTGCGAAGTGTACAGCTCCACCACCACGGGTTCTGCGGCTGATTGGCCATACACTGGCAGGGCCAGGGCCAGAACCGTCATGATCGACGCCGGAAATCTCATGAATCGCCTTCTCTGTTACTATGGCCACCGGTCTAAAGATGTGCCGCGGATTAGGCCAATCAATCATTTTTGAGGCACGCAGGAGCCGCTGCGCCGCCAAAAATGTGTACAATCGCATACAAAACTGCCCCTGCGGCGTTTGAACTATTGAATGAAGCGCTTACCTCATGCATTTAACAAGCAGCGAATTCCCAAGTTCAATTTCTTGAGGGAGGCCACCCATGCCTATCACCGTCGGACAGGACAACGCCAGCGCGCGCCGCACTCTCAGCGTCAACGGCAAAACGATTTCTTACTATTCCATTCCCGCAGCCACCGAAGCAGGCTTTGGCGACTTTTCCAAGCTTCCCGCCGCGCTCAAGGTGGTGCTGGAAAACATGCTGCGCTTCGAGGACGGCGGCTTTTCGGTCTCCACCGATGACATCAAGGCCTTTGGCGAATGGGCCGGCAAGGGGGGCAAGAACCCGCGCGAGATCTCCTATCGCCCGGCCCGTGTGCTGATGCAGGACTTCACCGGCGTTCCCGCTGTGGTCGACCTCGCCGCCATGCGTGACGGCATCGTCGGCCTCAAGGGCTCAGCCGCCAAGATCAACCCGCTGGTGCCAGTGGATCTGGTCATCGACCACTCTGTGATGATCGACGAATTCGGCAACCCGCGCGCGTTCCAGATGAACGTCGACCGCGAGTATGAGCGCAATATGGAGCGCTATCAGTTCCTGAAGTGGGGCCAGAAGGCGTTCAACAATTTCCGCGTGGTGCCGCCGGGCACCGGCATCTGCCACCAGGTGAACCTGGAATACCTGGCCCAGACTGTCTGGACCGACACCGACCAGAACGGCGAGGAAGTCGCCTATCCCGACACTCTCGTCGGCACCGACAGCCACACCACCATGGTGAACGGCGCTGCGGTTCTGGGCTGGGGTGTTGGCGGCATCGAGGCCGAAGCGGCGATGCTGGGCCAGCCGATTTCCATGCTGATCCCCGAAGTGGTCGGCTTTGAGCTGACCGGCGAGATGACCGAAGGCACCACCGGCACCGATCTGGTGCTGAAAGTGGTGGAAATGCTGCGCGCCAAGGGCGTGGTCGGCAAATTCGTCGAGTTCTTCGGCGACGGCCTGGACCGGCTGCCGCTGGCTGACCGCGCGACCATTGCCAACATGGCCCCCGAATACGGCGCCACCTGCGGCTTTTTCCCGATTGACGGCGAAACACTCCGCTACCTGCGCAACACCGGCCGCGACAAGGACCGCATCGCGCTGGTTGAGGCCTACGCCAAGGAAAACGGCCTCTGGCGTGACGAGAGCTACAACCCGGTCTACACCGACACGCTGCACCTGGACATGGGCACGGTCGTGCCCGCGATCTCCGGCCCGAAGCGCCCGCAGGACCACATCGCGCTGGACCAGGCGGCCACCACCTTCCACGACTATGTCGAAGGCCAGCGCACTGGCAAGGACGCCAGCGAACGTGCCGAAGGCCGCTGGGAGGCCGAGGGCGGCCAGCCCGAACCGCAGGACATCCCCGGCGACAAGGGCCACCACAAATCCGGCTTTGTGACGACGGACGATGGCAAGTACCAGCTGCACGACGGCTCCATCGTGATCGCCTCGATCACCTCCTGCACCAACACATCGAACCCCTATGTGATGATCGGCGCAGGCCTTGTCGCGAAAAAGGCGCATGAGCGCGGCCTGACCCGCAAGCCCTGGGTCAAAACCTCGCTGGCGCCGGGGTCGCAGGTTGTGTCCGAGTACCTGGAGGCCGCCGGCCTGCAGGAGCATCTGGACGCCATCGGCTTCAACCTGGTCGGCTATGGCTGCACCACCTGCATCGGCAACTCCGGCCCGCTGGCCGAAGAAATCTCCAAGTGCATCAACGACAATGACCTGATCGGCGTTTCGGTGCTGTCGGGCAACCGCAACTTCGAGGGCCGCATCTCCCCCGACGTGCGCGCCAACTACCTGGCCTCGCCGCCGCTGGTGGTGGCCTATGCGCTGGCCGGTGACATGAACATCGACATCACCACCGCGCCGCTGGGCCAGGACCAGGACGGCAACGACGTCTTCCTCAAGGACCTCTGGCCGAGCCAGAAGGAAATCGCCGATCTGGTCGAGCAGACCGTGACCCGCGAAGCGTTCCAGTCGAAATACGCCGATGTCTTCAAGGGCGATGAGAAGTGGCAGGCGGTGGAGGTCACCGACGCGGAAACCTATGACTGGCCCGCAAGTTCGACCTACATCCAGAACCCGCCTTACTTCCAGGACATGGGTCCCGAGCCGGGCACCATCGAAAACGTCGAAGGCGCCAAGGTTCTGGCGATCCTGGGCGATATGGTCACCACCGACCACATCTCGCCCGCGGGATCCTTTGCCACCACCACGCCCGCGGGCCAGTACCTGCTGGAGCGCCAGGTGCAGCCGCGTGAGTTCAACTCATACGGCTCGCGCCGCGGCAACCACGAGATCATGATGCGCGGCACCTTCGCCAATATCCGCATCCGGAACGAGATGCTGGACGGCGTCGAGGGCGGCTACACCAAAGGCCCCGATGGCGAGCAGACCTCGATCTTTGAGGCTTCGATGGCGCATCAGGAAAACGGCACCCCGCTGGTGGTATTCGGCGGCGAGCAGTACGGCGCGGGCTCCTCGCGCGACTGGGCGGCCAAGGGCACTGCTCTTCTGGGCGTGAAGGCCGTGATCGCGGAAAGCTTCGAGCGCATCCACCGTTCCAACCTGGTCGGCATGGGCGTGATCCCGTTCGAGTTCACCGGCGGCGACACCCGCAAGACGCTGGGGCTCACCGGCGAGGAAACCGTCTCGATCCATGGGCTGGACAGCATCAAGCCGCTGCAGGAGGTGCCGTGCGACATCACCTTTGCCGACGGTTCGGAAAAGACCATCACGCTGAAGTGCCGTATCGATACCGCACCGGAGATCGAATACATCGAACACGGCGGCGTTCTGCACTATGTGCTGCGCAATCTGGCCAAGCAGTAAGGCCGGCCGCTGCCACACGGACAAGGGCGCCCAAGCGGGCGCCCTTTTCTTTTGGATACTAGGTCCGCAATGGCAGCAGTGCCGACCTGCGTTCCTGGCTAGTGGCTGTAGCTGCGGCTGTGCAGGATCCGGTCAATCTCACCTTCGGCCTTCAGCTCCCTGATCGCGCGGTCGAATTCTTCCAGATAGGCCTCCGCACCGCTGGCGCGGGACAGTCCGAAGTGCGACGTGCGGCTGGAAACGGCTGTCCCGGCGGCGGCAATCCGGTCCTGCCAGCCGTTCAGGCCCACATGATAGCGCCCGACAGCATCGTCAATTGCGACCAGGTCCAGCTGGCCGAACAGCAGCATTTGCATCAGACCGGCTGCATCGCCGGCCCTGATGATGCGGTTACGGGCGCTGAACGCCGCTTCCATCCGGGGGTCGATGACGCTGCCGTTCACCATGCCCAGCCTCAGGTGGGACACACCGGCATAGCCCTCGCCCCATTTCAACCCGCTTGGAAAGCGGTCCCGGTTGTACCAGAAAGTATTCGTCTGCTCAAACGCGGGTTCGCTGAATGCCAGGAAGGCCTCCCGCTCCGGGGACTTGAACAGGGGCAGGATGCCGTTTGCCTCCCCTGACTTGGCCTGGGCCAGGCAGCGCTGCCAGGGCAGCAGAACCGTCACTGCGCTAAGGCCGCCGATCCGCTCCGTCACCGCGTCGAGCAGCTGCACCTTCAGCCCGCCGGACGGGATGCTGCCGGTTCCCATGGTGTAGGGCGGATAGGGATCATAGCAGAAGGTCAGGACAGTTTCCGCCCGCGCAGCCGCCGCAAACAGGCAGGCGGCCACGACGCATCCCAGGCCTGTACTCAGGACTCTAGCGGGATCAATTACTTTCATCTCATTCCCGGACCACGTGTTTTACCGGCACGCAGTGCCGCGAAACCCTGAATTTCTTAACTCTAAAATCCTGCAGTATTCCGCGGCAGATTAAAAGAGTCCGCGGGGCAACCCGTCCTGACAAATGCGTGCCCGCGCGCCACGCAAAAAGCTCTCCGGTCCCGCAGCGTAAGCTGCTGTACCGTCCGTTAATAATGTGTAAACATAATTCCTGAATTAACCTTTTCCCTTTCAGGGCGCATTCAGAGGCCGCACGCAGAACGCATGAAAGAAGCCGCAATTGCCGTTATTTATCCGGACATAGACACGTTTGAAGATCACGCTAAGGCGGTGGCAGCAATGATATGCGAAACCCGGCGATTTCCCGGCTGTATCGAAGCCCACGCCGGCATCAATCGCGAGCGTCATGAAATCGCTGTGTTCCACTTCTGGGAATCAAATGACCACCTGGACCGCTACCTGACCTGGCGCGCTGAACGCGGCGACCTGGACGCCCGCAGCGCCACCATGCGGCGGGAACAGGACTTCCGCACCTTTTCCGTGCCCTGAGCCGCGCGGGCCTCATCCGGACTGCACAACCTCTGTTCGCAAACTGCAGATTGCCCCGCCGGGCTGGCGGCGGCAATACTGCTGCCATGAAACAGAGCAGCAGCATCACCGGCTTTCACGCCCACGTCTATTTTGACGAAACCACCATCGGGCAGGCCAGATCCCTTTGCGAGCAGGCCGCCCGGCAGTTCGGCGTCCAGATGGGCCGGGTGCATGAGAAAAACGTGGGGCCGCATCCAAGATGGTCCTGCCAGCTGGCCGCCAGCCCGGAGCAGTTCGCAAGGCTTCTGCCTTGGCTGGCGCTGAACCGCGAGGGGCTGATCGTGTTTGCCCATCCGGAAACCGGCGACGCCCTGGCGGACCATCGCGATCATGGCATCTGGCTAGGGGCGGGGCTGGCACTGGATCTCAGCATTTTCAGCTGATATGCGGCGCCTCCAGCAGAAACTTCCGGGCGGCCGGCCGGACCGCCGCCCCTTTTGACACGCGGAGCTTCCTTTGACCGAAGCAGTAATCATTGAGCTGCAGCCGCTGCCGGGGCAATACACCCGGCTGGCGGTCCTGGTGAAACAGATGGTGGCACAGGTCCGGGATTTTCCCGGCTGTCTGCAAGCCGACACGCTGCTGGCCCCGGAGCGGGACGAGATTGCCATCTTCCAGCGCTGGGAGAACGCCGACGCCTTCGGCGACTATTTGATCTGGCGCTCCAAGCAGGCGGATTTCGAGCAACTCCACAAGCTGCTTGCGGCGGAGCCGGACTTCAAGAGCTTCACCCTCGGCACGGGCGCCTGACGCGCCCTGCCCGGTTACTGGCCCGCGGCCTTCTCCATCGCCGGGCGCAGGGTCTTTTCGATCACCCGCTGGGTGACAGGCCCGGCAAACCGCAGCACGATCTTGCCCTCGCCATCCACCACGTAGGTCTCAGGCACACCATAGAGGCCCCAGTCGATAGCCATCCGGCCCTTCTCGTCCCGGCCGATGGCTGCATAGGGATCGCCGAGCTCATCCAGAAAGGCCTCGGCATTTGCCAGCTGGTCCTTGTAGTTGATGCCGTAGACCGGGATGCCTTCCTTGGACAGCGCTTCAAGGTTCGGGTGCTCCACCCGGCAAGGCGCGCACCAGCTGGCCCAGTAGTTCACCAGCTTCACGTTGCCGTCGCGCAGGGTTTCGTCGCTGAACATCTCCTTGCCCGGAAACGGATCCAGCACCACCGGCGGCGCGGGCTGGCCTTCGCGCGCGGACGGCAGGCTGTTGGGGTCCTCGCGGAACATCCCCACCAGCGCCAGGCCGACAAAGCCTGCAAACACCAAACCGGGGATCGCCATCAGCGGAGAGATTTTAGCCATTGCGCTTCACCCGGGTTTCCAGGGTTTCCATCTCCCGGCGCACCTTGCGGCCGCGCAAGATTGTCAGCACCACCAGCGCCACCAGCAGGATCAGCGAGGCGGCATAGGCCGACAGCACCGTATCGGCGTATTTTCCAAGATCGGGCATCAGGCCTCCAGCCGTTCGCGCGCCATCAATGCCTTGATGCGGCGGGCGCGGATTTCAGTTCCGGTGCGGTAGAACACCAACGCGATGAACAACAGCACAAACCCCGCCATGCACACATACAGCGGGTTGGAAAACGCATCGGCGACGTTCTCCTTCTTGTCCAACGACAGCGACGCGCCCTGGTGCAGCCCCTGGTTCCAGAAATTCACCGCATAGCGGCTGAGCACCGCGAACACCGATCCCACCAGGCACAGGATCGAGGTCAGGTCAGCGGCGGTGTCCGGGTTGTCGATCGCCTCCCACAGGGCAATGTAGCCGAGGTAGAACAGGAACAGCACCAGGAAGGACGTGAGCCGCGGGTCCCAGGCCCACCAGGTGCCCCACATCGGCTGCCCCCAGATCGCGCCGGTGATCAGCGCGATCACCGTCATCACCACGCCCACAGGCGCCGCGGCCCGGGCCGCCAGCGCGCTGACGTGGTGGCGGCGGATCACCCAGACCAGCGAGGTAACCAGCATCATGAACCAGGCGTTGATCGCCATCAGTGCCGACGGCACATGCAGGAAAATGATCTTGACGGTGGAGCCCTGACGGTAGTCATCAGGCGTGAAAAAAAAGCCCCAGACCAGCCCCACGGTGATCAGCACCGCTGAGCTGACCCACAAGGCCGGCATCACCTTTTCGGTGGTGGCCAGGAACTTTTTCGGGTTGGCGTATTCCCAGATCGACATGGTGGCTATTTAGGTCCTGCTTCCGGATTTCTCAATTGTTGGTCACGGCAAAAAGTCCTAGCGCAAATTGACGCGCAGGACGGCAGCGCTGGCAAAGGGCAGAAGGGCGATGGAGGCGGCGGAGATCCCGGCCAGCAGCAACAGCGGCGTTTGCACCGCCATGCCCTCGGCACCGCGGCGGGCAACCTCCGAGCCGAAGATCAGCGTCGGCACATACAGCGGCATCACCAGCAGCGACATCAGCAGGCCGCCGCGTTTCAGCCCCACGGTCAGTGCAGCGCCAAAGGTGCCGATGACCGACAGCGCCGGGGTGCCCAGCAGCAGCGAGACAACCAGCCACTGAAAACCCGCAAGCGGCAGGTTCAGCAGCACCCCCAGCACCGGCGCCGCCATCACCAGCGGCAGCCCGGTGGTGATCCAATGCGCCAGCGCCTTGATGGTGACCGTGCTTTCCAGCGGCAGCGGCGCAGTGGCCAAGAGGTCGAGCGAACCGTCCTCCCAATCCAGCGCCAGCAGCCGGTCCAGCGACAAGAGGCACGCCAGAAGCGCGCCAAGCCACAGCACGCCGGGTGCGATCCGCGACAGCAGCTCAGACTGCGGGCCGACGGAAAATGGCACCATCACGGTCACGATCAGAAAGAAGGCAAGGCCCAACCCAAAGCCGCCGCCCGCGCGGAAGGCAAGCTTCAGATCCCGCAGGAGAAGCGCAATCACAGGAAGTCTCCGTCAAAATCGTCGATCTCCGGCGGTTTGGCCTTGTAGGGACCCACGTCCAGCACCTCCGCCTCCAGCCCCAGGTCGATATGGGTGGCAATCAGCGCCGCGCCGCCCTGCCCCAAATGCGCCCGCACCGTGTTTGCAAACATCGCGACCGAGGTCTTGTCCAGGCTCACTGTCGGCTCGTCCATGATCCAGATGGGACGGCCTGTCACCAGCATCCGGCTGAGGCCCAGGCGGCGTTTCTGCCCCGCCGACAGCGCCCCCGCCTGCCGGTCCCGCAAACCTTGCAGGTCGAACCCGTCCAGTGCCTGTTCAATACCGCTGCGGCCAAAGACGCTGGCCCAGAATGTCAGGTTCTCGGCCACCGTCAGCGTCGGCTTCAGCCCATCGGAGTGGGCGGCATAGGCAATCTGGTCCTCAGCGCCCTCAACCCGGCCCCTCAGCGGCGGCTGCAGGCCCGCGACGGTTCGCAAGAGCGTGGTTTTGCCAATGCCATTGGGGCCGCGCAGGATCAGCGCCCTGCCGGACTCCAGCTCAAAGCTCAGCCCCTCCAGCACCGGGATGCCTCCGCGGGCCACGCTCAGATCCGTCACTGTCAATGTCATGAAGCCCGCTTATCCCATTGTGTCCGCGCATGAAAAGCCTGTTTTCAAGATGCCCGCTTTGCGGCAGGTCAAATGAATTTCAGGAAATCAGACCGGCAGCGCCGCCATGGCAATCCGGCGCCCTTCAGACAAGAGCACGTTATAGGTGCGGCACGCCGCAGGCGAGTTCATAATCTCCACCCCCAGCCCGGCCTCTTCCAGCGCCTTGCGCAATTCTGCCGGGATATGGGCGATTTCCGCGCCGGTGCCGATGAACAGCACATCAATCTCTCCGGCGAGCGCCAGCAGCGGTTCGGCGTCGGCCATGCCGTCCCAGGGCGCCGTGCCAGCCGCCGAGGTCAGCACCGCCCCCTGATGCACCTGCCCGCCGATCCGGAAGAACCCCGCGCCATAGCCATCAATCGGCTGCGCGTCGGTATAGCTCACTTCATTCAGGCGCATGCGCGGTCCTTTCAATCAAATACCGGGAGGCTGGATAACACGGCCAGCCCGATCACGGAATAGGAGGCAAAGCGGTAGAGTTTCTCCAGCTTGGGATCAAACAGCGCCTTGCCGGTCAGCGTGGTGATCACGTAGGGCACCCCTAGCAGCGCTGCCAGAATGAACGCCTTGAGACTGGCCATGCCGCCGAAGATCAGGTTTACCGCAATCACCACATCCAGCGCCGCCAGGAAAACAATGGTATTGGCCCTGACCCGCGCCACGTCGCGCACGTTTGCCAGGTAGAAGACAATGATCACCGGCCCCGTCAGCCCGGTCATGCCGCCGACAACGCCCGCCGCGCCGCCAATTGCGAACCGCCCCGGCCAGCCAAGTCTGCCCTGCCAGCGCCAGCCGGAGATCACGGCGGCCAATGTCACGCCGATCACCCCGGCCGCAACCCAGCGCAGGGTCAGCGGGTCCATCTGCGACATGATCCACAGACCCGCCGGTACAGTCACCGCGGCGGCCATGGACAAGGCCCCGACTTCGGCCCTGTCGGCCTTGCTCCAGGCCTGCGGGAACAGGGTGATGGTAGAAAACACGCCCATCAGCACCATCAGGAACACCACATCGGCTGATGGCAGGAACTGCGCCCCCACAGGGACAAAGATCATCGCAGTGCCAAAACCAGTGAAGCCGCGGACTAGACCCGCGGCTCCGATGGTGACCAGCAGCCAGAACAGCCCCGGCGTCTGCAGGGCTGCCTGAAAGGCCTCAAGCATCAATGTTGGCAAACTGGTTGCCGGAGGTGTTCGACGGCTTCGACCAGTCGCGCTTCACCCCCAGTTTCAGCAGGATGGTGGAGGCCACGAACACGGACGAATAGGTCCCGACCAGAACACCCCAAATCATCGCAAACACGAACCCGCGGATTACGTCGCCGCCCAGCACATAAAGCGAGATCAGCGCCAGCAGCGTAGTAACAGAGGTCATCACGGTCCGGCTCAGCGTCTCGTTGATTGAGATGTTCAGGACTTCCGCCAGATCCTTCTGCTTGTAGCGGCGCAGGTTCTCGCGCACCCGGTCAAAGACCACCACCGTGTCGTTCAGCGAGTAGCCGACGATGGTCAGCAGGGCCGCAATGATCGCCAGGTCGAACTTGATCTGCAGTTCCGAGAACACGCCAATGGTCAGCACCACGTCATGCACCAGCGCCGCCACCGCGCCGAGGGCGAACTGCCATTCGAACCGCAGCCAGATGTAGACCAGCACCGCCGCGATGGCGAGCACAACGGCAATCACCGCGGTCTGGATCAGCTCGCCCGAGACCTTGGGGCCAACGGATTCGACTGAGACGAATTTGATGCCCGGTGCCACCGCGTCCAACGAGGCCTTCAGCATCTCGATCATCTCGCCGGAGATCGCCTCCCCATCCTCTTGCGCCTGGATGCGGATCATGGCGACATGCTGGTCTTCATCGAAGGCCGGATCAAACACCTCAGTGATCGACACATCGCCCAGCCCGTGCACTGCCAGCGCGTCGCGGTAGGCGCCCACATCCACAGTCTGGGTGGCCTCGGTGCGGATGGTGGTGCCGCCGCGGAAGTCGATGCCGAAGTTCAGCCCCTGTAACAGGAAGGAAGCAAAGCCCACCACCATCATCAGGGCGGAAATACCCAGCCACAGCTTGGCGCGTTTGAAGAAATCGAATGAGGTTTCCTGGGGAACAAGTCTCAGCCGCATATCACACCTCAATCGTTTTCGGACGGCGCCGTTCAAACCACATGACAATCATCAGGCGGGTGACAAAGATCGCGGTGAATACCGAGGTCATGATGCCCAGCCCCAGGGTGATCGCAAAGCCGCGCACCGGGCCGGAGCCCATGGCGAACAGGATCACCGCAGTGATGAAGGTGGTGATGTTGGCGTCGAGAATGGCGCTCAGCGCCTTGGAGTAACCTTCGTCGATGGCCTTGGCCGGGCCGCGGCCCGATTTCAGCTCTTCGCGTATGCGCTCGAAGATCAGCACGTTGGCGTCAACCGCCATGCCGACGGTCAGAACGATACCGGCGATGCCCGGCAGCGTCAGGGTGCCGCCGATCAGGCTGAGCATGCCAAAGATCAGCGCGATATTCAGGATCAGCGCCACATTGGCGAACAGGCCGAACAGGCCGTAGCTGAGCCCCATGAACACCAGCACCGCGATAAAGGCCACGGCCGTTGCCACCTTGCCCGCGTCGATGCTGTCCTGGCCCAGTTCCGGGCCGATGGTGCGCTCTTCCAGGAACTCCAGCCCGGCAGGCAGCGCGCCTGCGCGCAGCAGAACCGCAAGGTTGGTGCTTTCCTCGATGGTGAAGTTGCCGGTGATGATACCGGAGCCGCCCGGGATATGCGACTGGATCACCGGGGCAGAGACCACCTCGTCATCCAGCACGATCGCAAAGGGCGAGCCGATGTTTTCCGCCGTGTAGTCGCCAAACCGGCGCGCGCCGGAGGTGTTGAAGCGGAAGGTCACCGCTGGCCGGCCGTTCTGGTCGAAGGACGGCTGCGCATCGACCAGGTCTTCGCCGGTCACAACCGCAGCGGCCTCGATGGTGTAATAGGCGCCTTCCTCATCCAGCGACGGGATCACCTTGTTGCCGATGCCGGGGGCGGCGTCCGGATCGCTGCCGCGGCCCACAACCGGGTTGAAGGTCAGCTGCGCGGTGGTGCCGATGATCGCCTTGAGTTCAGACGCGGACCCGATGCCCGGCACCTGAATAAGGATCCGGTCAGCGCCCTGGCGCTGAATGGTCGGCTCGCGGGTGCCGACCTCGTCGATGCGGCGGCGCACGATCTCCAGTGCCTGGCGCACGGTGCGGTCGTCAGAGGCGACCTTCTCCGCCTCGCTCAGGCGCACCACCAGGATGTCGCCCTGGGCCGAAACCTCGATGTCGTTGGCGCCGACACCTGTCAGCGTCGTGATCGGGTTGGCCAGGCCGCGCACCACTTCCAGCGCACGGGCCATGCCATCGGGTTTGGAGAGCTTCAGGCGAATCTCATCCGCAGGCTCCGGCTGGCGGCGGAAAGTGCCGACGGTGCTGCGCTCCGGCCGCAGCGCATCCCGCACTTCCGGCCACAGCGCATCCATCCGCGCTTCATAGACGTCTTCCACCTGCACCTCGGCTAGCAGATGCGCGCCGCCCCGCAGGTCGAGGCCAAGGTTCACCAGCCCTGACGGCAGGAAAGACGGCCACTGGCCGACCGTTTCCAGCCGCTCCGGCGTCTCGCCCTTGGCGATAATGTCGGCTGCCGCGTCGTTTGCCTGTTCGACGCGGGTGTAGAACCCGTTTGGCAGGGCAAGCATCAATCCAGCTGCGCATACCAGCCAGATCAGCACCCTCTTCCAGAGATCAATTTGCAGCATTGCCCTGCCTTTTCAGATAGTTGCAAGGAGCGCTTAAGCTGCCGGCTCGGTCTTGTTCAGAACCTGGGCAATGGTCGCCTTGACCACGCGCACCTTGACGCCGTCAGCGATCTCCACCTCGATCTCGCCGTCTTCCTTGACCTTTGCCACCTTGCCAATGACGCCGCCCTGGGTCACCACCTGGTCACCGCGGCGCAGGCCGTCCACCATCGCCTGATGCTGTTTCATCTTCTTCTGCTGCGGGCGGATCAGTAGGAAGTACATGATCGCGAAGATCAGAATAAGCGGGAGAAATTGGGCGACTGCGCCACCGTCCATGGGATATTCCTTCTGTCAAAGCGGCATGGTTTTCACGCCGGAAATTTGCAGCGGAACCTATGCGCTGGCTGGATGGAGCGCAAGGCTCACGCAGCGCAAAAGCGCAAGCGTAAAACGCCGTTGCAGGATTGCCCTTAACGGCCTGTTGCAGGGGCTTTCCCGGCGCAGACCGCGTGGCATGGACCGTGCCCGGAATGCCCGGCCTGCACACAGACCGCACGCCCCCCTTCCCCTTTCTTCACCCTTGCGTCATAGGATGGGCCTACTGATTCAAATATCATTCAACGCTAGGAGAGACTCTCATGCATGACATCCGCGCTATCCGCGAAAACCCTGCCGCATTCGACGCCGCTGTGGCGCGGCGCGGGGATGCGGGCGTGTCATCCGAGATCCTGGCGCTGGACGAAGCGCGCCGTGCCAAGATCCTGGCGGCAGAGACCGCGCAAGCCGAGCAGAACAAGGCCTCCAAGGAGGTTGGCGCAGCCAAGGGCCGCGGCGACGAGGCCGAGTTCGAGCGCCTGCGCGCGCTGGTCGCCGAGAAGAAGGCCGAAGTCGCTGCCATGAACACCGAGGCCAAGGCGCTGGACCAGCAGCTCAATGACATGCTGGCCACCATTCCGAACCTGGCGTTCGAGGATGTGCCGCTGGGCGAGGATGAGGACGACAATGTCGAAATCCGCCGTTGGGGTGAGCCCAAGGCGCTCGAGTTCGAGGCCAAGGAGCATTTCGAGATCGAAGGTGTGAAGCCGGGCATGGATTTCGAGACCGCGGCCAAGCTCTCGGGCAGCCGCTTTGTGGTGTTGTCCGGTGCGGTGGCCCGTATCCACCGGGCGCTGGCGCAGTTCATGATCAACACCCATGTAGACGAAAACGGCCTGACCGAGACCTGGACCCCGGTGTTGGTGCGCGAAGAGATGATGTACGGCACCGGTCAGCTGCCCAAGTTCGGCGAGGACAGCTACAAGACCACCAACGGCTGGTGGCTGGTTCCGACGGCGGAGGTCACGCTGACCAACATCGTCAACGGCCTGGTGGTCGAGGAAGGCTACCTGCCGCGCCGCTATGTGGCCCACACCCAGTGCTTCCGGTCTGAGGCCGGTTCGGCCGGCAAGGACACCGCCGGCATGCTGCGCCAGCACCAGTTCGAGAAGGTCGAAATGGTCTCCGTCACACATCCGGACAAGAGCGTCGAGGAGCACGAGCGCATGACACGCTGCGCCGAGGACATCCTGGAGCGGCTGGGACTGCCCTACCGCACCATCGTTCTGTGCACCGGCGACATGGGCTTTGGCGCCCGCAAAACCCACGACATCGAGGTCTGGGTGCCCGGCCAGAACACCTACCGCGAGATCTCCTCGGTCTCGGTCTGCGGCGATTTTCAGGCACGCCGGATGAACGCCCGCTTCAAGCCCGCGGATGGCGGCAAGCCGCAGTTCGTGCACACGCTGAACGGCTCTGGCCTGGCGGTGGGCCGCTGCCTGATCGCCGTGCTGGAAAACGGCCAGCAGGCGGATGGCTCGGTCAAGCTGCCGGAGGTGCTGGCCCCCTACCTGGGCAGCAAACTGACCTTGAGTGCCGAGGGGCAGCTGGTCTGATCCAGAAGCCCTGCCAGACACAAGGAAACCGGCGCTAATCGGCGCCGGTTTTTCTAAGGAATCGAAGGCTTAACGCGATTTCTTCGCCTTCTTCTTTTTCTTGTCGCTAGCCGTCCCCTCCAGGATAGCCTGCGCCTTAGCCTTCTCCTTTTCGATGGCTTTCTTGGCCTTTGCCTTCATTTTTTTGGCTTTCTGCTTGGCCTTGATTTTTGCCGCCGCGAATTCTTCCGCCAGATTGGCAGCCTTGCGCTTGGCCTTGGCGGCCTTGGCCTTGGCCTTTGCCGCCTTCTCCTCCGCTGCCTTGCGGGCCGCCTCGGCTTCGGCCAGCTTCCTGTCCATCTCTTCCTGCGTCGGCTGTGCCTGAGGGGCTGCCGCCTGCCCGTCCCGCTTGCCGCGGGCCGGATTGCCGTTCACCGGCTTGGCTTTAGCCTGGCCCGGATCACCCGCCCCCTTGGCGTCTGCAGCCTCCCGGGCCAGCACCCTCAGCGCCGCAGCTCGGTTTGCTCCGATCCCTGGAATGCCGCGCAGCTTTGCTTCATCCATCCCTGCCAGTTCTTCAGCGGTTTTCACGCCATGTTCCTGCAGCACCTTTGCCAGCGCCGGTCCGACCCCGCGCAGCTTGTGTATTGGTGTCATGCCTGATCTATTCCTTTTATTTTCAATACCTTACTTGCCCAATCTCTGTGCAAGGATGACACGGTCCGCTTAGCCGGGGAAGGGAACAAGGCATTTTTTCTCTTCATCCCAGAGCTTTAGCGTCAAAGCCCGGACGGCCTCCGGGAATTTGATCCGGCGCAGCCCCAGTTCCGGCGGCAGGCTGTAGTGGCACTGCCGCAGCCGGTAGGACGGAATACGCGCGTTGTAATGGTGGATGTCGTGCAGGGTGATATTTGCCACTGCCATGTCGAAGAACCATCCGAAATCCAGGCAGGAAGATCCTTGCAGCGCCGCCACCTGCGGGTTCAGGTCCGGTCGGCGGTCCCAGTAGGTATCCTCGAAATTATGCTGCAGGTAGACCAGGAACACCCCGATCATGCCGCCAAGGAAGGAAAACGCCAGCCAGATCCAGATGCCGGTCATGCCCGCCGCCCAATAGAGCAGCGCAAGCATCGCCACGATCACCAGATTGTGCAGGATCACGCCCCAGGCGCCGAAGCGGACCGTGTTCTTGGGCCAGCGGTAGCGGATGAAATAGGTAAAGGCCGACCCCAGCGGCACCAGCACAAACGGGTTGCGGTACAGCCGGTAGCCCAGCCGCTCCCAGAAGCCGGCCGCCTTCCACTCCCGCACCGTCATCGTGTGAATCTCGCCGGTTTCACGGTGCTCCAGGTTGCCGATGTTGGAATGATGCAGGTTGTGATTCTGCTTCATCACCTCAAACGGGGCAAAGGTGAAGGGGGACAGAACATGGCCCGCGATCTCATTCTGCAGGCGGGTTTCGAACAGCGAATGATGGCCGGTGTCGTGCTGCAGCACGTAGAGGCGCACCGCCGCAAATGCAAAGACCACCCCGGCAGGCAGCATCACGTACCAGCGGTCCGCATGGGCGATGGCCAGGTAAAGCGACAGGAAATAGACCGCGAATGTCCCGAAATAGCTGAGCGAAGCCAGCCGGTTGTCCTTTTCGGTGAACTTTCTCGTATGCGCCCTCAGGTCCATGAAAACATCCGTAAAATCATTTCGTGACAAACGTGCGAAACGCGCAGCCCGTCCAAGGTAGGATTTCAGATAATTCCGCCAGGCCCAAAGACAAGGCTGCCGCGCAACAAATGCGCAACCGCAGGTGTAGCAAACCGCTGGAAATGCCGAAACAGCACTTCACGCCCGGGAGCGCATGCAGGCCTTGGGCCGCCAGAACCCGCGCAACGCAAAAGCGCCGCCCGTCAGGGCGGCGCCGGGCCCAACGGGCCAAGGTATTCTGTGAATGCCGCGAGGCCGGGCGGGAGCCGCCCCGCGCTTGCCTGCCGCGTCAGCTGCCGCGCTTGTTCAAGTGCTTGGCCAGGGCTCCGGCGTTCTTGGCGCGCTTGCCTTTATAGGGGTTCTTGTCGCCCTGCCCGCGCATGTACAGGCGGATCGGCGTGCCGGGCATATCGAAGTCTTCACGCAGCCCGTTGACCAGATAGCGGGTATAGCTTTCCGGCAGCTTATCGGGATGCGAGCACATCACCACAAACCCCGGCGGGCGGCTTTTGGCCTGGGTCATGTAGCGCAGCTTGATACGCTTGCCCTGAGGCGCAGGCGGCGGGTGCTGTTCCAGCATGCCAACCAGCCAGCGGTTCAGCGCCGCAGTGGGGACACGCCGGTTCCAGGTGCCATAGGCGCGCATGATCGCCTCATGCAGCCGGTCCAGTCCTTTGCCGGTCTTGGCAGACACCGTGACCAGCGGCGCGCCGCGCAGCTGCGGCAGCAGGCGGCCAAAAGCCTCCTTGAGGTCTCGCAGCTTTTCCTGCTTGTGCTCTTCAGCGTCCCATTTGTTGACCGCCACCACAACCGCGCGCCCCTCGCGCTCGGCCAGGTCGGCAATCCGCAGGTCCTGCTGTTCAAACGGGATGCTGGCATCCAGCAGCACCACCACAACCTCGGCGAATTTCACCGCGCGCAGGCCGTCAGAGACAGAGAGCTTTTCCAGCTTCTCCTGCACCTTGGCCTTCTTGCGCATGCCGGCGGTGTCGAACACCCGCATCGGCACATCTTTCCAGTTGATCTTGAGCGAGATCGCATCGCGGGTGATCCCGGCCTCGGGGCCGGTCAGCAGCCGCTCCTCGCCCAGAATCTTGTTGATCAGCGTGGATTTTCCCGCGTTCGGGCGGCCCACCACGGCGACCTGCAGGGGCTTGGCGTCGGTCGGAACCGGAATGACTTCTTCCTCGTCCTCGCCAATCTCTTCATAAACCTCGACGTCGGTGTCCGGGGAATGGTCTTCGGCCTCGGCTTCGAATTTTTCGGCCAGCGGCTGCAGGATTCCGTAGAGGTCCGGCATCCCCTCGCCATGCTCGCCCGACAGCCGCAGCGGCTCGCCCAGACCCAGGCCATAAGCCTCCAGCACGCCAGCTTCAGCGGCGTTGCCCTCGGCTTTGTTGGCGGCCAGGATCACATGCGCGGACTTTCGGCGCAGGATGTCGGCAAAGATCTCATCCGTCGGGGTCACCCCGGTGCGCGCGTCGATCATGAACAGGCAAATGTCGGCCATATCCACCGCCCGTTCTGTCAGGCGGCGCATGCGGCCTTCCAGCGAGTTGTCGGTGGCATCTTCAAGACCAGCGGTGTCGATCACCGTGAACCGCAGATCCCCCAGCCGCGCCTCGCCCTCGCGCAGGTCGCGCGTCACGCCCGGCTGGTCGTCGACCAGGGCCAGCTTCTTGCCCACAAGGCGGTTGAACAGGGTGGACTTGCCCACATTGGGACGGCCCACGATGGCGAGGGTAAAGGACATCAGACCAGCTTTCTGCGATTCAGACGCGGCTCATAGCGCATCTGCGCGGCTTCCGCCACCCGGAAACACGGATCAGCGGTAGGCCAGCAATTCACCGTTGGAGGAAACCACATAGAGCGTGCACCCCGCAACCACCGGCGCGGTGGTGGCGCCGCCCGGCACCTCCGCCGTGCGGGTCAGGCTGCCGTTAACAGGATTGAAGAACCGCAGCAGCCCGTCGTTGGAGGCCAGCACAATCTGCCCGCCTGCCAGCACCGGGCCATGATGCACATAGATCTTGCCGCGCTTGCCCGGCTTGTCCTTCACAAAGCCCGGCAGGTCCACGGCCCAGATCACCTCGCCCGTGCCCGCATCCAGGCGCAGCAGCTGGTTCAGGTCGCTGACCTGGAACAGGCTGCCGCCCGCAGGCCAGGCGGGGCCGGAGGCGCCTTCGCGCGCGGTCCACAGCCGGTCGCCGGTTGCCAGGTCGATGGCAACGGTGCGGCCCGAGTTGTTGCCCGCGTACAGCCGCTTGCCCGCAACCACCGGCGCGCCGGTCACATCGCTGATCCGCGACAGGGTCTGGCCCGTGCGCTGGCCGGCCACCGAGGCGCTCCAGCGGCGCAGGCCGCCGCGGCGGAAGGTGGCAATCAGATCACCGGAGCCAAAGGCAAAGATCGCGAGGTCATTGGTGACCACGGGGGCCGGCGCGCCCAGGATGTTGGCGGCCGAGGGCGAGGCCTCGATCTGCCAGGCAATGCGGCCATCCTTGGTATTGACCGCCCAGCCGGTGTCATCGCCAGCAACCAGATAGACCAGCCCGCCGCTGACCCGCGGCTGGCCGGAGCCGGTGGCCCCCAGTTCCTGCCGCCAGACCAGGCTGCCGTCTGAGGCGTTCAGCGCCGTCAGCACCCCGAAGCCAGAGGAGACATACAGCACGCCATTGTCATAGGCCAATCCGCCGCCTGTTGCCTGGCCTTCGTCATCCGCCGCCGGGATCAGTTCGCTTTGCCACAGCACCTGGCCCTGCGGCGACACCGCGGACACCCGCGCACCGCTGTCCAGAGTGTAGATGCGTCCGCCGCCGGCAACCGGCGTTGCGGTGATGCGCTGGCGGCGGCTGTCACCCTCACCGATCGAGGCAGACCAGATGCGCTGCGGCGCGGCAGAAAGCGCCGGATGCGCGGTGCGGCCCGCCTCGGCGCCATGTCCCTGGGCCCACTCCGCGTTAGCAACCTGTCCGGGCAGGGAAATGGGACGTGCCTGGTTCACCACCTCCACGGCAGCATCGGGACGGATATCCTCGCGCTCGCCGCGCAGGATAATCTCCTCCTCGCCGCAGGCGGCCAGAACGGCCATGGCTGCTGTTGTGCACAGAAGACCCCGTACCCGGGAGAAAGTCTTGGTTATTGTCATTGCCCTGCCCTGTATGCCGTAGTCTTCCGCAAGTTCCCATCCGCGGAGCGCCTTACCCCTCTGGCGCAGCGTCCCCCTCCAGGGAGCCGCCGAGCGCCACAATCACCTGAGACGCGCGGTCTTTCAAGTCTCCGCTTACCCCGGCATCAGCCGCAATCTCCCGCAGCCGGGCAATAGCGGCCTCGTTGTTGCCTTCCTCGATGTCCAGCAGCGCCAGCTGCTCGGACGCCAGCAGCGCCAGCGGCGCACCGGGCTGGGCCAGGGCTTCATACTGCAGGCGGCGGTCCGCGGCGCTCAGGCTGTCCGCCTGCAGCGACAGCGCCTTGAAGCTGGCGATATGGCGGTAGATCAGCGGCAGCTCGCCGTTCACGGCGACGGCTTCCAGCCGGGCCACTGCCTCGGCGGACTTGCCCGACTCGGCCAGCGCGCCGGCTTCCAGCATCTTGACGACAGCTGTCCCGCCAGCGCCTTCAGCGGTCACCGCCGCCAGCGCCGCGGCCTGATCATCGCTGCCCTCGGTTTCCAGCGCCGCAGTGATCCGGTCGCCCAGATCCTCTGCCGCCGCGCGCTCCTGCGCCTTGTTGTATTCGCGGAACGCCGCGCCGCCGACGATCAGCGCCACAGCCACGCCGCCGATCCAGCCATAGCGCTTCAGCATCAGGAAAAGCCGGTCACGGCGGACCTCTTCGGTCACCTCGTCGATAAAGCTGTCGGTATCGCTCATGAAAAGCCCCTGATATGCGCGGCCCGGGCCTGCGCCCCGGCCGGTATTGAATGCGTCGCGCCCCTCTTAACCCGGCTCAAACGCCAAGCCAAGTGGCCCGTTTGCATCAGAAACATCCGCATTGGCGCCGGAAAAGCAAGAAATGTGAACTAAACCACTTAGTTTAGAATGGACATATCCTATATCAGGTCTATCACATACGCGCGACTCTCCTTGTACTCAGCCCTGCCGCCGGCGGCCCAGGAGCACAGCGCACAGGGAGCTGACAGGAATAAGGAAAGGCCCGACATGCGTATCATTCCGATGCTGACCGCAGTGGTGGTGACAGCCAGCCTCTATATGGTGGTCATTCAGCGTGACGAACTGATGGCCTTTGCCCGCGGCGAGGATGCCCCAGACGCAGCCCAAAGCGAAACGGAAGCTGCTGAAGGCCAAGATGCAGCCCAAGCCGAAGACACGCGCGTCGGGGTCGTGGCCCTGCAAAGCAAGGCGCGCACCATCGGCAACGCAGTAATCCTGCGCGGCCAGACCCAGGCAATCCGCCAGGTGGAGGTGCGGGCCGAGACCACCTCAACCGTGATTTCCGAACCGCTGCGCAAGGGCGCCCACGTTGAGCAGGGCGATGTGCTGTGCCAGCTGGACCCGGGCACCCGCGATGCCGCGCTGCAAGAAGCGCAGGCACGGCTGAAGGAAGCCCAGATCAATCTCACCGCCGCCTCCAAACTGTCTGAAGGCGGCTATGCCTCGGAGACCCGGCTGGCCGCCTCCGAAGCCGCGGAGCGCACTGCCATTGCCGCGGTTGCCGCCGCGGAAAAGGAAATGGAGCGGCTGACGATCAAAGCCCCGTTCGCGGGCCTGCTGGAAAGCGACACTGCGGAACTTGGCAGCCTGCTGCAGCCCGGCAGCCTGTGCGGCACCGTGATCCAGCTCGATACCATCAAGCTGGTAGGCTATGTGCCGGAGGCAGAGGTCAACAAGGTGGAACTGGGCGCAACCGCAGGTGCAGAGCTGTCCACCGGCCAGACGGTTCAGGGCAAGGTTACCTTCCTCAGCCGCTCCGCCGACCCTACCACCCGCACCTTTGAGGTCGAGATTACGGTGCCGAACCAGGACCTCAGCATCCGCGACGGCCAGACCGCAGACATCGCGATTTCCTCGGCCGGTTCCTTGGCGCACAAGCTGCCGCAATCGGCGCTGACGCTGAACAACGAGGGCCAGCTGGGCGTTCGCGTTGTCGGATCCGACAGCACCGTGGTATTCTACCCCGTGCAGCTTCTGCGGGATGAGGCCGACGGCGTCTGGCTCGGCGGCCTGCCCGAAACCGCCGACGTGATTGTCGTGGGACAGGACTTTGTGACCGAAGGCGTCGCCGTGGCGGCCACCTACCGGGAGACTGAACAGTGATTGGCATCGTCGATTGGGCCGCCGGCCGCGCCCGGATGGTCCTCGCCTTCATCGCTATCTCGCTGCTTGTCGGCGGCTTCGCTTATTCAATGCTGCCCAAAGAGGGCGAGCCGGATATCGAAATCCCGGCCCTGTTCATCTCAGTCCCCTTCCCCGGCATCTCTGCCGAGGACGCAGAATCCCTGATGGTCAAGGTGATGGAGACCGAGCTTGCCGATCTCGACGGGCTCGATAAGATGACCTCCACCGCCGCCGAAGGCTATGCCGGGGTAGCGCTGGAGTTTGAATTCGGCTGGGACAAGACCGCCATCATGGCCGACGTGCGCGACGCCATGGACAAGGCGGAGGCAGAGTTCCCGGAAGGCGCCGAGAAATACTCGATCACCGAGATCAACTTCTCCGAATTCCCGATCGTCATCGTGAACCTGACCGGCGCCGTGCCGGAACGGACGATGGCGCGAATTGCCAAGGACTTGCAGGACGACCTTGAGGCGCTGGATGCAGTGCTGGAGGCAGGCATTGCAGGCAACCGCGACGAGATGGTCGAGGTGCTGATCGACCCGCTTCGGCTGGAGGCCTACAACGTCACCGCGCTGGAGCTGATCAATGTGGTGCAGAACAACAACCAGCTGATCGCGGCGGGTGAGGTCGAGACCAGCCAGGGCGCGTTCTCGGTTAAGATCCCCTCCTCCTTCGACGACGTGAAGGACATCTATCAGCTGCCGGTCAAAACCAACGGCGACCGCGTGGTCACCTTGGGTGAGCTGGCGCAGATCAACTTCACCTTCGAGGACCGCGAGGGCACCGCCCGCTTCAACGGCGAGGACACGGTGGCCCTGCAGGTGGTCAAGCGCAAAGGGTACAACCTGATCGACACCGTCAATCTGGTGAAGACGACCCTGGAAAAATCCAAATCCAAATGGCCGCCGGAACTGCGCGCAGCGGTCCAGGTCGGCACCTCCAACGACCAGAGCCGCGTTGTCGGCTCCATGGTCAGCCAGCTGGAAGGCTCGGTCCTGACCGCCATCGCGCTGGTGATGATCGTGGTGCTGTCGGCGCTTGGCAGCCGCGCGGCGCTCTTGGTCGGCTTTGCGATCCCGACGTCGTTCCTGCTGTGTTTCGCGCTGCTTGCGCTGATGGGCATCTCGATCTCCAACATCGTGATGTTCGGCCTGATCCTTGCCGTGGGGATGCTGGTCGATGGCGCCATCGTGGTGGTGGAATACGCCGACAAGCGCATCAAGGAAGGCACCGGCCCGATGCACGCCTATGTCGAGGCGGCGCAGCGGATGTTTTGGCCCATTGTGTCCTCTACCGCGACCACGCTCTGCGCCTTCCTGCCGATGCTGTTCTGGCCCGGCGTGCCGGGTGAGTTCATGGGCATGCTTCCGGTCACCCTGATCTTCGTGCTGTCGGCCTCGCTGGTGGTGGCGCTGATCTACCTGCCCGTGATGGGCGGTGTCACCGGCCGTATCAGCCGCACGTTCGAGGGCGCTTCCCACGGCCTGCGGATGATCGCACCCTGGTGGCTGCGCGCGGCTCTGGTGCCGGTCTCCATGTGGGGCATGTTTGCAGGCGCGATGCAGATGCTGAACCCCTCCTACCTGCTGGGAGAGGGAACTGGCCCGATGGCGGGTGTGCTGTTCGGCGGGCTGGTCTTTACGCTCGCAGCCTTTGCCGCCTCGATCACCCTCAGCTCGGTCAAGGTGGAGCGCGAGGAAACAGAGGTCGCTCCCGGCTACCACCACACCCCGTTCGGCCATGTGATCAAGTTCATCGCCGGCAACCCGGTGATGCCCATCGTGACGGTCGCCGCCGTGGGTTTCGCGATCATGACCGTGTTCTCGATGTTCAGCGAAAACAACTATGGCGTTGAATTCTTCGTCGACTCGGAGCCGGAACAGGCCACCGCCTATGTCCGCGCCCGCGGCAACATCTCGCTGCACGAAAAGGACGAGATGGTGCGCGCCGCCGAGGAGGTCATTCTGGATCACCATGCGGTGATCAATGTGTTCTCCTTTGCCGGCGACGGCGGCCTGAACACTGACAGCTCCGGGGCACAACTGCCGCCGGACACTATCGGCCAGGTGCAGTTCGAGATCATCCCGTGGGAGGAACGCCCCACCGAAACGGAGCCCCTGAACGGCTGGTTCGGCGCTCTGCTGAGCAAATACCTCGGCTTTGAAAAGGAAATCATCGCCGAAGAATATGACGGCAACACCGTGATCGACCAGTTGAACGCCCAGCTGGCCAAGCTGCCCGGTTTCGAGGTCGAGGTGCGCGCCCTGGCACAGGGTCCTGCCTCCGGCAAGCCGGTGCATCTGCGCCTGCGCGGCGACGGCTGGGAAGACTTGACCAGCGCCACCCTGGCCGCACGGGAGCAGTTCGAGAACACCCCCGGCCTGATCCTGATCGAAGACAGCCTGCCCCTGCCCGGCATCGACTGGCAGATCAATGTGGATGTCGAAAAGGCCGGCCGCTACGGCGCCGATGTGGCGACCGTGGGCGCGATGGTGCAGCTGGTCACCCGCGGCATCCTGCTGGACACCATGCGGGTCGACAGCTCCGACGAGGAGATCGAGATCCGCGTCCGCCTGCCGGAACAGGACCGGGTGCTGTCGACGCTGGACAACCTCAAGGTCCGCACTTCCGACGGGCTGGTGCCGCTCTCGAACTTCGTAACCCGCCAGCCGGTGCCGAAACTGGCGCAGATCAACCGCATCGGCCAGGAACGGTTCTATGACGTCAAGGCGGATGTGGAAGCCGGTCTGAACAAGGTCATCCTTGAGGATCCGGACACCGGTGAAATGACCCGCCTGGCCCTGCTGAAGGAAGTGCCTGAGGGCACGGCTGCCAACGGCGACAGCCTCACTGCCCCGAACGGCCGGCTGATGGAACTGGTGACGCTCACTGGCGCAGACAGCTTTGACGCGGTGCTGGACGCCTTGGACAACGGCGCCAAGATCAGCCCGGTGAACCCGAACGAGCGGATTGCGGTCATCACCGAATGGCTGGAGACCGAGCCGCTGCCGCGCAGCATTGCCTGGGAATGGACCGGCGACCAGGAGGAGCAGGAGGAATCCGGTGCCTTCCTGTCCAAGGCCTTTGCCGGCGCGCTGGCGCTGATGTTCGTGATCCTGCTGGCGCAGTTCAACAGCTTCTACAACTCTGTGCTGGTGCTCTTGGCGGTGGTACTGTCCACCACCGGCGTGCTGATCGGCATGATGGTGATGCAGCAGCCGTTCTCGATCATCATGACCGGCACCGGCATCGTGGCGCTGGCGGGAATTGTTGTGAACAACAACATCGTTCTGATCGACACCTATCAGGAGTTCAGCCAGCAGATGCCGCGGCTTGAGGCAATCATCCGCACCGCCGAGGCACGTATCCGCCCGGTGCTGCTGACCACCATCACCACGATGGCGGGCCTCACTCCGATGATGTTCGGGGTCAGCCTCGACTTCATCAACGGCGGCTACTCAATCGACAGCCCCACCGCGCTGTGGTGGAAACAGCTGGCAACTGCTGTTGTCTTCGGACTTGGCATTGCCACCGTGCTGACCCTGGTGGTGACCCCGTCGCTGCTGGCGATCCGGGTATGGTTCTCCACCTATATGCACATGCTGGGCCGGGCGCTGTCGCGCCTCACCCGCGGCCGTTCCAGCCGCATCGCGCAGGATTCGCGCCTGTTCAAAAAGGCCCGCGCCCTGCCGAGCACGGAAATCCTGTGGGAGGGTGACGAGACCGCCGCCCCGGCAGAACCGGAGCCTCAGGCAGAAGACGACGATGAGCCCTCGCCGCCCTCTGAAGGCAGGCTGCGCGCCGCCGAGTAATCAGCGCCCCGCCAATTGGCGGGGCATTTTTCATTTCAGCCCTCAACTCTGCCTCAAGCCGGCGCCCGCATAGCACCGGAACACGCACCGCTTGCCGGCTGCTTGCTGTCGCAGCCATGTTTTTTCCCGAAAATTGCGCCTACCCGGGAAAAACCTGCGCCGCCTTCAAGCTCGCGAACATCCACCGGCAACCTTCTGAAAAACTTGAG
This sequence comes from Leisingera caerulea DSM 24564, assembly GCF_000473325.1. Lineage (NCBI taxonomy): Bacteria > Pseudomonadati > Pseudomonadota > Alphaproteobacteria > Rhodobacterales > Roseobacteraceae > Leisingera > Leisingera caerulea. The sequence continues at coordinate 64,665 of NZ_KI421514.1, forward strand.
TATTTCAGAAAGGCCCAGGCCATCGGCCACAATAATAAATGACTCCCGCTCATACCTTTGCAACGGTTTGCGGCAGCAGGCGCCACTGGATGACGCAAACGCAGCATCCAAAAATTCCACGTGATTTCAAAGGTTTTCAGGCCAATGCAAACGTTCACAGTTTGTTAGCCCCTGCGTGCAACGGAGCGTCAGGAGCCCAAGTACCGCCGCTCCGCATTGTCTTACTGGTTGGGAAAGAGAAGAATGTCACTACGCTCGCAAATTCTGGCGCTGATCATAATCCCGCTTCTTGCATTGGCCGGTGTTGGCGGCCTCAAGGCGCTGTCGGATTGGAACCGCTTTCAGGACGCGCAACTGACTGAGGCTGAGACACGGGAATCCGTGGCTTTGATGAAAGTCATTCACGATCTGCAGGTCGAACGCGGCCTGTCTGCCGTCTTTTTGTCCTCCGGCGGCACCGGGGCCTCCCGCGCTCTGAAGGAGGCCCGGGCCAAATCCGACAACGCCATCCAGCAGGTGCCAGCGGGCGCTGCCGCCGCTTTGAAACATCTGGACGGGCTGGCCGCCCTGCGTGACGCCGTGACCGGCCGCCAGCTCCAACCGGGCCAGATGGGCGCGCGCTACTCGGAAACTATTGCCAATCTCCTGCGCGGCGTCAGCATCCGGCTGCTGCACCCCAAGAATGCCGAACTGGCGCAGCTTGGGACCGGGCTGGTGAGCCTCGCCTATGCCAAGGAAGCCGCAGGCCAGCAGCGCGCTGCCGGGGCCTCCGGTTTCGGACAGGGCAGTTTTTCTCTGGAAACCTACCGCTGGTTCATCCGCACAGGCGCGGTTGAGGGCCAGCTTCTGGACATCGCCGCGCTGGCCTTCGGCCAAAGCCTTCCGGCGCTGGAGCTGCGCGCAGGCCTGGCCCCCAGCGGGCTGCCCGGCATCCGCGAGCAGGTTCTGACCGCAGGCCCCGGCGCCCCGGCCCCGGAGGTTGCCGTCACAGACTGGTTTGAGCGGGCCACGCGCTGGGTCAGTTCCCTGCGGACGGCAGAAACCACCGTCACCGGCGCGATGATGGCCCGCGCGCAGCAGGAGGCGTCGCAGGCCCGCCGGGCGCTGATCGGGACCGTGGCAGCGGTGGCGCTTGCCCTGATCCTCAGCGCTTTGACCGGGCTGCGCCTGATCCTCTCCTTCACCCGGCAGTTCGGCAGCCTGCAGGCGGACCTGGACCGGCTGGCGCGTAAGGAGTTCGACTTTGAACCGGCCCATCTGAACGACCGGACCGAAGCCGGCGGCCTGAGCCGTGCGATGGAAAAAACCCGTGCCGCCCTGGCCGAGGCCGAGGACCGGCTCGCCTCCATCGAGGCCAGCCGCATCGCCGACCGCGGCGCGGTTGTGGGCAAGCTGGATGACCATCTCGCCCGCCTGTCCAACCGCGATCTGGACTGCACCATCGAGGAGGCCTTCCCGGAAGAGTACGAAGAGCTGAGGCAAAGCTTCAACTCCACCGTTGCCACGCTGAAGGAAACCATCCAACAGGTGATCGCGGCAACCGGCAGCATCCACAATGGCGCGACCGAAATCAGCACCGCCTCGGACGATCTGTCCAACCGCACCGAAAGCCAGGCTGCCACGCTGGAACAGACCGCCGCAGCCCTGGAACAGCTGACGGCTTCGGTGAAATCTTCCGCCGATGGTGCGCGCAACGTCGAAGTGACAATGCAGGAAGCACGCCAGGAAGCCGAAGATAGCGGCCAGGTGGTGCAGCGCGCGGTTTCGGCGATGACTGAGATCGAGCAATCCTCGCTCAGGATCGCACAGATCATCTCGGTGATCGACGACATCGCCTTTCAGACCAATCTGCTGGCGCTGAACGCCGGGGTCGAGGCCGCGCGGGCGGGTGAGGCCGGCAAGGGCTTTGCCGTTGTCGCCTCAGAGGTGCGGGCGCTGGCACAACGGTCTGCCGATGCTGCCACCGAGATCAAAACCCTGATCGGCGACAGCTCCAAGCATGTAAAACAGGGCGTCGACCTGGTCGGTGAAACCGGGGACGCGCTGACCAGCATCGTCAGCCGGGTCAACACCATCTCGGAACTTGTCACCAACATCGCGGAGGGCGCCGCCGAACAGTCCACCGGCCTCAGCGAGATCAATACCGGTGTCAGCCAGCTGGATCAGGTCACCCAGCAGAACGCGGCCATGGTCGAGGAAGCCACCGCCGCAGGCCACATGCTGCACACGGATGCAAGTAAGCTGGCAGAGCTGATGGGGCAGTTCAAACTCAATGGCGCGGCAGGCGCCGTCATCCGCAAGGCTCCCACCGCCGAAGCACCTGCCGCCCCCAGCGCACATGGCGGGGAGCTCGAATTCGGCTCCGCAGTGCCGATGCCGGCCAAAGCAGCAAATGCCGCCTGGAGCGATTTCTGAAACCAAGCTGCAAAACACACACGAAGGCCGGTCCAAGGACCGGCCTTTCTCGTTGACTGCTCAAACGCGCTATGCCCGTGCTCAGGCCGCGTCCTGATCCGCCTGCTGGCGCTGCCACAGCCGGGCATAGCGGCCGTCTTTGGCCAGCAGTTCCTCATGGGTGCCGGTCTCGGCAATCTCGCCCTTCTCCAGAACCACGATCCTGTCGGCCTCGGCAATGGTCGACAGCCGGTGGGCAATCGTCAGCACCGTGCGCCCCTGCCCGGCGCGCGCCAGCGCCTCTTTGATCTCCTGCTCAGTGTCGGTATCCAGCGCGGAAGTCGCCTCATCCAGCAGCAGCACCGGCGGGTTTTTCAGAAGCGTCCGGGCAATCCCCACGCGCTGCTTTTCACCGCCCGACAGTTTCAGCCCGCGCTCACCCACTTGGGTGTCGTACCCTTCTGGCAGCGCCGTGATAAAGTCATGAATCTGCGCATCGCGGGCCGCCTGCTCCACCTCCTCCTGGGTGGCCCCGTCGCGGCCATAGGCAATGTTGTAGCGGATCGTGTCATTGAACAGCACGGTGTCCTGCGGCACCACGCCGATCGCCTGATGCAGGCTCTTCTGGGTCACGTCGCGCACATCCTGCCCGTCGATCTTGAGCGCCCCGCCGGTCACGTCATAGAACCGGAACAGCAGCCGCCCGATGGTTGATTTGCCCGACCCGGTGGAGCCGACAATGGCCACGGTCTGGCCCGGCTCCGCCTGCAGCGAGATCCCTTTCAGGATTTCCCGCCCGGCATCATAGGAAAACCGCACGTCTTCCAGCGTGATCCGCCCGCCATTGACCTTCAGCTCGCCGGCTCCGGGCCGGTCGCTTACATCGGCGGGCTGTTCCAGCAGGTCGAACATCTCGCCCATGTCCACCAGGCTCTGGCGGATTTCGCGATAGACAGTGCCCAGGAAATTCAGCGGCACGGTGATCTGGATCATATAGGCGTTGACCATGACAAAATCGCCGACCGTCAGCCTGCCCTGTTCCACCCCGATGGCCGCCATCACCATAACGCCAATGAGGCCCGCAGTGATGATCACACTTTGTCCGAAGTTCAGCGCTGCCAAAGAGTAGGCCGTTTTCAAGGCCGCCTGCGCATAGCCCCGCATCGCCCCGTCATACCGGGCCGCCTCGCGCTCTTCAGCGACGAAATACTTCACCGTTTCGAAATTCAGCAGGCTGTCGATCGCCTTTTGATTTGCATCGGTGTCCTGCTTGTTCATCTCACGGCGCAGTTTCACCCGCCACTCAGTGACCGCAAAGGTGAACCAGACATAAAGCCCGATGGTGCCGGCCACCACGGCCAGATACCAGGCGTCAAACAGCACCGTCAGGATTATGGCCACCAGGGTCAGCTCGAGGATCAGCGGCCCGATGGAAAACAGCATGAAGCGCAAGAGGAACTCGACCCCCTTCACCCCGCGCTCGATGATCCGGCTGAGGCCCCCGGTCTTGCGGGTGATGTGATAGCGCATCGACAGGCGGTGGATATGGGTAAAGGTCTCCAGCGCCAGGCGGCGCAGCGCCCGCTGGCCCACCGGCGCAAACACCGCATCACGGAGCTGCTGGAAGCCGGTGGTCAGGATCCGCGACACGCCATAAGCCACGGTGAGGCCGACCGCCCCCAGTGCCAGTGGCGGCACGCCCTCGCCCGCTAGGCTGTCCACGGCGCCCTTGTACAGCATCGGCGTATAGACCGCGATCAGCTTGGCCAGAACCAGCACCGCCAGCGCCAGAACCACCCGTACTTTCACTGCACGGTTTCCTTTCGGCCACAGATACGGCCCCACCTTCCGCAGGGTGCGCAGTCCGGAGCGGCGCTCTTCTTTGGCGATGTCTGCTTGGGACGGCACGGCCGCCTGGTCTGTCTGGGTCATGGCGTTTCCTGGCTAGACCGCTTCAGATATTCACCTGTTCACGGATTTGCGAGGGGCAGGCAGAAAAAACGCGCCGCAAGGGCGCGTTTTCCCAGGTTTACTCGGGGATGGTAAAGACCTGCCCCGGATAGATGAGGTCCGGATTGCGGATCGCGCCCTTGTTTGCCTCGAACACCCGCACATACAGAAACCCGCTCCCGAATTTCTCTTGCGAGATCGCCCAGAGCGTGTCGCCCTTCTGCACCGTCACCGAGCGCACCAGCGGCACAGGCTGATCCGGCGCGGCATCGCCCGCGGGCTGAGGCAGCGCACCGGGCGCTTCGCGCTTGAAGGGGGTTTCCAGGCGGCTCACAACCTTGCCGCTGCCCGGCTCGATTTCATCGACGCGCAGCGTGTAGAGACCAGGCGGCACGTTTTCAAGCTCACCATTCCAGCGGCCGTCCTCAGCTGCGTCAATCTCGGCAACCTGCGCATTGTCGACATAGACCCGCACCCGCGATTTCGGCCGGGCCCGGCCCGAAAGCTGCACGGCACCGGCGCCGTTATAGCTGATGGCATCCAGCGCCACCTCGTCGCTCAGTTCCGGGTCGGCCGGGACCGCGGGCTGCACTACTTCAATCCCGTCCTGCCCGGCCCGCAGCACCGCAACGGCCTGGCCCTGAGGCTGCGGCGCGGCAGGATCAGCAGCAACCGCCGGAGTCGGCGCTGCCGGTGCGGGGGATGCAGTGCCCTGCTGGCCGCCGGTTGCCGGTATGCTCCCGGCCTCCCCGGCTCCATCGGCTGCGGCGCCGGCGTCATCCGGCTCTGCCCCTGCCGCGGGCGCAGCGGGCTGCGCTGTCTCTGCTCCGGCCGCCGGGTCCAGCAGTGCAAACTGGTCCGCGGCGGCGGGCGCGGCTGCTGCCGTCTCTGCCGGTGCGCTGGTGCCTTCGCCGGAAGCTGTTCCGGCGGCCAGCGGGGTGACCGGCGCCAGAATGAAGGTGTCGCCCGATGCACTCTGCTGGCCGCCGTACTCTGCCAGCAGCGACACCACCTGCGCATCGGAACTTGGCGCAATGGTGGTGAGAGAGACAAATTCGCCGCCTGCCGGCACTTCCACCTGCTCCAGCACCTCGCCATCCAGCAGCACGGAGACCCGGACCCCCTCCTGCGCCCGCCCGGCAATCACCACCGCGCCGTCGCGGTCCACCCGCACCAGATCCAGCTCCGGTGCTTGCAGGACAAACAGGTCTTCCTTGCTCTCGTCTGCCGCCTGCGCCGCCTCTGCTGCCGGATCAGAAGGCGCAGCCAGGGCAATCTCCTCACTCTCTGCAGGGCCTTCAACGGGCGAGGTTTCCGTTTTAGCACCGGCAGTTACCGGTGCGTCCTCAGCCGCCGCCGGGGTGTCTGCTTGCGGGGACTCCGCTGCGTCCTCTGCCGCAGGCTCGTCTGAAACCGCTGCACTTTCAGGCGCTTTCTGATCCGGCTCAGCCCCGGCAGCAGCGCTCTCAGGCTCCGCTTCAACCGGCGCGTTTGCTGCACGGTTCTGGAGCGGCTGGCCGGACTCCTCGCCGTCGCCCTGGAAGGCGGCGCTATCTGCCGCTTGCTGCCCGCCAGGCTGCCCGTTTGCGGCCTCGCCACCCGTCTGGCCAGTGCCGAATACTCCCAGCTGGAACAGCACCACTCCGCCCAGCACCACGGCCACGCCGGCAACAGCGCCAAGTGTGAGAGCCCCCAGACCCCCGCTTCCAGATGCATCCGCCATGTCTTTCCCTTCGACGTTTGCGGAATGTTCCCTTCCGCTTAGTTGAGCAAACCTACCAATCCCGCTATCACGGGTCAAAACACCAATTGCTTTGCACCTTGAAATTCCACGGAAAGGCTGGCCGATGAGCATCAAATCCGTTTGTGTGTATTGCGGATCACGCGCAGGCGCGCAGCCCGCCTATGCAGAGGCCGCCCGCGCACTGGGTGCCGGGCTTGCCAGTAACGGCATGCGCCTGGTCTATGGCGCCGGCGATGTCGGGCTGATGGGCGAAGTTGCCCGCGCGGCCCAGCAGGCCGGCGGCGAAACCTTCGGGGTGATCCCCAGCCACCTGGAGCGGCGCGAGGTCGGCAAATCGGATCTCACCACATATGTGGTGACGGAGACCATGCATGAGCGCAAGAAGGTGATGCTGTGGAACGCAGACGCGGTCATAGTGCTGCCCGGCGGCGCTGGTTCGCTGGATGAGCTGTTCGAGGCGCTCACCTGGCGCCAGCTTGGCCTGCATTCCAAGCCGATCGTGATCCTGAATACTGCGGGTTACTGGGACAAGCTGCGCGCCCTGCTGGAGCAGGTGATCGGCGAGGGGTTCGCCGGGCCCGACCTGGCAGATTACCTGATCTGGGCCGACACCCCGGTGGCCGCCATTGCCGCCCTGCGCGACGCGCGCTCCTGACGCAACGCCGAGAAAGAGAACACCGCAACCGCGCTCCAGATCAGCGCAAAGGCGGCGCCATGCCAGGGGGTGAAGGGCTCAGCGAACAGCAGGACCGCCACCAGGAACTGCAGCGTCGGGTTCAGGTACTGCAGCACGCCCACAGTGCCCAGCCGCACCCGCTTGGCGGCATAGCTGAACAGGATCAGCGGCAGCCCTGTCAGGATACCGGAAAACGCCAGCATGGCCGCATCTGCCGGACTGCCCAGGAACCCAGCGCCCCCGGTCAGCCAGATGACTGTCAGCGCCACCGGCAGGATCAGCAGAACCTCAGCGGTGACCGAAACCACCGGCCCCAGTGAAAGCCGTTTCTTGGCAACGCCATAGAGCGCGAAGCTCACACTCAGCACCAGCGGTATCAGCGGCGCGGCGCCCAGCCCGAAGGACAGCACCGCCACCGCGGCCCCGGCCAGCAAAACGGCCAGCAGCTGCGCCCGGGCCAGCCGTTCTCCAAACACCAGCCGCCCCAGCAGCACGCTCAGTAAAGGAAAGATGTAATAGCCCAGGCTCGCCTCAGTCGCGTGGCCGGTCTGGACGGAGGAAATGAAAACAAACCAATTGAGCGAGATCATCGCGGTGGCAAATGCCAGCAGCAGCGCGCTGCGCCCGTCAGCGAAGGCCGCCCGCAAGGTGCTGATCCGCCCCTGTACCAGCAGCACGCCCGCAAAGAACAGGAACGACCATAGCACCCGGTGCGACAGCACCTGCTCCGGCGGCACATGCGACAGCGCCTTGTAGTAGATCCCCGACAGCCCCCAGACTACGCAGGCCGAGATCATCGCCAAGACGCCCAGATGTGTTTCCCGCATGATTTGCCCCTGCCCTTGCATCTGCTGACAGACACCGGACAGGGGCAAGGGTCAAGGGTCAAGGGTCAAGCCCCGGGCCTCAGACCTTAGGCGTTCTCAAGCGCCTGTTTCACCATATCCTCGATCTTGCTGGTCTCGTGGTTGGTCAGGTTTTTTGCGACCTCGCCAACCACGCAATCGGCGACTTCCTTGTGCAGGTTCTTGCGCAGCTCGCCCAGCACTTCAGGGGCTGCCACCAGAACCAGACGCTCAAACTCGCCCTTGTGCGCCATCTTGTACAACCGGTCCGCCAAGTCAGAGGCAAACCGTTCCTTGGCCAGCTGGTGCCAGTCGGTGTCATCCACTGCCGAGCGGTGCACACTGGGGCCGTCGTTGAACCGCCCCGGCCGGTTGGCCGATTGCTCGCGGTCAGAGGGGTTTTCCTGTTCGTCCTTGCGCCGCACCTTCAGGTTCGGGTTTTGCGCGTCTGTGGTGTTTTCGAGGAACAGCGCTTTTTCGCTGTCTGCAACCAGCACCCAGGTGCCCTGCGTCAAAAAGGTCATGGTGTCACTCCTGCTCCTTGGATTTTGTTACGCGGGTGCTGCCGGCCGGGCGCTCCTTGGCCCGCTTCAGCTCGTCTTCAGAGGCGATGTCGCGCTGCAACCCGCCACCGGTCCGGCCTTGCTGCGAGACGCTCCCCTTAGCACCGGGGATCTCCTCTGTCTCGCGGTGTCCGTCTTTGGATCGTTTGCGTTCAGCCATGGAAACCTCCTTGAAATGCGCGTGTAGCGGATCAACGTGCAGCGAGGGGCATAGTTCCTGAAAATGCCATGAAAAAGCCCGCACAGCAATGCTGCGCGGGCGGAATGCTTGCGGTCCGGCGCCAACTGCGGCGCCGGGCTCCGGTTCTGACGTCTTAACCCAGGCGGGAGGCGACGTTTTCCCAGTTCACCAGGTTGTCCAGGAAGTTGGTCAGGTAGGCCGGGCGCTTGTTGCGGAAATCAATGTAGTAGGAATGCTCCCACACGTCACAGCCCAGCAGCGCGGTCTGATCGAAACACAGCGGGTTGACGCCGTTTTCGGTCTTGGTCACAGCCAGCGAGCCGTCCGCCTTTTTGACCAGCCAGGCCCAGCCGGAGCCGAACTGGCCGGCGCCTGCGGCAGAGAATTCTTCCTTGAACTTGTCAACCGAGCCAAAGCTTTCGGTCAGTGCCTTCTCCAGCTCACCCGGCATCTTGTTTTCGCCCGGACCCATCATTTCCCAGAACTGGTTGTGGTTCCACAGCTGGGAGATGTTGTTGAAGATGCCGTTCTGGGCCACCGCGTTAGCGTCGTAGGTGCCCTTGATGATCTCTTCCAGCGACTTGCCTTCCCACTCGGTGCCGGCGATCAGCTTGTTGCCGTTGTCAACATAGGCCTTGTGGTGCAGGTCATGGTGGTATTCCAGGGTTTCTGCCGACATGCCTTTGGCGGCCAGCGCGTCATGTGCATAAGGAAGATCGGGAAGTTCAAAAGCCATTTTGGGCCCCCTGTCAAAATTGTTTGCGTTCCTGCGCAGATACATGCGGTGCGGCGGGTTGCAGGTCAAGAGGCCAAGGCACGAAATCCGTGCAAGCCGTGCGTGCACCCGCGGGGCGGAAGCAGCCCGGCCGAAGACCTGCGGCCCGGTCCGGCATCAGCCGCTGCGGGGACCCGCTGCCGCCGCCGCCTCAGCCGCCAGTCCGCTCGCCGTCCGGCGGCGCTTGCCAGCCTTCCGGTTCGGGCCTGCGCCGCCTAGTCCTGCTTGACCTTGCACTTGCCGCGTCCGCGCGGCGCGTTGGCGAAGCCGGTGATCACACCCCGGATCGACAGGGTGTTTTTCTGCATGTTGAACACGGCGGAATACAGCCCGTCCACCTTGGTGCGGGCGTTGCTGACCGGGATGTCATTCACCCGCCACGACAGGTCATAAGCCATTTCGTTCCGTTGCACGACCTTTGCGGCCAGCGGTTCACCGACAAGCTGGTCGATGTAGCCGTCATAGATCTTTGCGGTTTTGCTGCTGTCGTCCCACAGCACCAGAACCCGTGGCGCAATCCAGCCGTTGTTTGTAAAAACCTTGATATCGCAGTCATAAACAGTCTCAGCAGAGACTGGTTGGCCAAGAAAATTCGCAGCCGCAATACAGCCTGCCAGAGCAATACGTTTCATGCACCTAAGTCCTAAAATCAGTTTCCGGAAACGGAATGCAACCTGCCAATGCAAAACGCAACCACCCTCTCGCGAAGGTTGGTTGCAATGATTGAAAAGAAGGCAAACTTGCTACAGCCCCGGTGCTGCCATGCGGCCCCGGCAGCGCGCACGCCTGGCTACTGCAGATAGGCCTGATACTGCGCCAGCTGCGACAGCGTTTCCAGCCGCTCGCAGCTGCCGGAGCCGCGCGGCAGCAGCATCCCCTCTTCAAGGCGGATGGATTGGATGCTCATTTTCAGGTTGGCCGTGTTCAGCACCGCCCGGAAGCGCGGCTCCGCCTCGCCGCTCTCCATCAGCACCGCAAGCCCTGGCAACGACCAGCTGAGCGCGTAGGAGGTGCGGCTGCGCCTGACCACCTTGGCCGGAACAGAGACGCCAAACGCGGCGTCGGTGATCTGCGCCGCGGTGAAATCATCGGAAAACTCGATGGCAATCCTGCTGGGCACCCAGGTGTCGCCGGAAATAGGTTCCAGGTTGCAGCGGAAACTGGAGCCCGCTGCGGCAGCCGCGCCGGCGAGCGTAAAAAATAGTGCAACACAGCCGCAATTCAGCAGACCCATCAGCCGCCCCCGAAACATCTTCACACAGCTGCTTCCCATGACCGGTAACCAGCTGAAAAATAGAACAATTTCAATCCCTGCAAAGGAACCGTTCGGAGGCATCTGCTCTAAAAAAGGCGGTGCCCCGGAACATCTCCAGGGCACCGTAATTGACGCGGGGTGGCGTCACAAGCAAAAAGCGAGTGATAATTTTAATAAACACCCACTTTACTTTGCGGATGGGCCGCTGCGCTCAGCAGTTTGAACACATACTCGCCAACCGAGCGGAAGCAGACGATATAAAAGCTGCCGTCCTCGTTCAGCCAGAAGGCGCCAGCCACCTGTGCCAGCCGCGAGCGGCGGAACTGGCCGGGCGTGAAGGCCGCGGCGTCGAAGTCCACCGGGCTCACCTTACCCAGAACCTCGCGCGCGCCCTCGCCCGAGAGGCGGAAGAAGGCACGGGCGTCGGAGACGTTCACCGCCAGCGCGTGCTCGCCCTTCAGCGCCCCGGCCACTTCCGCTGTCTTGGCAACGGCGTCCTCATAGGGCACCAGCAGCAGCAGCTCGTCCGGGGACATCCAGGCCGCCGCGCCGTTTTCGGCAATGCTGACAGTCCCTTGGGCCGGAACCTCGGCGCCGGTGGCGGCTTTGACAGCCGCCTTCAGTGCCGATGAGCCCAGATCGCCGCGCAGGGTGATCATCCCCTGCAGACCGGCATCCTCGACCTTGGCCAGCCCGGAATACCGGGCGCCGTTCAGTACGGAAACAGCCTTAGACATTCTGCTTCTCTCCATCCTTGTCGTAGAAGACCGCATCGACGATCTTGGCTTTATAGGTCTTGCCGTCAGTGCCCGGGAACTCGATCACTTCGCCCATCCGTTTGGGACCATGCTTGACCAGGCCCATGGCGATGCCGCGGCCCAGGGTTGCGGAGTGATAGGTCGACGTCACCCGGCCGATCATGTTGCGCTGGCCGTTGGCGTTGACGCCCTCGCCCACCGCATAGGCGCCGTCCGGCAGCACCGAGCCATCGACGGTTTCCAGGCCGACCAGCTGCCAGCGGTCCGGATCCGCCATGTGCGAGCGCTGCTGCGCACGCTTGCCCAGGTAGTCTTCCTTCTTCTTCGACAGCGCCCAATGCAGACCCAGATCCTGAGGGATCACAGTGCCATCGGTCTCGTCGCCGATCATGATGAAGCCCTTCTCGGCCCGCAGGATGTGCAGGGTCTCGGTGCCATAAGGCATGACGCCGAATTCCTTGCCAGCCTCCATCAGCGCATCCCAGAATGCCTGGCCTTCAGAGGCCGCAACCGCGATCTCAAAAGACAGCTCGCCGGAGAAGGAGATCCGGAAGGCGCGGGCATCAAAGCCGCCGATCTGGCCGTCACGCCATTCCATGAACGGCAGCGCCTCTTTGGAGACATCCATGCCGCCGCCCGCTTGCGCGTTCAGCTTCTCCAGCACCTTGCGGGCGTTGGGGCCGACCACGGCGATCTGGGCGTACTGCTCCGTCACGTTGGCAACGTAGACTTTCCAGTCCCACCATTCGGTCTGCAGCCATTCTTCCATGTGGCCATGGATGCTTTCGGCACCGCCGGTGGTGGTGTGGCACAGCCAGGTGTCTTCGTCGATGCGGGCAACCACACCGTCGTCGATCAGGAAGCCGTTCTCCGAGCACATCAGGCCATAGCGGCATTTGCCGACCTTCAGCGTGGACATCATGTTGGTGTACAGCATGTCCAGGAACTTGCCGGCGTCGGGGCCTTTGACGATCAGCTTGCCGAGGGTCGAGGCGTCCAGCAGGCCGAGGTTCTCGCGGGTGTTCTTCACCTCTCGGTTCACCGCGGCATGACGGTCCTCGCCCGGGCGGGTGATCGCAAACGGGCGGCGCCACTGGCCAACCGGTTCCCAATCCGCGCCGTTCTTGTCCATCCAGTCGTAGATCGGCGTCTTGCGCACCGGCTGGAAGATCTCGGCCCGGGCCTCGCCAGCGATCGCACCCAGCGAGATCGGGTGGTACGGCGGACGGAAGGTGGTGGTGCCCACCTGCGGGATTTCCGAGTTCAGGCTGTCGGCCAGAATGGCCAGGCCGTTGATGTTGGACAGTTTGCCTTGGTCGGTGGCCATGCCCAGCGTGGTGTAGCGCTTGGTGTGCTCGACGCTTTCGTAGCCTTCGCGCGCAGCCAGCTGCACGTCGGAGACTTTCACGTCGTTCTGATAGTCCAGCCAGGACTTCATGCGCAGCTTGATGTCTGCCTTTGCGGGCATCAGCCACACCGCTTCCATCTGCGCTTCCGCCTCGGACTCGCCCTTGGCAGCCGTCACGGATTTCGCCGGGAAGCCCGCCGCCTCAGCTGCCTTGGCACCAGCCGCTGCCGCGTCTTCCAGCAGCGCGCCCAGGCCGAACTCGCCGTTCGCGGCACCGGCCGGAACCACAAAGCCCTGACCGTTGTCGCCCAGCGGCGGACGGGAGGCATCGGGGCGGAAGTTGGCGTTTTTCTCGTCCCAGATCAGCTTGCCGCCGCAGTGGGACCACAGGTGCACCACCGGCGACCAGCCGCCGGACATGGCAACCGCGTCTGCTTCGACTTCCTCGCGGGCTCCGCCTTCGCCGTTCTGGGCGCAGATGGAGACCTGGGTCACGCATTTGCCGTCCTTCACCTTGGCGATGGCACGGCCCAGCTCGACCCGGATGCCCTTCTCGCGCACGGCTTCCATCAGTTCGCCGCCACCGGTTTCGCGGGTGTCAACCACACGGACCACTTCGACGCCCGCATCATGCAGCACCAGCGCGGTGCGGTAGGCGTCGTCGTTGTTGGTGGCAACCACGACCTTCTGGCCCGGGTTGATGCCCCAGTTCACCACATAGTCGCGCATCGAGGCCGCCAGCATCACGCCCGGCACATCGTTGCCGGCAAAGGACAGCGGACGCTCGATGGCACCGGTTGCGGTGACGATCTGGGAGGCACGGATCCGCCACAGACGATGGCGCGGGCCGCCCTGGCCCGGCGCGTGGTCGGTCAGGCGCTCGTAGCCCAGGGCATAGCCGTGGTCATAGACGCCGGAGCCCATGCAGCGGTCGCGCAAGGTGACATTGTCCATTCCGCGCAGCTCAGCCAGGGTCTTTTCGATCCAGGCCTCGGGCGCTTCGCCGTCAATGGTGCCGCCGTCGACCGGCGCACGGCCGCCCCAGAAGTTGTTCTGCTCCAGAACCAGAACCTTGGCGCCCGACGCCGCAGCCGCCTTGGCTGCCTGCAGGCCGGCAACGCCGCCGCCGATGACCAGCACATCCGCAAAGAAGTAGAAGTGCTCGTAGGTGTCGGCGTCCTTCAGCTCCTTGTCGGGCGCGGCGCCCAGACCGGCGGACTTGCGGATGATCGGCTCATAGACGTGCTTCCACAGCGGACGCGGGTGGATGAACATCTTGTAGTAGAAGCCGGCAGTCAGGAAACGCGACAGCTTGTTATTCACCGACAGAACGTCGAACTCCAGGCTCGGCCAGTGGTTCTGCGACTGCGCGGTCAGGCCCGAGAACAGCTCGGTGGTGGTGGCGCGCTGGTTCGGCTCATACCGGTCGCCCACACCCAGCTGCATCAGCGCATTGGGCTCTTCCGAGCCGGAAGCGACAACGCCGCGCGGGCGGTGGTACTTGAACGAGCGGCCCATCATCACCTGGCCGTTGGCCAGCAGGGCGGATGCGAGCGTATCGCCGGCAAAGCCCTTCATGCGCTTGCCGTTGAAGGTGAAGTCGATCTGTTTGGAGCGGTCGATCAGCCGGCCGTGCTTGGCAAGACGCGTGCTCATGGGCGCAGACCTTTCAAAAGAAAAGCGGGTGTTTCAGTCAGGCGGAAGGTCATTTCTGACCGTCCGAGAATTCGCGCCAGGTCCAGCCCGGGCGTTTGGCAGAGATCTTGTCCTGAATCTCCTTCGGCGGCTCAGTGGTCTGAGCGCTGTAGGTGCCAAAGACCTCCAGCGTCATGGTGCAGCGGGCAGCGTGGAACCACTTGCCGCAGCCGTTGGCATGGCGCCAGCGTTCGAAATGAACGCCTTTGGGGTTTTCGCGCATGAACAGGTAGTCATGGAACTCATCGTCATTGGAGCCGGGGCCAAAGCGCTTCAGATGCGCTTCGCCGCCCGCGGCCAGTTCGGTTTCTTCGGCTTTAACGCCGCAGTAAGGGCACTCAAGGATCAGCATTTTGCTTGCTCCGTAAAATTGAATTCTGCAGCGTTAGTGCGCCACACCGGCGGCGACGCTCTCGTCGATGAACTTGCCTTCCTTGAAGCGGTTCATCGAGAACTCTTCGGTCAGCGGCGAATGTCCGGTGGCGATCAGCTCCGCCATCGCCCAGCCCGAGCCCGGGATCGCCTTGAAGCCGCCGGTGCCCCAGCCTGCGTTGACAAAGCAGTTCTGGACCGGGGTTTTGGAGATCAGCGGCGAGCGGTCGCCGGTCACGTCCACGATACCGCCCCACTGGCGCAGCATCTTCAGACGGCTGACCATCGGGAAGGTCTCGACCAGGGCGCGCACGGTTTCCTCAATGTGGTGGAAGCTGCCGCGCTGGGTGTAGTTGTTGAACCCGTCGGTGCCGCCGCCGATCACCATCTCGCCCTTGTCGGACTGGGACATGTAGCCGTGCACGGTGTTGGCCATCACAACCACATCCATGCAGGGCTTGATCGGCTCGGAAACCATCGCCTGCAGCGCCACGGATTCCATCGGCAGGCGGAAGCCCGCCATTTCCGCCAGCACAGAGGCGTTGCCGGCCACAACCATGCCCAGCTTGTCGCAATCAATCGGGCCTTTGGTGGTGTCGACACCCACGGTGCGGCCGTTTTCGGTGCGCACGCCGGTGACTTCGCACTTCTGGATGATGTCCATGCCCATGTCGGAGCACGCCCGCGCATAGCCCCAGGCCACGGCGTCGTGGCGGGCGGTGCCGCCGCGCTCCTGCCACAGGCCGCCCAGCACAGGATAGCGGGGGCCATGCAGGTTGATGATCGGCACCAGCTCCTTAACCCGCTCCGGGGTGATCCACTCGGTGGAAACGCCCTGCTGCTGGTTGGCGTGCGCGGTGCGCTTGTAGCCGCGGATCTCATGCTCGGTCTGGGCCAGCATGATCACGCCGCGCGGGGAGAACATCACGTTATAGTTCAAATCCTGCGACATGGTCTCATACAGGCTGCGGGCCTTCTCATAGATCGCAGCCGAGGGATCCTGCAGGTAGTTCGAGCGGATGATGGTGGTGTTCCGGCCCGTATTGCCGCCACCCAGCCAGCCTTTCTCGATAATTGCGACATTGGTAATGCCGAAATTCTTGCCCAGGTAGTAGGCGGTGGCGAGGCCGTGCCCGCCCGCCCCGACGATGATCACATCGTAGTGGCGCTTGGGTTCCGGCGAGCGCCAGGCGCGCTCCCATCCGGTGTGATAGCGCAGGGCTTCCCGCGCGACAGCAAAGACTGAATAGCGTTTCATGAGCGAATCCGATGGTTCGTGTCTGATAGCGGGTATGCCCGAAACGCATGGCAAGCCAGTGCCGTTTATCGTCCTCTTTCTGCGTTATTGCGACATAAGCCGATGACGCATTGCAGCATCCCGCGGCAGTTTGGCCCTTTTGTTCGCCGCCCGCCGCATATAGATGAAAACCAAACTTCGGAGACGGCATGGTTTTCTGGACAGTCACCGCACTCATCGCATTCTCGGCGGCCCTGCTGCTGGCAATGATCATCATTCGCGCCCGCGAGCAAGGCGAACCTGCCGCGGCCTACGACCTGCGGGTCTACCGCCAGCAGTTGCGCGAGGTCGACAAGGACCTGGCCCGCGGCGTCATCAATGAAGGCGACGCAGAGCGCATCCGCACGGAAATCTCCCGCCGCATCCTGGCCGCCGACGCCCAGCTGCAAAAGCGCAAGTCCGGCCACGCCCAGCCCAGGTCCCTGTCGCTGGTCTCTGCCATTGCCATTGCGCTGCTGATCACCGGCGGCACCCTGGGCCTCTACTGGCAGCTTGGTGCGCCGGGGTATGGAGACCTGGGCCTCAAGGACCGCGTCCGCATGGCCGGCGAGCGCGCCGAAAACCGCCCCTCGCAGGCTGAGGCCGAAGCCGAGGTCCCCCCCCTGCCGAAACCGCAGGTGGAGGAAGGCTATGTCAAACTGGTCGAACAGCTGCGCGAGACAGCGGGCCAGCGGGAGAACGACGCCCGCGGACAGGCCCTGCTGGCGCAGCACGAGGCCAACCTCGGCAACTTCAAGTCCGCTTATGAGGCCAAGGCCAAATACATCAGCCTGGCCGAGGGCAAGGTCAACGCCCGCGACTTCACCGAGCTGGCCGAGCTCAAGATCATGGCAACCGGCGGCTATGTCTCGCCAGAGGCGCAGGCGGATCTGCGAAAAGCGCTGGCCATTGACCCTTCCCACGGGCCTGCCCGCTATTACTGGGGTCTGATGCTGGGCCAGATCGGCCGCCCGGACCTCGCCTACCGCGAGTGGGCCGCAACACTGCGCGACGGCCCGGCGGATGCTCCTTGGGTCAAGGGCATTCAGGGCCAGATCGAGGAAATGGCCTTCCGCGCCGGTGTTGAATACCGGCCCATCACACCCGGCGGCGGCACTGCCCCCGCCCTGCCCGGCCCCAGCGCCGAAGACATGTCCTCCGCCAGCGAGTTGTCCGCTGAAGAGCAGCAGGAGATGATCCGCGGCATGGTCACCCGCCTGTCGGACCGGCTGGCAACCGAAGGCGGCAGCGCCGAGGAATGGGCCCGGCTGATCGGAGCCCTTTCGGTGCTGGGCGAAACCGATCGCGCCCGCACCGTCTATGACGAGGCCCGCGGCGCATTCGAGGCGGATGCCGAGGCGCTGGCGCTTTTGGAAACCATCGCCGCCCAGTCGGGAATTGCAGAATGATCCACGACGCATTCGAAGACTTCGCCGCCGCCCTGCCGCCGATGAGCGCGCTGATGGGGCTGGACCTCGGCACCAAGACCATCGGCGTCGCCGTCTCCGACCGTATCGGCGCGGTGGCGACACCGCTGGAAACCGTGAAGCGCAAGAAGTTCTCCGTCGACGCCGCGCGGCTGCTGGAGATCATCAAGCAGCGCGACATCAGCGGCATCCTCCTGGGCCTGCCCCGCAACATGGACGGCTCTGAGGGCCCCCGCTGCCAATCCACCCGCGCCTTTGCCCGCAACCTGATGCAATTGACCGATCTGCCGATCAGCTTCTGGGACGAGCGCCTCAGCACCGTGGCGGCAGAAAAAGCGCTTCTTGAGGCAGATACGACACGCAAACGCCGCGCAGAGGTTATCGACCACGTCGCGGCCTCCTATATCTTGCAAGGCGCATTGGACCGGATGCGGCATTTGAAGAACGGGTGAGATATGACTGACGACGTATGGAAACGGGACGAGATCCAGTCCCCCTGCATCAAGATCTGCGTCGTCCACCCCGAGGCCCGCATCTGCACCGGCTGCTACCGCTCCATCGACGAAATCCGCGACTGGTCGAAAATGACCAACGAGGAGCGCGCCGGCATCATGAACGACCTCCCCGACCGCGCCAGCAAACTGGTCAAGCGCCGCGGCGGCCGCGGCGCGAGGCTCAAGCGCAGCTAAGCATGTCGCTCAAAAGTGGGAACCTGTTTTTAGCTTCTCGGACATGGGTTATCAAAAATGTAACGCGGCGCGCGGTGAGGTAACCGTTTGCAAATCATGCGGAATAAGCACTGACCCAATGTTTCGCGCGCGAAACATTCAGGCAGGAGTGCTGACCTATTTCGAATGGGAGAACATCTGCTGCTTTCATTCCCAAACAAACTGCTTGTCATTGCGTCTCTCTGCCTCGGCAGCTTCACGATGACTGTGATTTTCCGCGTAGCGCCTTGGCTTTTTTGGATCAGTTTCCGGTTCCTCATATTGAGAACACTCATCGAAACCGTTCTTTGGCTCAGGTGTTCGCCAGAACAACGGCAGCTGTTTTCAACTCCGGGCAGGCTGATGAACTACAACCACAGTCTTTCTGTGCCTGCCGAATGGACAGTAATGTGTTTTGCTTTCTGGGGAACACTCAAATGGATCGGCGGATAAGAGGCGCGCCCTGACAAAAGGCGCGCACTGCTGCCTACCCCTCCGCCAGCCACCCTTTGGTCCAATCCGCCAGCTCTGGCCGGAAGTACGCAATCATCCGCCCCTCTACCGGCGCTGATGCCCCCTCTCCCCAAGGCGCGACCCCGTGCAGGCACAGCCGGTGCATCAGATACGACTCGCCCGGCTTGGCGTGCACCGTGATCCGCGGGCAGGTCTCGAACACCTCGGCGCGGGCAGCCGTATAGGCATCGGTCACATCCACATCCGCCCAGTCCTGCGGCAGCACACCCTCGAACGCCGCGGCAAAGGCGCGGCACATGATCCTGTGACTGCCCTCCCAGATCACCAGCGGCGCGGCATCGGCGCTGCTTTCATTCAGCGGGATGCCCAGCACCCAGGCATGCGGCTCCTCCACCTTGCGGCGGCGGTGCCCGCCGTACATCTTGACCCCGTCCACATGCGCCGCATCGCGTTTGACGCGGTAGTGGAAGGCGGCCTCGCCCTCACCCGGACGCGGGCGCGGGTAACCGGGAAAGACCGAGGACACCTGCGCCCGGTGCAGATCCGGGATCGGACCAAGGTTCTGCGTGATGAAATCAACAGGCGCCCCCGCCAGCGGCGGACCGCCGGGCAAGCGTCCCGCAGCATTATTCGGAAGCGCATCAACGCCGATAAACCAGGTCCGCTCGCACTGGAACCACTCGGCGTTTGACGGGTCGTGCAGCGCCTGCACCCCATGTTGCAGCGCATCCGCTGCCCAGGCCGCGACCCGCGTATCATGGCCGAACCGCACCCAGCCCTTGTTCTGAAACTGCTTGATCTGTTCCGGCATGACGCCCCCTTAGTACCCAAAGGCCTTGCGCAGCATGTTCAGCGCCACCAGCACCAGAAACGCCCCGAACACCCGTTTCAGCGGTTTCGGATCCATCGCATGGGCCAGCTTCACCCCCCAGGGCGCGGTGATCAGCGTCATTGCAATCACGATGAAGAAGGCCGCCAGATTGACAGCCCCGATGGTGAGCGGCGGGCGGACGGCCGGGTCCACTTCCAGCAGCAGGAAACCGGCCACCGAGGGCACCGCGATGATCACGCCAAAGCCCGCAGCGGTCGCCACCGCCCGGTGCACCGCCACCCCGTGCAGGGTCATCAGCGGCACCCCGAAGCTGCCGCCGCCGATGCCCATCAGCACCGACAGGAAGCCGACCGCAGGCGACAGCACCATCCGCTTAACGCCCTTGGGCATGGCTTCGGCCAGCCGCCACTCGGAGCGTCCCAGCCCAAGGTAACAGCCGATCACCAGCGCCAGCCCGCCAAACACCCCTTGCAGCACCGTGGAGCGCAGGGCGGAGGCCGCCAGCACGCCCACCACAGCCCCAAGCGCAATGCCAATGCCCCAGCTGCGCAGGATCTCCCAATCCACCGCGCCTTTCTTATTGTGGCTCATGACAGAGCGCATCGAGGTCACGATGATCGTCGCCAGGGAGGTCGCCAGGCAAATCTGCATCAGCTGATCGCCGCCATAGCCCAGTGTCTGGAAAGCATAGAAGAACGCAGGCACCAGCACGATGCCGCCGCCAACCCCCAGAAGGCCGGCCAGCACGCCTGCAAAGGCGCCAATCACCACCAGCAGCGCTGCCATCTGCATCAGCAGAGCAGGCGCGGGCCACAGGGCTGCGGTCAGAGCAGGGTCGGTCATGCGGGTCACCTCGGGCTTTGGTTCACCGGCAAAGGGTTAGCCGCCGCGCCCGGCCCGCACAAGGCACTAGCGCGTGAGGCGTACCGTCACGCTGCGGCGCGCGTCTCCACCTGGGCCAGCGCCTCCTGCACCAGCTCCGGCCCGGCGCCGGTGCGGCAGGCGCCTTCGGACAGCATCCGCCGCCACTGCCGCGCCCCGGGTTTGCCCGCAAACAGCCCCAGCATGTGGCGGGTGATCTGGTTGAGCTTCGCGCCTTCATTCAGCCGCGCCTCGATATAGGGCAGCATCTGCCGCACGGCGCCGCCCGGATCGCTCACCGTGCCGGTGCCGTAAATCTCAGGGTCCGCCGCGCAGAGCACATCAGCCGGCTGATGATAAGCCGCACGGCCCACCATGACGCCGTCCAGGCCGCGGTCCAGATGCGCCTTCGCATCTGCCAGCGTCGCAATGCCGCCGTTGATCGAGATATGCAGATCCGGGAACGTCGCCTTCATCCGGTGCACCAGGTCATAGTCCAGCGGCGGGATGTCCCGGTTCTCCTTCGGGGACAGGCCCTGCAACCAGGCCTTGCGTGCGTGGATGGTCACCCGCCGGCAGCCCGCATCCCGGATTTTCTCCAGGAAGTCCGGCAGCACCTCTTCCGGCTCCTGCTCATCGACGCCAATGCGGCATTTGACGGTGACTTCCACATCCACCGTTTCGCGCATAGCGGACACACAATCCGCAACCAGTTCCGGCGTCTGCATCAGCACCGCCCCGAAGGCGCCGGATTGGACCCGGTCGCTGGGGCAGCCGCAGTTGAGGTTGATCTCGTCGTAGCCCGCCTGCTCACCCAAACGCGCCGCCTCAGCCAGCTCCTCCGGATCAGAGCCGCCCAGCTGCAATGCCACCGGATGCTCTTCGGCATTGAACTCTAGCAAATGCAGCGCCCCGCCGCGCACCAGCGCGGGCGCCGTCACCATCTCGGTATAAAGCAGCGCTTCCCGGCTCAGCAGCCGGTGCAAGTAGCGGCAGTGACGGTCAGTCCAATCCATCATGGGCGCCACGCTCAAACGCGCGGCCTGGTGCAGGGGGGCAAAATCTCTCATGCCGCGCCATATAGGCCCTGTGCCGCCATCTGCCAAGCTGATCTGCTCCGGAGCCGCCTTCGCGTGAGCACAGACAGCCGGGGACAGGCGGCGGGATCAAGGAAAACCGCCGAGGGGCCCCGCCCGCAGGCGGGGATGCGGCTGTTTTGATTGAGGCCGGCGGCGGGCGCCGGCAGGCAGGGATAATGTGAAGGCGGGTCTGACGCGAGTATCTGCTTTGGTGAGCCCTGAGCGACCTTCTGCCTTCACCCTACCCGGCCAGGGACGGCAGGTAGAGAACAATCCCCGGGAAGGCGACCAGCAGCGCAATTGTCACCGCGTCCGCGACGAAGAACGGCATCACGCCGCGGAACACATCCTGCACGCTCAGATCGTCGCGCACGCCCGCGACCACAAAGCAGTTGAGACCGATGGGCGGGGTGATCAGGCAGAACTCGGCCATCTTCACCACCAGGATGCCAAACCAGATCGCGCACATGGTGCCGCTCATGCCAAAGGCGCTGTCGGCCGCGGCCACGCTCTCGCCGCCGTTCAGCGCCATCACCGCCGGGTAAACCACCGGCAGGGTCAGCAAGAGCATTCCAATCGCGTCCATGAACATGCCCAGCACCGCATAGGCCAGCAGGATACAGATCAGGATCACCATCGGGCTCATCTCCAGCGTGGTGATCCAGTCCGAAAACGCCCCTGGCAGATCGGCAAAGCCCAGGAACCGGACATAGATCAGCACCCCCCAGATGATGGTGAAGATCATCACCGTCAGCTTGGCGGTCTCCAAGAGCGCCGATTTCAGCTCAGCCCATTTCATGCCTTCCTTCAGCGCATAAAGGAAGACGATGAAGGCCCCGATGGCGCCGCCTTCTGTCGGGGTGCCCCAGGCGTCGCCGCCAAAGGGGTTGTAGACAAAACAAATGATGATCACGACCACCAGGATGATCGGCAGCGCCCCGGGCAGCGCGGCGAACCGCTGGCCCCAGGTGAAGCCCTTCACAGGCGGGCCGACGGATTTGAAGATCACCGCAATACCGACGATCAGCAGGCCATAGATCACCGCCGAAAACGCACCGGGGATAAAGCCCGCCAGAAGGAGCTTGCCCACGTCCTGCTCGACGATGATGGCGTAGATCACCAGGATCGCCGAGGGCGGGATCAGCGAGGCAAGCGTGCCGCCCGCCGCCACCACGCCTGCGGCAAAGCGCTTGTTGTAGCCGATGTCCAGCATCTCTGGGATGGCGATGCGGGCAAAAACGGCGGAGGTGGCAACCGAGGCCCCCGACACCGCGGCAAAGCCCGCCGTGGCAAAAACGGTGGAAACCGCCAGCCCGCCCGGCAGCCAGGCGATCCAGCGCTTGGCTGCGGTGAACAGCGCGCGCGTCAGCCCCGCGTAATACGCCAGATAGCCGATCAGGATGAAGGTGGGGATCAGGCTCAGCGCCTGGCTGGACACCTTGGAGTGCGGCACCTGGCCTGCGATCTTGACCGAGACGGTCAGCGCCTTGCCAAACCGCGCCGGGTCATAGCCGAACTTGGCCCAGAAGATCCAGATAAGCCCGGCAAGACCTGCCAGGCCGGCTGCGAAGGCCACCCGCATCCCCAGGACAACCATCGCCAGCAGGCCGCCCGTGACCCAAAGGCCGATTTCAATCGGTTCCATCTGTGTTACCCCTGCCCGCCGGTAGAGTTATTATCTGAGCCGCTGTCATGGCCCTGCATCTGCTCGGCCTCTGCCGCCGCCAGTTCGGCGGCGCTTTGCACCAGCGGCACCGCGACCGGCGCCTCCAGCCCCAGCACCAGCGCCCGGCCATAGCCCCAGATCTGCAGCATCAGCCGCAGGGCCAGCACCGCAAAGGCCACCGGCGCCAGCAGCTTGGCCGGCCAGATCGGCAGGCCGATGTCGATAGAGCTGTCGCGGCTCCACAGCGGCGCGGCAAAGTCGAAGGAGCGCAGGAAATGCGACCAGCTGCCCCAGACCAGCGCCAGGATCAGAAACAGGATCAGCAACACCGAGACCAGCTCAAACAGCCACAGCGCACGGCCCCGCAGGGCGCCGATGAAAATATCCATGCGGATGTGGGTGCCGTCGCGCTGCACATAGGCGATGCCCATGAAAGCAATCAGCGGCATGATCTGCTCGATCCAGTCGACATAGCCGGGCAGCGGCGCGTTTATCGCGTTGCGCCCGCCGACCGAGACCACCGCCAGGATCATCAGCGAAAACACCGCAATCCCGCTCAGCAGCGCCAGCAGGCGCTCGGCTTTCAATAACCCGCGGTCCAGCCTGCTGATCAGGCTGCCGTCCTCCAGGACTGCTGCTCCTGCCGCCATGCCCTGCCCCCATCTTTCAGTAGCGTCAAAGACAGAAAGGGCCGGAACGCTGTGCCCGGCCCTTCCGTATCATGTCAGGCTCAGCTGCCCGAGCGGTGGTCGCTGAGGGTCTTCTGCACCAGATCATAGAGCTCCTGTGCCGGCAGGCCCTGGCCGCTCATGTCCTTGATCCACTGCTCGCGGATCGGATCGGCAGCCACTTTGCGGAATTCGGCCAGCTGCTCGTCGGAGATGGTGACCTTCTCGACGCCCTTTTCCTCCAGCACGCTGTCCCATTTGGTCAGCAGTGCACCGTAGTTGTCGAGGTAATGGGCAATCGCTTCCTCAACCGAGCTTTCCAGCGCCTCGCGCTCGGCGTCGCTGAGGGCGTCATAGGCATCGGTGTTGACCACCACCGGGCAGTTCACGGTGCCGGGGTTCAGGTTGGCGGTCCACCAGTCGGCCTTGTTGATGGTGCCAAAGGCCAGATGCGCGTGCTGGGCAAAGGCGACGGTATCGACAACGCCGGATTCCATCGCGTTGTAAGCCTCGGTCGCGGTCACAGAGGTCGGCACCGCGCCAACGGCGGAAAACGCCTGGCCGATGCCGCCGGTGGCGCGCACCCGCATGTCCTTGAACTCACCCAGCTCGTCGCGCGGTTCGCCGGTGCCGACGATGTTGTATTGCGGCATCGGCGAGGTCATCAGCAGCTTGGCGTTCCAGCGCGCCAGATCCGCCTCCACCGCCGGGTGGGCGTAAACCGCGTGGGATACGGCGACCTCTTCCTCCAGCGTGTTCACACCCAGGAACGGCAGCTCCAGCACGGTGATCGAGGGGTTCTTGTCGCGGTGGTAGCCCGCGCAGAACTGCGCCATTTCAAAGGCGCCGATGGAGATGCCGTCGAGGTTCTCCTTGTTCTTGCTGAGGCCGCCATAGCTGATATTCAGGGTGAACTCGCCATTGGTTTTCTCGGAGACCAGCTCCGCCAGTTTCTCCACATGTTCGGTAAAGGCGCGGCGTTTGCCCCACAGGGACACATTCCACTCCGTCGCCGCAGCCTCGCCTGCCATTGCAACGCCAGCCGTTGCCGCCACAGCGGCAGTCAGAAATCTGTTCATGATGTAACTCTCCCGAATTGC
The DNA here is from genome assembly GCF_000473325.1 of Leisingera caerulea DSM 24564. NCBI lineage: Bacteria > Pseudomonadati > Pseudomonadota > Alphaproteobacteria > Rhodobacterales > Roseobacteraceae > Leisingera > Leisingera caerulea. Next base: position 89,311 of record NZ_KI421514.1, read on the forward strand.
GCCCTTTTTGCCTTCCGCACGTGCAGCAGGCGGGCGCTTGCCCGACAGGCTAGCCGCAAGGCCGCGCCCTGCCAACCCCCGCGGCAGAAACGTTACGCAGCGACTCGCGTTTCGCGAACGGAGCGCCCTCCGCGCGGCCTTCCGCCGGACGGCGTGGCACAATATGCCGCAGGACGCCTGCGCCTGTTTCCGCCGCCCAGGCTGCCCCTTGGTCAATTTGCCCCGGCGCGGCCCGTAAATTGACCGCAAACCCGTTTACACCTAAGCCGTTGTTTTTCCCAAAAGCAGGGTATGCGGCTGTCAAAACATTTACAAGATCGCATCCCAGAGGGAAATTCGTTGACAATGAAATGCTTAAAAACCGGTCGCTTATTCACAAATTTTCAGCTTGCGGTATTATCTATGCTCAGGAGGAAACGGTTTGACAGCCACGGCACAGCGGTGTCGTTTGTCTTGCCAATAAAATTTCTGGGAGGAAACCGAATGAACGCGCTGCACGCAGACGCTGTCTATCCGCCATCCGACGAAACCGTTGCCCGCGCGCATGTCAATGCCGCGAAATACCAGGAGATGTATGACGCTTCGCTGAACGACCCCGAAGGCTTCTGGGGCGAACAGGGCAAGCGCATCGACTGGATCAAGCCCTTCACCCAGGTGAAGGACGTGAACTACAACTTCGGCAATGTTTCGATCAACTGGTATGCGGACGGTACCCTGAACGTTTCCGCCAACTGCATCGACCGCCACCTGGACACCCGCGGCGACCAGACCGCGATCATCTGGGAGCCGGATGATCCCAATGAGGACGCGCAGCACATCACCTATAAGGAGCTGCACCGCCGCACCTGCCGGATGGCCAACATCCTGGAATCGATGGGTGTGCGCAAGGGCGACCGGGTTGTCATCTACCTGCCGATGATCCCCGAAGCGGCCTATGCCATGCTGGCCTGCGCCCGCATCGGCGCCATTCATTCCATCGTGTTTGCCGGCTTCTCCCCCGACGCGCTGGCGGCCCGTATCAACGGCTGCGACGCCAAGGTGATCATCACCGCCGACGAGGCGCCGCGCGGCGGCCGCAAGACCCCGCTGAAGTCGAACGCCGACGCCGCCCTCTTGCACACCAAGGACACGGTGAAATGCCTGGTGGTCAAGCGCACCGGCGGCCAGACCACCTGGGTCGACGGCCGCGACTATGACTATAACGAGATGGCGCTGGAAGCGGACGACTACTGCAAACCGGCCGAGATGAACGCCGAGGATCCGCTGTTCATCCTCTACACCTCCGGTTCCACCGGCCAGCCCAAGGGTGTTGTGCACACCTCCGGCGGCTACCTGACCTATGCCGCACTGACCCATGAGGTCACTTTTGATTACCACGACGGCGACATCTACTGGTGCACCGCCGACGTGGGCTGGGTCACCGGCCACAGCTATATTGTCTATGGCCCGCTGGCCAACGGCGCCACCACGCTGATGTTCGAAGGCGTGCCGACCTACCCCGATGCCTCTCGCTTCTGGCAGGTCTGCGAAAAGCACAAGGTGAACCAGTTCTACACTGCCCCCACCGCACTGCGCGCGCTGATGGGCCAAGGCAATGAATGGGTCGAAAAGTGCGATCTGAGCGATCTTAAGGTGCTGGGCACCGTGGGCGAGCCGATCAACCCCGAAGCCTGGACCTGGTACAACGAGGTTGTCGGCAAGGGCAAATGCCCGATCGTCGACACCTGGTGGCAGACCGAGACCGGCGGCCACCTGATGACCCCGCTGCCGGGCGCCCACGCGATGAAGCCCGGCGCGGCAATGAAACCCTTCTTCGGCATCCAGCCGGTGGTTCTGGATCCGCAGTCGGGTGTCGAGATCGAGGGCAACGGCGTCGAAGGCGTGCTCTGCATCAAGGACAGCTGGCCGGGCCAGATGCGCACCGTCTGGGGTGACCATGAACGGTTCGAGAACACCTATTTCTCGGACTACAAAGGCTACTATTTCACCGGCGACGGCTGCCGCCGCGACGAGGACGGCGACTACTGGATCACCGGGCGCGTCGATGACGTGATCAACGTCTCCGGCCACCGCATGGGCACGGCTGAGGTCGAAAGCGCCCTGGTGGCCCACGCCGCCGTGGCCGAGGCCGCCGTGGTTGGCTACCCGCATGAGATCAAGGGCCAGGGCATCTACTGCTACGTGACCCTGATGAACGACCGCGAGCCGTCCGATGAGCTGCTGAAGGAGCTGCGCACCTGGGTCCGGACTGAGATCGGCCCGATTGCCTCCCCGGATGTCATCCAATGGGCGCCCGGCCTGCCGAAGACCCGCTCCGGCAAAATCATGCGCCGCATCCTGCGCAAGATTGCCGAGAACGACTATGGCAGCCTGGGCGACACCTCGACCCTCGCCGATCCGTCGGTGGTCGAGGACCTGATCGAAAACCGCGCGAACAAGGGGTGATAGACCGATGAATATGGCAGTTATGACCCGTCCCGCCGTTTTGATCCTGCTGGGGCCTCCGGGCGCCGGCAAGGGCACCCAGGCGCGGATGCTGGAGGAGAAATTCGGCTATGTGCAGCTGTCGACCGGCGACCTGCTGCGCGAGGCGGTTGCCGCGGGCACGCCCGCCGGCCTCGCCGCCAAGGCGGTGATGGAAGCGGGCCAGCTGGTCAGCGACGAGATCGTGATCAACATCCTGCGCGACCGCCTGGCAGAGCCCGATTGCGCCAAGGGCGTGATCCTCGACGGCTTCCCCCGCACCACCGTGCAGGCCGAAGCGCTGGACGATCTGCTGGCGGAAACCAACCAGAAGATCAATGCCGCGATCAGCCTGGAAGTGGACGATGCGGCCATGGTTGAGCGGATTTCCGGCCGCTACACCTGCGGCGGCTGCGGCGAGGGCTATCACGACAGCTTCAAGCAGCCTGCCGAGGCGGGCAAATGCGATAAATGCGGCGGCACAGAAATGAAGCGCCGCGCCGATGACAATGCGGAAACCGTTGCCAGCCGGCTGGAGGCCTATCACGCGCAGACCGCGCCGCTGATTGCCTACTACTGCGGCAAGGGCGTGCTGCAGACCACAGATGCCATGGGCGGTATCAACGACATCGCCCAGGATATGGCGGCCATTGTGACAAAGGCCACCAGCTAACGAACAAGAAACGGGGCCTGCCCTGACCGGCAGGACCCCGTCTCCCGGACATTGGAATACCCATCGGACCCGCCAGGTGCACGCATCTGCCGGACCGGAGGAGTCATGCCTGCGCGCCCTGACCCGGCGCCAGGCAAACGGAGAGAGCCAGCCCGCCCCCCGCGGCGGCTCAGGAGGAAGAAGGAGGAGCCGCCATGGCGGATCAAACCACAAATGCGGCAAAAACCGCCGAAGCCGATAAAGGCTATTGGGCGGCGAACGTGCGCATCATTCTAATCAGCCTGGTGATCTGGGCTGTTGTATCATTCGGCTTCGGCATCCTGCTGCGTCCGATGCTTGCGGGCATCAAGGTCGGCGGCAGCGATCTGGGCTTCTGGTTCGCCCAGCAAGGCTCGATCCTGGTGTTTCTGGGGCTGATCTTTTTCTACGCGTTCCGGATGAACAAGCTGGACCGCGAATACGGCGTGGAGGAAGAATAAGATGGACCAGTTTACCATCAACCTGCTGTTTGTGGGCGCCTCCTTTGCGCTCTACATCGGCATCGCGATCTGGGCCCGTGCGGGCTCCACATCTGAATTCTATGCCGCGGGCCGGGGCGTTCACCCCGTCACCAACGGCATGGCCACCGCGGCCGACTGGATGTCGGCGGCTTCCTTTATCTCGATGGCGGGCCTCATCGCTTTCACCGGCTATGACAACTCCACCTTCCTGATGGGCTGGACCGGCGGCTACGTGCTGCTGGCGCTGCTGCTTGCGCCCTACCTGCGCAAGTTCGGCAAGTTCACCGTGTCCGAGTTCATCGGCGACCGGTTCTACTCCCCGACCGCGCGGATCGTGGCGGTGATCTGCCTGATCGTGGCGTCGACCACCTATGTGATCGGCCAGATGACCGGTGTCGGCGTCGCCTTCGGCCGCTTCCTGGAGGTCTCCAACACCGCCGGCCTGCTGATCGGCGCCTGTGTGGTCTTTGCCTACGCCGTGTTCGGCGGCATGAAGGGCGTGACCTACACCCAGGTGGCGCAGTACTGCGTGCTGATCATGGCCTACACCATCCCGGCGATCTTTATCTCGCTGCAGCTGACCGGCAACCCGATCCCGGCGCTCGGCCTGTTCGGCGACCATGCCGCCTCCGGCGAGCCGCTGCTGACCAAGCTGGATGCCATCGTGACCGAACTCGGCTTTAACGAGTACACCGCGCATCATGCCGATACCTTCAACATGGTGCTCTTCACCCTGTCGCTGATGATCGGCACCGCGGGCCTGCCGCACGTGATCATGCGCTTCTTCACCGTGCCGAAAGTGGCTGATGCCCGCTGGTCGGCCGGCTGGGCGCTGGTGTTCATCGCGCTGCTGTACCTGACCGCTCCGGCTGTGGGCGCCATGGCCCGCCTCAACATCACCGAGATGATGTGGCCCAATGGCGGCATCGAAGGCGGCGCCGTGACCGTGCAGCAGATCGAGAACGATCCGCAGTACGACTGGATGGCCACCTGGCAGAAAACCGGCCTGCTGGCTTGGGAAGACAAGAACGGCGATGGTGCGATCCAGTACTACAACGATCAGTCCGAAGAGCTGCAGGCAACTGCCGCGGCAAACGGCTGGGCCGGCAATGAGCTGACCAAGTTCAACCGTGACATCCTGGTTCTGGCCAACCCGGAAATCGCCAACCTGCCCAGCTGGGTGATCGGCCTCGTGGCAGCCGGCGGCCTGGCGGCTGCACTGTCCACCGCTGCCGGTCTTCTGCTGGCAATCTCCTCAGCTGTCTCGCACGACCTGATCAAGGGTTCGATCAACCCGAACATCTCGGAAAAAGGCGAGCTGCTGTCGGCCCGTGTCGCCATGGCCGTGGCCATCGGTGTGGCAACCTACCTGGGTCTGAACCCGCCGGGCTTTGCGGCGCAAACCGTGGCGCTGGCCTTCGGCCTGGCCGCAGCCTCGATCTTCCCGGCGCTGATGATGGGCATCTTCACCAAGGTGAACAACAAGGGTGCGGTGGCCGGCATGCTGGCAGGCCTGATCGTGACCCTGGTCTACATCTTCCTGCACAAGGGCTGGCTGTTCATCCCGGGCACAAACTCCTTCACCGATGCGGACCCGCTGCTGGGCACCATCAAATCCACCTCCTTCGGTGCGATTGGCGCAATGGTGAACTTCGCGGTGGCCTTCATCGTGTCGAAATCGAGCGAGGCGATCCCCGCCGAGATCGAAGAGCTGGTGGAAAGCGTCCGCATCCCGCGCGGCGCCGGGGCCGCACAGGACCACTAACCTCCCCTGGGCGGGCTGCCTCCCAGCCGCCCGCCTCTTTCCTCATGGTCCCGTACGGTGTTTCACTGGCGGGGCCATTTTTTGCTAGGACGCCCGAAACAGCGGTCATTAGAAAGCACTCAGGATTGCCCCCGCCCTGGGGGGGGCGGGTCGGAGGCAATCCGGGCCTGCGGCCCGGGAAAGACAGTTCAAGAGGACACAAGCAAATGCCCCTATCTGATGCCGCGCTGCTCCGCTTCCTGACCTCGGTCCATCCCTACGACAGCCTGGAACCCGCGCTGCTGCAGGCGCTGGCACCAAAGTTCCGCCAGATCGACGCCGCTGCCGGCGATCCCGTTTATGCCCTCAACGAGGATCTGGAAGGGCTGTACCTGGTCCACACCGGCGAGGTGGAAGTAACCGATGAAAACGGCATTCCCGTCTCCATCCTCGGCCCACGCAATTCCTTTGGCGAGCGCGGGCTGACCCGCACCGGCCGGGCGGTGACCTCTGCCCGGACAACCAAGAACACAATCCTGCTGCTGCTGCCCAAGGCGGATTTCCACGCCCTGATGGCCAGCCAGCCAAAGGTCGCCAAATTCTTCGACCGCCGCCGCCCCGGCAGCCAGGACACCGGCAGCCTGGCCACCACACGGGTCGAGGCGATCATGGCACGCGCGCCCGTCACCTGTTCCGGCGGCCTCACCTGCCAGGGCGCGGCACAGCTGATGCGGGACCGCCGCATTTCCTCTGTCTGCGTGACCGACGGGGACAGCTTGCAGGGCATCCTGACGACACGCGACCTGACCGCCAAAATCCTGGCCGCGGGCAAACCCATCTCGACCCCGGTCAGCACGGTGATGACCCCGGACCCGCTGACCCTGGCACCCTCAGCCATCGGTTCCGACGTGCTGCACATGATGATGGAGCACGGCATCGGCCACATCCCGGTGGTCGAGGCAGGCAAGCTTGCAGGCATCGTCACCCAGACCGACCTCACCCGGTTTCAGGCCGTCAGCTCCGGTGAGATGGTCTCCAGCATCGCCCGGGCGGGCTCCGCTGAGGAGATGGCCAAGGTCACCGCCGAAATCCCCCGCCTGCTGGTGCAGCTTGTGGCCGGCGGCAACCGGCATGAGGTGGTGACGCGGCTGATCACCGACATCGCCGACACCGCCACCCGGCGCCTGCTGGCCCTGGCCGAGGAAAAACTGGGCCCCGCGCCCGTGCCCTACCTATGGCTCGCCTGCGGCTCGCAAGGGCGGCGCGAGCAGACCGGCGTCTCCGACCAGGACAACTGCCTGATCCTGTCCGACGATCTGGCCGCCGGCGATGAGGCCTATTTCGAGCAGCTTGCCAAGTTTGTCTGCGACGGGCTGAACACCTGCGGCTATGTCTATTGCCCCGGCGACATGATGGCCTCCAATCCGCGCTGGCGTCAGCCGCTGCGGGTCTGGCGCGACTATTTCCGCGGCTGGATCGCCAAGCCGAACCCCGAGGCGCAGATGCTGGCCTCGGTGATGTTCGACCTGCGCCCCATCGGCGGCGATGCCGCGCTGTTTGCCGATCTGCAGCAGAAAACCCTGCAAGCGGCCAGCGCAAATACGATCTTCACGGCCCATATGATTGCCAACTCGCTGAAGCATACGCCCCCCCTGGGGCTGCTGCGCGGGCTGGCCACCATCCGCTCAGGCGAGCACCGCAACACGCTGGACATGAAGCATAATGGCGTGGTGCCGGTGGTGGATCTGGGCCGGGTCTATGCGCTGCAGGGGCAGCTGGCAGAGGTCAACACCCGCGCCCGGCTGGAGGCGGCGGAGGCCGCGGGCGTGCTCAGCCCTTCCGGCGCGCGGGATTTGATGGATGCCTATGACCTGATTGCCCAGACCCGGCTGGAGCATCAGGCGGCCCAGGTTCGCGGCGGCCATGCCCCGGACAATTACCTGGCGCCCTCGGACCTGTCGGATTTTGAGCGAAGTCATCTGCGCGACGCCTTTGTTGTGGTAAAGACGATGCAATCGGCGGTTGGGCACGGTAAGGGGATGCTGAGCTGACGGCAGCGCCTGCGGAGAGTGCGGGAGCCTGCGGCGCGAGTATTTTGAGAAAGATGAACAGGCCGGGGGCCAGCAGGGAGAGCATATGTTTCTGGAACTGATTGCGGTGATTTTTGCAGGCATTGCTGCGGCGGGCGTGGTGATGCTGCTGAACCGGACGCTGAAGGGACGGCTGCCCCGCTGGATGGCGCCGGTGGCGGCGGGCCTTGCGATGATCGGCGTGACCATCGCCTCGGAATACGGCTGGTACGGACGCACCAAAGCGGCCCTTCCCGAAGGGCTGGAGGTTGCGGAAACCGTTGAAAAGCAGAGCTTCTACCGGCCCTGGACCTATGCCGTGCCTTACGTGGACCGCTTTGCCGCCATCGACACCGCCACCATGAAAAGCCACGAGGCGCATCCGCAGGTTTATCTTGCTGAGGTCTATTTCTTTGGCCGCTGGGCGCCTGTCAGCAGGCGGCCTGCCGTGCTGGACTGCGGAAAGTGGCGGCGGGCACTGGTGGCCAGCAACGTCGTCTTTTCCGGCAACAGCCTGCCCAAGGGGCTCGACTGGATTGCCGGCGGGCCCGATGACGCGCTTTTGACGACTGCCTGCGGAGGGTAAAGATGCTGTCACGCCTCAGCCTGCGTCTTCGGATCTTTCTGTTCTTCTGCCTGCTGGCGCTTGGTGGCATTGCCGTCACCGGCGGCGCGCTGTGGCTTGGCTACACCCGCGCAGGCCAGCCCGGTCTGACCGATGCCTTCATTTTCTCCGGCCTCCTCAGCAGCTTTGCCATGCTCGGGCTCTGTGCCGGGGTCTGGCTGCTGTTCGACGAGAACGTCGCCAAGCCGATCGAACGGCTGGCAGCTGGGATGCGCGCCCGGGCACATGCCGGGGTGAACAAGGAGCTGGACACACACGGGGCCCGCTACCTGGGCGATCTCGCCGCAGCCGCCCAGGGGCTGGCGGGCCAACTGGGCGACTCGGCCCTGTCCGCAGCCGAGGCGATTGCCCGCGAAACCGAGCATCTGGAGGCGGAGAAAGCCCGCCTGGCGGCGCTGCTGACGGACATTCCCATCGCCACCGTAATGGCCAGCCCCGCACATCAGATCGTGCTGTATGACGGCCAGGCCGCCGCGGTGCTGGCGCAGGAAGCGCCGCCGCGGCTCAATGCGCCGCTGTCCGACTACCTGGACCAAACCGGGCTGGAGGCCGCTTACGGACGGCTGGTGCGCAGCGGCATGGAGGTTCAGGCCGAAGTCAAAAGCGCGAGCGGCAGCCAGGTGTTTGATCTGCGGCTGAAACCGCTGGGCGGCGCGCCCGGCTATATCATCTTGTTTGAAGGCGCCCATGCGGGCCTCGCCCCCGATGACTCGCGTCCGCTGGTTTACGATTTTGCCCTGCTGGAGACCGAGCATGCGGAGCTGGACAACCGCAAGCTTTCACACCTCAGCTATGTGGTGTTCGATACTGAAACCACCGGACTGCTGCCGCACAAGGACGAGATCGTGCAGATCGGCGCGCTGCGGGTGGTGCGCAACAGGATAATCGAAGGCGAGCAGTTCGAAACGCTGGTCAATCCCGGCACGCCGATCCCCGCTGCCTCCACCAAGGTGCACGGGGTCAGCGATGCCATGGTCCAAGGCGCGCCTGACATCGGCGAGGCCGCCCGCGGCTTCCACCGGTTTGCCTCGGACGCGGTCATCGTCGCTCATAACGCGCCCTTCGACATGGCCTTTCTGCGCCGCCACGCCAAACGCGCGGGAGTCAGCTGGGATCAGCCGATCCTGGACACCGTGCTGCTGAGCGCGGTGCTGTTCGGCGCCTCGCAAGGCCACACGCTGGACGCGCTGTGCGAGCGGCTGGAGGTGACCATCCCGCCTGCCCTGCGCCACACCGCCATGGGGGATGCCCAGGCCACGGCAGAGGTGTTCTGCAAGATGCTGCCGATGCTGGAAGCGCGCGGCCTCAGCACCTTTGGCGCGGTGATCGAGGAGACCCGCAAGCACGGACGCCTCATCGAGGACATGAACTAGTGTCCTGACCCTGGGTAGACAATCACGCCCATGCGTGGCAGGTCACTGGCCGGAACGAACAAAAGGCGCGCGACATGGCCGACACCAGCTTCATCCCCGGGCCGGATACCGCCCGGGCCTACCGCGATGCGCTCGGCTGCTTCGGCACCGGGGTGACGGTTGTCACCACCCAGACCGCGCGCGGCCCGCTGGCGATCACCGTCAACAGCTTCACCTCCGTTTCGCTTGAGCCGCCGCTGCTGCTGTGGTGCCCGGCCAAGGCTTCGCTGCGCCATGACGCCTTTGCCGCGGCAGAGCATTTCGCCATTCACGTGATGGCAGAGGACCAGCTGGACCTGGCCAAGCATTTCGCCGCCAACGGCGAGGACTTCAGTGCCGCCGCGTGGCAGGTCAACGCCCAGGGGGCACCGGCGCTGGCAGGGGTGATTGCCCGTTTCGACTGCCGCCGTTTTGCTGCCCATCCCGCAGGCGATCACACCATCATCATTGGCGAGGTGGCCAGCGTGACCACCCGGCCCGGCAAGGGGCTGATCTTCAAGCGCGGCCAGTACGGCGGTTTCCTGGAGCAGAGCTGAGCGCCGCTTGCCGCCCTGAGGCCGGTGCAGCTACCCCGCGGGCAGATTTGGCGGCAAACCAGTGTGCCCCGGTTCCGTCTCACGCCGGCCCTCTTCTCCCGTCAGCAGCTGCGGCAGCACCGCCGACGCGGTCAGATCCATCCCGGGTTCCATCTGCAATGCCCGCTGCGGGCAGATCGAAACGCACAGTCCGCATTGAAAGCACAAGGATTCCACAAAGCTCAGCGCGCCGCCGTTTTCCGTCAGGCTCAGCGCATCCGAGGGGCAGACCCAGACGCAGCTGCTGCAATGGGTGCAGCAGCTTTCGTCCAGGCTGACCGCCCCATAGGGCGCCTGCTCCGGCAGCGCGATGATACCCGTTTTGGCCGGCAGCAGCGCCGCGGCGCTGGCGCGCGCGGTGTCCCTGCGGCTGCCGACCGCCAGCACGCCGGGCGCCAGCGACGGAAACGGAAAGATCCCCGCCTGCAGCCGCTGCGCCAGGGTGCCGGCGTCCTCGAACAGCAGGATGCGGCCCAGCCCGCCCAGCACCCGCGCCAGCTCCACCTGCTGCTGGTGCGCACCGCCGGCGGAGCCGGGACAGGCCTGCAGGTGAATGACGTCAAAGCCGCAGGCCAGCGCGTGCAGAAGGTCGGCGTGGCCGATCCTCTCCAGGCAGCAGACCAGAACCGGGATCACGTCTGCCGCGCCCTCCGCCTCCCGCCGCGGCGCTGCCGCTGCCAGGGAAACCGGCTCCGTCTCATACAGGACCAGGACCTGGGGGCGGCCGGTTTCATGCTTGCGCTGGTGCGCCCCCTCGCACCAGGAAGCCAGCGGCAGTTCGCAGCTGCTGCTGGCCACATCCAGCAGCGCCGGCCGCCCGCGCGGGGCATGGCGCGCATTGCAATCAGGGATCTGGGGCCGGCGGCAGAAGCACACGTACTGCGGCGGGTGTCCGTCTGGCCTCTGCCCCTGAGGGATATGAGCGTGCATCTCTCCCATTGGGAGAGGCTAGCACAAAAATATTCTCCTAAAGCGAGTAAATCGCTCTCCAGGCAGATTTGCCGAAAACTTTACAAAATTTCCCTCAAAACAAAAACGGCCCGCCGGGTAAAATCCGGCGGGCCTGGGCTTTTCCTGTCAGCCGGCGAGACGGCTTATTTCAAAGCCGCATCGGTGATGGCGTGTGTCCAGGCGCCTTCCGGCTGCTTGGTGATCACCGGATCGGAGCCTCCACCCATCAGCGTTTCCACCGTGCGCTCATAATCGGCCGGATCCAGCGCGCCATTGCTTCCTGCGGTCAGCTTGGCGATCTCGCCCATCATCCGCTTCTGGTGTGTTTCGGTCTGGGCGCCGGAGGCATCGTTGTCGAGCACGATCTCCGCCGCTTCGTCCGGGTTCTCCTCCGCATATTTCCAGCCCTTCATCGAGGCCCGCACGAACCGTTCCATCTTGTCAGTGAACTCAGGGTTCTCGAGGTTCTCTTCCAGCACATAAAGACCATCCTCCAGCGTCGCGACGCCCTGATCCTCATACTTGAAGGTGACCAGCTCATCCGGCGACACGCCTGCGTCGATGACCTGCCAGTATTCATTATAGGTCATGGTCGAAATGCAGTCCGCCTGGCGCTGCAGCAGCGGGTCGACATTGAACCCCTGCTTCAGCACCTCGACACTGTTTTCACCCTTGCCATCGGTGCCGATGCCCAGCTGGCTCATCCAGCTCATAAAGGGGAATTCATTGCCAAAGAACCAGACCCCCAGGGTGCGGTTCTTCAAGTCCTCCGGGCTTTCGATGCCGGCATCCTTCCAGCAGGTCAGCATCATGCCGGAGGATTTGAACGGCTGGGCGATATTGACCAGCGGCAGCCCCTTTTCACGGGCCGCCAGCGCCGCGGGCATCCATTCCACCGTCACATCAGCACCGCCGCCTGCGATCACCTGGGTCGGCGCAATATCCGGACCGCCCGGCAGGATGGTGACATTCAGGTCCTCTTCTTCGTAGAACCCCTTGTCCAGCGCCACGTAATATCCGGCAAACTGCGCCTGGGTCACCCATTTCAGCTGCAGCGTCACATCATCCGCCGCCTGCGCCGCCCCGGTTGCCCCCAGCGCCAAAGCCGCCGCAGTCAAAATATGTTTCATGTCTTTTTCTCCCTATTGATTATGATGTGAAGCTTGCCCGGGTTTGACCATTCGTTCAAAGTTTTTTCTTTATCAGGCCTGCCCTTGCGGGCGCCCCGCGCAAATTTCCGGCGAAACCGCCCCGCGCCTGGCGGGACGGCGTCTTCCTGTCAGCCCCGCTGAGACGGGTGCCAGAAGGTGAAGCTCTTCTCAATCAGCGCGACCAGCCCGTAAAAGGCCGATCCCGCCAGCGCCGCCACCACGATCTCGGCCCAGACCATGTCCAGCGCCAGCTGGCCGACGCTGGTGGAAATGCGGAAGCCCATGCCGACCGTGGGCGAGCCAAAGAATTCCGCCACAATCGCGCCGATCAGCGCCAGGGTGGTGGAGATCTTGAGGCCGTTGAACACAAACGGCAGCGCCGCCGGCAACCGCAGCTTGAAAAAGCTCTGCCAGTAACTCGCCGCATACGTCTGCATCAGATCGCGCTGCATGGCCGAGGTCTCGCGCAGGCCCGCCACCGTGTTCACCAGCATCGGAAAGAACACCATGACCACGACAACGGCGGCCTTGGACTGCCAGTCGAACCCGAACCACATCACCAGGATCGGCGCGGTGCCCACAATCGGCAGCGCGGCGACAAAGTTCCCCACCGGCAGCAGCCCGCGGCGCAGGAAATCGCTGCGGTCCACCAGGATCGCAGTCAGAAATGCCGCACCGCACCCGATCACATAGCCGCCCAACGCGCCCTTCAGGATGGTCTGGGCAAAATCGTCCCACAGGATCGGCAGACTGGAGGCAAAGCGCGCCGCAATAACCGACGGCGCCGGCAGGATCACCAGGGACACCTCCAGCCCGCGCACCAGCAGTTCCCAGACCAGCAGCACGGTAATGCCGAAAATGGCCGGCACCAGCAGCTGCACGGCCCGGGTTTTCGACGCCGGGCTATTGGCCAATCGGCTGTTCAGCCACCACCCCAGGCACCAGACAAGCACGGCAAGCACCACCATCAGCATGACAGGATCCCCCTCTTCATCTGGCCAGAAATATCCCGGGTGAGCCGCAGAGCGGCGAGGGCAGAGCCGTCACTCCAAACATCGATCATGCCCGCACCCCCATCCGGCTCAAGACAAGCTTCTCGATCAAGCCCAGCAAGGCCACCAGCGCCGCCGCCAGGATCGCCGCCGCAAACAGCGCCGACCAGATCTGCACCGTTTGCCCGTAATAGCTGCCCGCCAGCAGCCGCGCGCCCAGCCCCGCAACCGCACCGGTCGGCAGCTCACCCACGATGGCCCCAACCAGCGATGCCGCAATGCCGATTTTCAGCGATGCAAACAGATAGGGCATCGAGGACGGCAGCCGCAGTTTCCAGAACCCTTGCGAGGTATTGGCGTTGTAGGTCTTCAAGAGATCCAGCTGCATCGCATCCGGCGCCCGCAGGCCCTTTACCATGCCGACAACAACCGGGAAGAAGCTGAGGTAGGCGGAGATCACCGCCTTGGGAATGATGCCCTGCACCCCGATGGAATAGAGCACCACGATGATCATCGGCGCCAGCGCGATGATCGGGATGGTCTGGCTGACAATCGCCCAGGGCATCACCGACATGTCCATGACGCGCGAATGCACGATCCCCACCGCCAGCAGGATGCCAAGCCCGGTGCCAATGGCAAAGCCCAGCAGCGTCGCCGACAGTGTCACCTGCGCGTGATAGACCAGACTGCGCTTGGAAGTGATCTTCTTCTCCACCGTGGTTTCCCACAGCTCGACCGCCACCTGATGCGGTGCGGGCAGCCGCGGGCGCTCCTGCACCCAGGTCAGGCTGATGGCAAAGCTGTTCGTCGCCACCAGCCCGATCTCGCTCATATCCCGGCGCGCCTTGGCGGTGGCCGGGGTCACTTCCACCCCTGCCCGCTCTGCCTGATCCAGCACGCCCTTGATGTTCATCGGCACGCAGGCCGCATACCAAAGGGCGATGATCGCGGCGACAACGGTGAGAACGGCAACAAGGCTTTTCATACCCGCGCCCTCCGCAAACGGCAGCCGCCCGGTGCACAGGGGGTGTACAGGGGGTGCACGCATGGCAGCCCCCAATTCCGGCGGGTCGTGCTGGCGAACTCAGTCATCGCCATGCCCCGCCCGCAGCCCCTCGCGCACCCGGTGGGCGATTTCGATGAACTCCGGGCTGTCACGGATATCCAGCGGCCGCTCCTTGGGCAAGGTGCTGTCGATCACGTCATGTATGCGGCCGGGTCTGGGCGACATCACCACGATCTTGGTGGACAGATACACCGCCTCCGGAATCGAGTGGGTGACAAAGCCGATGGTCTTGTTGGTCCGCGCCCAAAGCTTCAAAAGCTGCTCGTTCAGGTGGTCGCGCACGATCTCGTCCAGCGCCCCGAAAGGTTCATCCATCAACAGGATATCGGCATCAAACGCCAACGCCCGCGCGATGGAAGCCCGCTGCTGCATCCCACCCGACAGCTGCCAAGGAAACTTACCGCCAAAGCCTGTCAATTCAACAAGTTCCAGGACCTGGTTAACGCGCTTCTCCTGCTCCGCCTTGGAATATCCCATGATCTCCAGCGGCAGCTTGATGTTCTTGGCGATGGTGCGCCACGGGTACAGCCCCGCCGCTTGAAACACATAGCCATAGGCCCGGTTGCGCCGCGCCTTATCCGGGGTCATACCATTGACGCTCAGGCTGCCGCCGGTCGGGGTTTCCAGCGCCGCGATACAGCGCAAAAAAGTCGTCTTGCCGCAGCCTGACGGCCCGATGAAGGAGACAAAATCGCCTTTGTTGATCTGCAGGCTCACATCCTTCAGTGCGTGCACCGGACCGTCGTTGGTCTGGAATGTCAGGTCCAGGTTCCGGGCCTCGATCACGCAGTCTGCGGGGGCAGGTGCGGACGCGGCGGCCTCGGGGCGGATTGCCTGGGTGGTCGGTTCCATATTCATATCTTCGCCTTGATTTCACACAGGAAAACGGGCCGCCGTTTCCGGCAGCCCGCTCCTGATTTACACGCCTGTTGCCGGGATCCCGGTGCGCTCCACCGGGCGCGGCGCCGTCAGTTCCTTCCAGGTCGACAGCGCCTTGTTCACCGATGCGTTGGCCTCCCGCGAGACGAACTTGCCGTGGCCCTCCTGGCACTTGATTTCACCGTCATGCACCGCCACATGGCCGCGGGTCAGGGTAAAGCGCGGCAGGCCCTTCACCTCATGCCCCTCGAACACATTGTAGTCGATCGCGGACTGCTGACTATCCGCCGAAATCGTCTTGCGTTTCTCCGGGTCCCAGACCACCAGGTCGGCATCGGCACCCACCAGAACCGCGCCCTTTTTCGGATAGCAATTCAGGATCTTGGCGATGTTGGTAGAAGTGACGGCCACAAACTCATTCGGGGTCAGGCGGCCGGTTCCCACACCATGTGTCCACAGCATCGGCATCCGGTCTTCCAGGCCGCCGGTGCCGTTCGGGATCTTGGTGAAGTCCCCCACGCCGGTACGCTTCTGCTCTGTGGTAAAGGCGCAGTGATCGGTGGCCACAACCGACAGCGAGCCCGACTGCAGACCGGCCCAGAGGCTGTCCTGATGCTGCTTGTTGCGGAACGGCGGTGACATCACCCGGCGGGCGGCGTGGTCCCAGTCCTTGTTGAAATATTCGCTCTCATCCAGGGTCAGATGCTGGATCAAGGGCTCGCCCCAGACCCGCTTGCCCTGCATCCGGGCACGGCGGATCGCCTCGTGGCTTTCCTCGCAGGAGGTATGCACGACATACAGCGGCACGCCCGCCATATCGGCAATCATGATGGCGCGGTTGGTCGCCTCACCCTCCACCTGCGGCGGGCGGGAATAGGCGTGCGCTTCAGGGCCTGTGTTGCCCTCAGCCAGCAGCTTGGCCTGCAACTCCGCCACAACGTCGCCGTTCTCGGCATGCACCATGGCAATGCCGCCCAGTTCCGACAGGCGTTTGAACGAGGCATACAGCTCGTCATCATTCACCATCAGCGCGCCTTTGTAGGCCATGAAATGCTTGAAGGTGTTGATGCCGCGCTCCTGGATCACAGTCTTGATGTCATCAAAGACCTGCTCACCCCACCAGGTCACCGCCATGTGGAAGGAGTAGTCGCAGTTGGCGCGGGTCGACTTGTTGTCCCAGCGTTTCAGCGCGTCCAGCAGGCTCTCGCCCGGGTTGGGCAGCGCAAAATCCACCACCATGGTGGTGCCGCCCGCGAGGCCCGCGCGGGTACCGGACTCAAAGTCGTCCGAGCTGTAAGTGCCCATAAAGGGCATCTCCAAGTGAGTATGCGGGTCAATCCCGCCAGGCATCACATAACAGCCGGTGGCGTCCAGCTCCTCGTCGCCTTTCAGGTTCGGGCCGATCTGGGTGATCACCCCGTTTTCGATCAGCACATCCGCTTTGTAGGTCAGATCGGCGGTCACGATGGTGCCGTTTCTGATAACTTTATTCATGGTTGCAACTCCCTGAAGCGGGGCGTATTTTCACGCCTCCAATTATTCTTGAAGAACAAGCTCCCTTGTTCATCTGGCCGGAAAGTATCCCGGGGGAGCGGCCCAAGGGGCCGCGGGGGGCAGCGCCCCTTACTCAACGATCTCCGCCGTCTCCACCACCGCGTGGAACAGCACATTGGCGCCCGCCTCGGCCCAGTCCTTGCTGATCTCCTCGGCCTCGTTGTGGCTGAGGCCATCAACACAGGGGCACATCACCATGGCGGTCGGCGCCACACGGTTGATCCAGCAGGCGTCGTGGCCCGCGCCAGAGATGATATCAAGGTGCGAATACCCCAGCCGCTCCGCCGCGTTGCGCACCGCAGTCACGCACCCCTCGTCAAAGGCTACGGGGTCAAAGCCGCCGACCTTCTCGAACTCGATCTCCACCCCCATTGTCTCGGCGATCCCGGTGCCTTTCTCGCGCAAGCGGTTTTCCATGTCAGTGATCACGTCCAGTTCCGGGCTGCGGAAATCGACAGTGAAGACCACCTTGCCCGGGATCACATTGCGCGAGTTCGGATAGACGTCGATATGGCCCGCCGCGCCCACCGCATGGGGAGCATGGCTCCAGGCGATTGCGTCCACTTCCTCCAGGATCCGCGCCATCGCCAGGCCCGCATTGCGGCGCATCGGCATCGGGGTGGAGCCGGTGTGTGCGTCCTTGCCGGTGATCGTCACCTGGGTCCAGCTCAGGCCCTGGCCGTGGGTCACGACGCCGATGTCCTTGCCCTCTGACTCCAGGATCGGTCCCTGTTCGATGTGCAGTTCAAAGAAGGCGTGCATCTTGCGGGCGCCGGTTTCCTCCTCGCCGCGCCAGCCGATCCGCTTCAGCTCGTCACCGAACTTCTTGCCCTCGGCATCTTCCCGGTCATAGGCCCAGTCCTGGGTATGCACACCGGCAAACACGCCCGACGACAGCATCGCCGGCGCATAGCGGGTACCCTCCTCATTGGTGAAGTTTGTGGCCACGATCGGGTGCTTGGTCTTGATATTCATGTCGTTGAGCGAGCGGATCAGCTCCAGCCCCGCCAGCACCCCCAGCACCCCGTCATATTTACCGCCGGTGGGCTGGGTATCGAGGTGCGAGCCGACATAGACCGGCAGCGCATCCGGGTCGGTGCCCGCGCGCATTGCAAACATGTTGCCCATCTGGTCGAGCCCCATGGTGCAGCCCGCCTCCTCGCACCACTTCTGAAACAGCGCGCGGCCCTCGCCGTCCTCGTCCGTCAGCGTCTGGCGGTTGTTGCCGCCTGCAACGCCGGGGCCGATCTTGGCCATCTCCATCAGGCTGTCCCACAGCCTGTCACCATTGATATTCAGATTCTGTCCAAGCGACGTCATCAAGAGCTTCCTTCCCTGAGCGCCCGTCTTTGCGGGCTTTCCGGCTTGGCGCCGTGTTAGGTGGCTTTGAATGCTGGCCGTTTATCAAGCCGGCCTGTTCGCAGTCCGGACATTGATTTGACCAACTGGTCAAACTCACGCTATCACGGGTTCACCACCAGTCAAGAAATTGCCGCAGGACCCTTGCAAAAAACGGCCCCTTTGCCGGAAACAGGTGAAATTCCGTGCTTTCGCCGGCCCAAGGCGGCAAAACCAGACAAGGACGACCATGCCCGCAGACCGCGCGCCCACCCGCATTCAGAAAAAGAATCGCGCCGCCATCCTTGAGGCGGCGCTGGACGTGTTTTCCAGCCACGGATTCCGCGGCTCCACCGTGGACCAGATCGCCAAGGCGGCCGGGCTGTCGAAACCGAACCTGCTCTATTACTTCCCCTCCAAGGAAGCGATTTTCAACGAGCTGATGACAGGGCTGCTGGACACCTGGCTGGATCCGTTGCGCAGCCTGAACCCTGAGGGTGAGCCGCTGGAGGAAATTCTCGCCTATGTGCAGCGCAAGCTGCAGATGAGCCGTGATTTCCCGCGCGAAAGCCGGCTTTATGCCAATGAGATCGTGCAGGGGGCACCGCGGCTGCGCGAGGTGATCGCCACCGACCTCAAGGTGCTGGTGGAGGAAAAGACGCAGCTGCTGCAGGAGTGGATGGATGCCGGACGGATCAACCGGGCGCATCCTAAGCATCTGCTGTTTTCGATATGGTCGCTGACCCAGCATTACGCGGATTTCGACGCCCAAGTGCGCATGCTGATGGGGGAAGAAGACCCGTTTGACGCCGCGCCAGATTATCTGGAAACCCTGTACCGCCGGATGCTTACGCCCGAAAGCTGAGTCGAAAAAGGCGGCCCCTGCAGACCGCCTTTTCCTCTTGCTCCAAATTTCCCAACCGAAGGCACGCGCCCTGCATAGGGCGCCTTTTCCTTACTCCGCCGCAGTGGCCGACGGATTGTTCGGATGCGTGGTCCAGTTGGCGTATTCGTCTGAGACCACCTCACCGGTGCGTTCGTCGATCTGTCCCGCCGGAACTTCTTCCATGGTGATGCAGCCCTCCACCGGGCAGACATTCACACAGAGGTTGCAGGCGACGCATTCGTCGTCCTTGACCGTGAAAACACGGTCCTCGCTCATCGCAATCGCCTGGTGCGAGGTGTCCTCGCAGGCGGCATAGCAGCGGCCGCATTTAATGCAATCGTCCTGGCTGATCTTTGCCTTGGTGACATAGTTCAGGTCCAGATACTGCCAGTCGGTCACATTCGGCACCGCCATGCCGATGAAGTCCTGAGTGGAGGTGTAGCCCTTCTCATCCATCCAGTTCGAGAGGCCCGAGATCATCTCCTTCACCACGTTGAAGCCATAAGTCATCGCAGCGGTGCAGACCTGCACGTTGCCTGCGCCCAACGCCATGAACTCTGCTGCGTCGCGCCAGGTGGTGACGCCGCCGATGGCGGAAATCGGCAGGCCGCGGGTTTGGGCGTCGCGGGCGATTTCAGCGACCATGTTCAGCGCAATCGGCTTCACCGCCGGACCGCAATAGCCGCCGTGGGTGCCCTTGCCGCCGATGGTCGGCTCCGGCGCCATGCTGTCGAGGTCCACCGAGGTGATAGAGTTGATGGTGTTGATCAGGCTGACCGCATCGGCGTTGCCCGCATTGGCCGCGCGGGCCGGGTGGCGGATGTCGGTGATGTTCGGTGTCAGCTTCACGATCACCGGCTTGGAGTAGTATTTCTTGCACCACTCGGTGACCATCTGGATGTATTCCGGCACCTGCCCCACGGCAGAACCCATACCGCGTTCGGCCATGCCATGCGGGCAGCCGAAGTTCAGCTCGATCCCGTCGGCGCCGGTAGCCTCCACCTGCGGCAGGATGTCTTTCCAGGCCTGCTCCTCGCAGGGCACCATGATTGATACGATCACGGCACGGTCCGGGTAGTCTTTCTTGACCCGGGTGATTTCCTCCAGGTTGGTCTGCAACGGCCGGTCAGTAATCAGCTCAATGTTGTTGAGCCCCAACAGGCGGCGGTCGGCGCCCCAGATCGCGCCATAGCGCGGGCCGTTCACGTTGACCACCGGCGGGCCTTCGGAGCCGAGGGTTTTCCAGACCACGCCGCCCCACCCGGCCTCAAAGGCGCGGCGGACGTTGTATTCCTTGTCGGTCGGCGGCGCAGAGGCCAGCCAGAACGGGTTGGGGGATTTGATCCCCAGAAATTCTGTTGTCAGATCAGCCATTTGATCTCTCCTCTTAAGGCTAGCTCAGCGCAACGGACTGCGCTGGAGCTGGCTCAGCCCATCAGGCTGGAGTGAATGTCCATTGCCGCGTCGCGGCCCTCAGCCACGGCAGTCACGGTAAGGTCCTCGCCGCCCGAGGCGCAGTCGCCCCCGGCCCAGACGCCTGCGACAGAGGTGCGCCCGCTGGCGTCGACCTTGATCTTGCGGCCTTCCAGCGCCAGCGCATCGGGCTGGCCTTCCAAGGTCTGGCCGATCGCCTTGAACACTTGATCCGCGGCCAAGCGCACGGTCTCGCCAGTGCCGGAGACCTTGCCGTCCGTGACCTGAGTATACTCCAATTCGATCTCGGCCGCTGCGCCGTTGCCGTGCACCGCAACCGGCATCACGTTGAACATCAGCTTGACGCCTTTAGAGGCCGCCAGATCCTGTTCGAACCGGCTTGCGCCCATCTCCTCGCGGCTGCGGCGGTAGGCGATGGTGACGTTTTCGGCACCCAGCAGCTTCGACTGCACAGCGGCATCAACCGCGGTCATGCCGCCGCCGATCACCACCACATTGCGGCCCACCGGCAGCGCCGTCAGGTCGTCGGCCTGGCGCAGCTCAGCGATGAACTCCACCGCGTCGCGGACACCCTCCATATCCTCACCCGGCGCACGCAGGGCATTGACCCCGGCCAGGCCGATGGAGAGGAACACCGCGTCATAAGCCTGCTTCAGCGCATCAAGCGACAGGTCCTCGCCCAGCTTCTTGCCGTAATCCATAGTGATGCCGCCGATCTGCAGCAGCCAGTCGACCTCGCGCTGCGCAAAGTCGTTGGTGGTCTTATACGCTGCAATCCCGAATTCGTTGAGCCCGCCAGCCTTGGTCTTGGCGTCATAGACCACCACGTTATGGCCCAGCATGGCCAGCCGGTGCGCCGCAGACAGGCCCGCAGGACCCGCCCCCACCACGGCCACCTTCTTGCCGGTGGCGGCAGCGCGGGTGAAGGGATGCTCGTCCTTTTCCATCAGCGTGTCGGTGGCATAACGCTGCAGGCGGCCGATCTCGACCGGCTTGCCCTCTGCCGTTTCGCGCACGCAGACCTCTTCACAAAGGGTTTCGGTCGGGCAGACCCGGGCGCACATGCCGCCCAGGATGTTCTGCTCCAGAATGGTGCGGGCCGCGCTTTCCGGGTGGCCTGCCTGGATCTCCCGGATGAATTGGGGGATGTCGATGCTGGTCGGACAGGCCGTCATGCAGGGCGCGTCGTAGCAGAAATAGCAGCGGTCGGCTGCCACGGCGGCCTCATGCGCGTCATAGGGCGGGTGCAAGTCCGAGAAATTCTCAGCGATCCCGGCAGCGTCAAGCCGCGCCGCCTGAATACCGGATGCCTGATGGCTGGTCGCCATTGGGTGTCTCCCTGATTTTCTGTTGTTCTGAATATCAGAGTGCCACAGTCTCATTTTTTATCAACTGGTAAAATTTTTGAGAGCCGCAAAAATTATGCCGCCCCTAGCCGGAGCGGCATGCAAGAACATGATTCCAAATTAAAAAGAACCGGTGCCTATTTAGCGGACATTTGTGCAAGGTGACCACTTTTCATCCAGACCTTGGCGCCATCCGGGCCGGTTACGGCGTCAAACCGGCTGCCGGGCGGCAGGCGCAGCCAGTCCCAGCGGGAGAATTGCTCGCCGCTTTCGCTGTAGCTGCCCTCGACCACAAAGACCTCCAGCCCGCCGGGTGCGTCCAGGCTGACTTCCTGATCGGGAGCCCAGGTTTGCAGCGTCACCGTCTCAACCGCATCCTGAAACAGCTGCTGCTGCGCGGCGCCGTCATCGGTGCGGATTTTGACCTCGGTGCGGTCTGCGGGGTCGAACTGATGCAGCTTAACCAGGATTACCGCGCCCTCTGCCGCGGCGGGCGTGTGGCTGGTGGTGGGCGGGTTGCGGACATAGGAGCCTGCGGGGAAATCGCCATGCTCGTCCTGAAACACGCCGTCCAGCACCAGAAACTCCTCGCCGCCGTCGTGCACATGCGGGTCAAACGCCGACCCCGGCGCAAAGCGGACGATGGTGGTGGCGCGGGCAACTTCCTCGCCGATACGGTCAAGCATCTTGCGCTCTACGCCCGGTGCCGGGCTGGGCACCCAGGGCGTGTCCTCGAAATGCACCGCGGCGCGTTTGGTGAAGTCGGCATTGATACGCATGTCTCTCTCCCCTGACTGCGCCAAGCAATGTGGCCGCTGACCCAAGCAGAGGGAAGAGTGCTCACGAAACCGTGCTTAATCCGAAGGCTTAGCCGGGCAGCACGGCGGTGGCTTCGATCTCAACCTTGGCCTCATCCTCAACCAGCGCGGACACGACAACCATGGTCATCGCCGGGAAGTGATAGCCCATCACCGCGCGGTAGGCCTTGCCGACCTCTGCCTGGTGGGCAAGGTATTCCGCCTTGTCAGTCACGAACCAGGTCAGCCGGGTGATGTCCTGGGCGGTGCCGCCCGCGGCCTCGACCACTTCCAGGATGTTGCGCAGCGCCTGGCTCATCTGGCCGATGAAATCCTGCGCCTCAAACACCTGATCAGCAGTCCAGCCGATCTGGCCGCCGACAAACAGCTGCTTGCCCTCTGCAATCATGCCGTTGGCATAGCCTTTGGCGGGCTTCCACCCTTCGGGATGCACACTGATGGCCGGCATGGGGGGCTCCTTTGCTGATAACGCCTGCTGCTGACAATAGCGCCGCAGCGGGATTTATTTCAAGCTTAAAACTTATAAGCCTGAAGCAACCCCGAATTGCCGCCTGGTTCGTGCCCGGGTCAGATGCTCATCTTCTTGAAAACGCCTTCCGGAATGTTGCGGATGATCAGCATGATCAGCCGCCAGACAGGCCGCACATAAACGACGCTTTTCTGCTTGGCAGTGGCATCGGTAATGGCGCGGGCGACCTCCTCGGGCTGGGCTGTCAGCTTTTCCGGCAGGTCCATGCCCTCGGTCATTTGCGTGGCGACAAAGCCCGGCAGCACAGTGACCACATGCACGCCCTTGCGGGCCAGCCGGTTGCGCAAACCGGACAGAAAGGCGGTGAAGCCGGCCTTGGCGGAGCCATAGACATAATTGGTGGCGCGGCCGCGGTCTCCGGCGACCGAGCTGATCCCGACCAGCGTGCCGGAGCCGCGCTGTTCGAACCGGCTGGCCAGAACCGCCAGAATGCTGGCTGGGCCTTCGAAATTGCTGCGCAGCACTTGAACCGCGGCGGCGGGGCTGTTTTCGCTTTCGCCCTGCTCCCCCATGAAGCCGATGGCGGAGACGGCAATGCCCGGCAGCTCCGGCAGAGCATCGGCAAAGCGTTCGTGATCCTCCAGCTCCAAGGCGTCGAATTCATGCAAGGTGACCGGCACGCTGTGGCGCAGCTCCAGGTCGGTCTTCCGGGTTTCCAGACTGCCCGCATTGCGGGCGGCCAGATGCACCGGGTGGCCTTGCGCGGCATAGGCGTGGGCCACCGCCAGGCCGATGTCGGACCGGGCGCCAAGGATCAGAACGGGGGATTTGGTCATAGCGAGAGCCTTTGCGACTGGGCGGACTGAAAGGAGGGGTGCAGCCCGGACATTTGCCGCATCCCGGCGTACTCTGCGGCCCTGGGGTCGGCGGCGCGCAGCGTGTCCCGGCTCATCCGGCTGTCCTTGGCCAGATAAAAGCGGCCGCCGTGGGCAATGGTGATGCGGTCGAGGTCCTGCATCAGCTGCAGGCTGCGGCGGTTGACCGGGAAGTCCAGCGCCAGCGTGTAGCCCTCCATCGGGAAGGAGAACGGGCTGTCCTGCGGCCCCAGCCGTTTGAGCACCGCCAGGAAGGACCCCTGCCCGGCGGCAGAGATTGCCTTGAGCAAGGCACGCAAGCCTGCCCGCGCGCTATCCAGCGGCAGCACGCATTGAAACTGGGCAAAGCCCTTGCGCCCGTAGATCCGGTTCCAGCCCAAGAGCGCATCAAGCGGAAAGAAGAAGCTGTCATAACCGGTGATCTGCCGCCCGGCCTTGCGCGCCCCGGCCCAGTAATAGGCGGCATTGAAGGCGCGAACACTGAAGCGGTTTAGGGCAAAGGACGGAAACACCGGCGGTACAGTGCGTCTGCTGGCGCGAGGAATGGCAAAGGGCTGCGCCGCCTGGGCATAGCTCAAGTCCTGCAGCCCGGCATGTTCCCCCAGCATGACCAGGGACCGGCCCAGCTTGTCCCCGCCCGCCAGACAGTCGATCCAGGCCACGGAATAGGTCGCATCGGCGGAGCGTTCGAAGATTTCGATGGCCGCGTCGAGGTTTGCAGCCGGTGTTGTCTGTTGCCGGATCCAGGCGGAGGGTACACGCCGCAGGCGGATGGCGGCGCGCAGGATCACGCCTGTGAGCCCCATGCCGCCCGCAGTCCAGTTGAACAGTTCGCTGTTCTCCCGGGCAGAACAGCGGCGGACCGTTCCGTCCGGCCCCATCACCTCGACCCAGTCCAGGCAGCTGCGGAAACTGCCGTCCTTGTGGTGGTTCTTGCCATGCACATCCGCGGCAATCGCGCCGCCCAGGGTCACGAACTTGGTGCCCGGCACCACCGCCGGGAACCAGCCGCGTGGCAGGAAGGCAGAGATGACATCGCCCAGCAGCACGCCGCCTTCTGCCACCAGCAGGCCAGTCGTGGCATCGAAGGAAATCATCTTGTTGAAATGGCGCATATGCAGGGTGGTCGGGACGCCAACCGCGCTGTCGCCATAGGCGCGGCCATTGCCGCGGGCGATGACGGAGGGGCTTTCGGTGATCAGCCGTTTCAGCTCAGCTTCGCTGCGCGGCGCAAGCAGCTGCGCCTGCGACACCGGGTAGTTTCCCCAGCCGGAAAGCCCCCTCATTCCGCCTCCGCCGCGCGGCGAGTGAAAACGAATTGCCGGTCAAGCTGGTATTTCACCATGTAACCGACCACCAGCCCCAGGACCGCCCCGGCCTCGCGCGCCGCATCGGTGCCAAAGGTGAGCCAGAACAGCGTCTCGGTGATCCAGAACACTGCCGTGGTCGCCACGCCCATCAGCGAATACAGCAGGAATGTCCGGCCCTGGTGTTTCAGGCCGCCCTGCTGGTCAAAAAAGATCCAGCGCTTGTCGAGCAGGTATTTGACCACCAGCCCGGCCAAGGTGCCTGCAGCCATCGCGGCAGTGAAAAATACGCCGGTCTCCCCCAGCTGCAACACCGCGCGCTGGGTGGCGAGGTTGACCGCAGTGGCAGCCGCCGCAAAGGCGGTGTAGCGGACCAGGAGCTGTTGCAGGGTCATATCGCGCTGCTCCAGACCGCAAAGGACAGGGCGATCAGGAAGCACAGCTGGCTGCCGCGGTCGCGCGCCGCATAGACCACCGGGTCGTCCTGCATCTGCCCCCGGTGGGCCAGCATCACCGTATTGGTGATCCAATAGAGCAGCACACAGCAGATCCCCCACAACCCCTGCGGCGTGGTATAAAGCGCGGCCACAGCAGGCGAGTTGAGGTAGAGCGCCAGAACCAGCACTGAGACATAACCCGCAGCGATGGCGATCATCGAGATCACCGGCAGATCGTTCACGTGGTAGCCGCGCCCCTTGGCGGTCAGCTGCTGGCGCTTGGCACTGTCGACCAGCTCTGCCTGCCGTTTCACCGCGGCTAGCGAGAAGAAGAAAAAGATCGAAAACGCCAGCAGCCATACCGACAGCGAAATCCCCGTGGCGGCGGCGCCTGCCGCGATGCGGATAGTGTAAAGCCCGGCCAGCAGGCAGATGTCCATCACGATCAACCGCTTGAAATGCAACGAATAAGCCGTTGTCATCGCGTAATAAAGCAGGATGATCCCAACAAACAGCAGGCCCAGCGGCAGCGCCGCCGCCAAACCGCCCAGAAACAGCGCCGCCGCCATCCAGCTGCCGTGCTCAATCGGGATGCGGCCCGCGGCAAAGGGCCGGAACCGCTTGCGCGGATGGGCGCGGTCGGCGTTGAGGTCCAAAAGGTCATTCACCACATAGACGCTGGAGGCAATCAGGCTAAACGACAGGAAGGCCAGCAACGATTGCACCAGGGTGGTCAGGTCCAGTTGATGCGCGGCCAGCATCGGCAGGAAGACCAGGATGTTCTTCAGCCACTGGTGCGGCCGCAGCGCCTTGATATACGCGGCCAGCGCGGGCTCCGCCGTTTCCAGATGTTCGGTGTCGGAGGCGGCTTGCTCTGCCTTCCGGCGCAGCGCCGGGGCGGCATTCACGGTGACGGCCTTGGCCGCCAGCTGCCAGACCGGCAGGTCGGCAGCGGAATCTCCCATATAGGCAAAGCCGCCCGCCCCGAACCGGCTTTGCAGGAAGTCCGCCTTGACCGGGCCTTTGAGGTTTTCGGTGCCGCTGGAGCCATGCACCTCGTCAAACAGGTCCAGATGGCCGGCGATCTGATCGGCGATGGACTGGTCGCTGGCGGTGACCAGCGCGGTCTGGCCGCCCCGCTGCCGCCAGTCCCGGACATACGCCATCACCGCCGGATCATAAGGCAGGCTGGCCGCGTCAATGCGCGAGGTTCCAGCCAGGTGCCGCTTCAGCGCCGCCCGGCCGTTCAGCAGCGCAACCGCCGCTGAAAAGGGGCTTTTCCAGTCGCGCCCGAAGGAAGACCAGAAGCTTTCATACAGAATGTTGCTGCGCAGCAGGGTGCCATCCAGGTCGACGGCAAGCACGCCGGGCTGCCCGGCCGGAAGCGAAGAATTTTTCGTCAAATGAAGTCAACCGGAAGATGGTTTTGGTCCCTGCCCCGCTTGTACCAGCGGCTCCGCTTGTTGGCTAGGTGCCAACTGGGCCGCGCCGGGGCGCCTGTTGCAGCGTTGCCTGCGCCGGGGCCGCTGTCCGGCAGGGGGAATTTCATACACGATAACGTTCTAGTATGACGGGAAAAACATTTGAGGTCCGGCATATGACAACTCCCCCGCACGTTCCCGGCGCGTCGCCCAGGCCGGTTTCGCTGCTGCGCGAAACCGCTGTTTTTACTCTTGCCGCAGCGGCGGCCGTGCTCGTGAGCAGAGCGCTGGCAGCGTTGCTGCTGGAGATCCGCCCCGATCCAGTTCACCTGTCCGGGGCGTACCAGCATCTGCCGGTGCAGCAGCTGCAGGCCGGGCTGCTGGACGCGCTGTTGAGCCTGCACTCGCAGCCGCCGTTCTGGAACTTTCTGCTGGGACTGGCCGCCAAGGCCTGCAACGCGCAGGAGGCCTGCATGATCCAGCTGATCTGGGGCAGCCACCTGCTGCTGACGATTGTGACCGCTGTCAGCATGTTTGCTGCCCTGCGCCTGCTGACCCCGTCGCTGCGGATGGCCTGGCTGCTGCCAATGGCCTATGTGCTGTCGCCGGCCGTGTTCTACTACGAGAACTTCATCCTTTATGCCCATTTCACCTCAGCGCTTTTTGCCCTGTCCTGCCTCTGTGTCCTGCTGCTGCTGAAAACGCGCCGCACGCTGTATTTCCTGTTGTTCTGCACCTGTCTGGCGATCCTGTCGCTGACCTGGACACTGTTTCACCCGATCTACATCCTGCTGGTCGGCGGCCTGGTGCTGTACAAGGCTGGCGCAGGCCCCGCCCGCGCCGCCATACTGGCCCTGACGCTGGCGGTATCGCTGCTGCCGTCGGTCAAAAACAAAGCGGTTTTCGGCATCTTCAGTTCCGGCAGCTGGCTGGGCCTGAATGTCTCGCAAGTGGCGCCGGAGCGGATCGAGGGCTGTTCCTTCAAGACCTTCGCCGAAACCCACGGGCTGATCGGCCAGCATACCGGCAGCGCCCTGAACGATCCGCGGATGATCGAATATTCCAAAATCTGCCTGAAGAAGTCCTTGCAGGTGATTTCCGCCAGCCCCCTGCAGTATGCCGCCGGCGTGGTGGTGCGCGCCTTCACCAGCCTGTCGCTGTGGCCGAACGAATACTTTTTTCCGCCGCTGAACTGGGACCGTTTCCCCAAACTGCCCGACACCAAGCGGGTGCTGACCGAAGACAACAAGATCGTGATCGACCCCAGCCTGTCGCGGTTCCTGACGCTGGCGCTGAACCTGTTTGCGCTGATCGCACTGGCGGAGCTTGCCCGCCGGGACAGTGATCCGGCGCGCCGGGCGTTTTTTCAGGTGATGCTGCTGTCGGCAGTGCTGTTCCTCGGCGTTGCACACGCGGTGAACGGGCCGGAGCAGGAGCGTATGCGCTACACGCTGCACCCGCTGTTCTGGGGGCTTTATGCCGTGGTGCTGCTGGAGGCGGGCCGGCGCCTTAGGCGGCTGAGCGGACGCGCCGGGGCTGATAACCTGCCATCACCGGGCAGCTCGCACTAGGCTTCTGTGACCTCAATGCAAAACTGGCGCCGGGGGCACTGCTGCCCGCCCGGCGCCAGCAAATTCCCTGGCAGGGCCGAAACCCCGCGCGGCTCACATGCCCAGGGCTTCCTTGTACATTTCCAGCACCGCCTCTTCTTCGGCGATGTCGTTTTCGTCTCGCTTGCGCAGGGCGATGATCTTGCGCATCACCTTGGTGTCGTAGCCGCGCCCCTTGGCTTCGGCCATCACCTCTTTCTGCTGCTCGGCGATCGTCTTTTTCTCTTCGTCCAGACGTTCGAACCGCTCGATAAACTGGCGCAGTTCGCCAGCGGTCACACGGTAGTTTTCGCTTTTTTCGTCTTCGGTGATATCCATCTGCGGCTCCGTCGGCACATGCTGTCAGTTGCTGTCGGAGCAAGGGGATAGCGTCCCGCCCGCCGCGCCGCAAGAAGGGAAAGCTGCAGAGCTGCGCGAAGCGGCAAAAACCGGCGCCCGCGCCTGCGCGGCTTGCGCGCGCTGCGCGGATCGGCTAGGCGCGGCGGAGCGTAAAACCCTGCAGGAGCACACCAATGTTCGATCTCATCGTCTGGGCCGGAGCCGCCTTGTCCGTTGCAGGGCTGCTGGGGCTGGTCTGGTGCATCATCAAGGTCGCACGCGCCCGCCGTCAAAACCTGGATGATGACGCGCTGCGTGCTGTGGTGCAATCTGTGCTGCCCTATAATCTGGGCGCCCTGCTGCTGTCGGTACTGGGCCTGATGCTGGTGATGGTGGGTATTTTCCTGGGCTGACTCCCAGGAAGGGTTTGCCGGCCCTGCAGGACCGGCAGGCCGTCAGACGGGCATGTTATCGAACATCTCTTCCACCGCCTCTTCGCACAACGCGGCCTCAAGACGGCGGAAGCGGCGCGGCACCTCAGCCCCCTTCTTGCGCATGTGATCCAGCAGCCGGATGAATTCGGGGCGCATCGCCAGCCGGGCGGCACCTGTTTCTTTCTGAATTCTGGTTTCCAGCTGTTCGACGGTGTGAAACAGATCTTCCATTGTCATGAGCAGTCCTCCCTACGTCCTGCGATTGTGACAGTATTTCGCAACAGGAGTACGAAATCCCGCGGAATGTGGCCACCGTGCCGCAAATTTACGCATTTTTATCGGCAGGCTGCCGCTTATGCGGCTTTACTTGGCGCCCGGCGACGCTAGCGCGGCACAGCTTCACCCGCCTTGACTCAAATCAGACGGCTGCGATGATTTACCTGCACCCGCGGGTTTGAACTCCGGCGGCCTTGAAACACATTCTCAAATCAATATATGAATTCCCATAAGCCAGGGAGACCGACAGATGACCCCCGCCGTCAAAGCCTTTTTCGACGAAGCCACCAACACCGTGTCTTACGTAGTGCGCGAGCGCCAAGGCGCGGCCTGCGCCATCATCGACTCGGTCCTGGATTTTGATCACGCGGCCGGGCGCACCAGCACCGAATCCGCCGACGCAATCGCCGCCTGGGTCAAGGCAGAGGGGCTGCGGGTGGAGTGGATCCTGGAAAGCCATGTCCATGCCGACCATCTGTCTGCCGCGCCCTATCTGCAGGAACAGCTGGGGGGCAAAATCGGCATTGGCGACCGGATCACCGTGGTCCAGGACACCTTTGGCAAGATCTTCAACGAAGGCACCGAATTCCAGCGCGATGGCAGCCAGTTCGACCGGCTGTTCCGCGAAGGCGACAGCTTCATGATCGGCCAGCTGCGCGGCGAGGTGCTGCACACGCCCGGCCACACGCCCGCCTGCCTCACCTATGTGATCGGTGACGCGGCTTTTGTCGGCGATACGCTGTTCATGCCCGATTTCGGCACCGCCCGCTGCGACTTTCCCGGCGGGTCTTCTGCCGATCTATTCAACTCGATCCAGAAAATCCTGGCGCTGCCGGACGAGACCCGGATCTTCGTCGGCCATGACTACAAGGCGCCGGGCCGCGACGATTATGCCTGGGAAACCACCGTGGGCGAGCAGAAGGCGCTGAACGTGCATGTGGGCGCGGGCCGCAGCATCGAAGAATTCGTCGAAATGCGCGACGCCCGCGACGCAACGCTGGGGATGCCGCGGCTGATCCTGCCGTCGCTGCAGGTGAACATGCGCGCAGGCCAGATGCCGGAGCCGGATAACCAGGGCGATGTGTTCCTGAAAATCCCGGTGAACAAGATCTGACCGGACACACAGGGAAAGACCAAGGAAATATAATGGAAGCAGACTGGATTTGGGGACTGGGCGGCGGCCTGCTGATCGGGCTTGGCGGCGCAGTTTACCTGCTTGGCAACGGCCGGATCATGGGGGCCAGCGGCATCCTGGGCGGGCTGCTGGACGGCAGCGGCCGCAACACCGCGGCTGAGCGGACCGCCTTCATCGCCGGGGTGATTGCCATGCCGCTGCTGATCGGGCTGCTGACCGGCGGCACCCCCGATACCCATGTCACCAGCAATGCGGCGGTTCTGGTCCTTGCAGGGTTGCTGGTGGGCATCGGCACGCGGGTTGCCAACGGCTGCACTTCCGGCCACGGGGTCTGCGGTATTTCCCGCCTGTCCCTGCGCGGGATTGCGGCCACCGCCGTTTTCATGCTGGCAGGCGTCCTTACTCTGGCGGTGCTGCGCCAGCTTCTGGGGGTGATCTGATGCTGCGGATTTTTCTGGCACTGGCCGCAGGCAGCCTGTTCGGGGCTGGTCTGATGCTGTCGGGGATGACTGACACCGCCAAGGTGCAGGGGTTCCTGGATATCTTTGGCAATTGGGATCCCACGCTGGCCTTCGTGATGGGCGGTGCGCTGCTGCCGATGGCGCTCGCCTGGCGGCTGACCGAAGGGCGCAAACCGGCTGCCGGCGGCAGCTTCCCTTCGCCACCCTCAGCCGAGCTGGACCGGCGGCTTCTCCTTGGATCGGTGCTGTTCGGCATCGGCTGGGGTCTGGTGGGCCTTTGCCCCGGCCCGGCGATGGCCTCGCTCAGCTACAACAGCTGGCAGGGCGCGTTGTTCCTGGCCGCTATGGCCTGCGGCATGTTGGCCGCCCCAAGGGTCAGCCGGCATCTGGACCGGAGCGCCGCAAACGCGTAAGGACTCGGCCCATGGATGCACGCGTAATCACCCCCCGCTATTCGGTCTCGCCGCAGATCTCGGCTGAGGACCTGCCTGCCATTGCCGCCGCCGGCTATAAAATGGTGATCTGCAACCGCCCGGACGAGGAAGTGCCGCCCAGCCATCAGGCGGACGCGATCCGTTCCGCGGCGGAGGCCGCCGGTCTGCGGTTCGAGGTCCTGCCCCTGACCCACCAGACCATGACACCGGAAAACGTGGCGTTGCAGCGGGAGCTGTATGAGGGCAGCGAAGGCCCGGTGCTGGCCTACTGCGCCTCCGGCACGCGCTGTTCGGTTGTCTGGGCCCTGGGCCAAGCCAGCGACATGAGCGCGGATGACATTCTTCAAAAAACCGCGACGGCGGGCTACCAGCTGGATGGGCTGCGCCCGGCGCTGGCCTCCCTGGCAAGCCGCTGAGGTCTTGACTGCAAGGGTGCCTGTCCTGGCCGGGCAGGCAATCCAAACCCTTGGCAGCCGCCTCCAGAGACGGGGTTCCACAGGAAGCAAAGCGTGACTTGAAAGCAACCTGTTGACCGCGCTGAGGCCAACGGGTGGCCAAGTTCTTTCGGAGCTGCGCAGACTGCGACTTAATCAGGTGTTTTCAAGCCTGCTGTCAGCCGTTTTCCGTTAGCGCGCTGTCCAGTCCGGCCAGCTGCGAGATTTCTGCCGCCGCGTCATCAGCTTCGAAATCGCCGAGACCTGCGGCAGGCAAGTCAGGCAGATCCGGCAAATCGGGAAGATCCGGCAGCCCGCCGTCCAGACCATCCATGCCCAGTCCGCCATCGCCGTCGAGTCCGGACAGATCCAAGCCATCCAGCCCGCTGTCCATACCGCCCATGCCGCCGCCATCCAGCGCCGGCGCTGCTTCCAGCGCGGGCAGACCGCCATCATCCATCGGGTCCTGCAGCCCCTGGTCGGCAATACCCATGCCAAGCGCCGGCGGGGCGTCCGGCATCGCATCCATGCCGCCCCCGTCGGAAAAGGCCATTCCGTCGCCACTGCCATCGCCGGCCGGTCTGGATCCGGGCTGGTTCAGACGGACCGCACGGGATCCGTTCATCTGCCCCAGCCGTCCCTGTGCCACCGGCTTGCCACCGATGCTCAGCAGGTCGGTTTCATAAAGGAAAGCCTGATCCAACGGCAGTGTGTCGCCAACCTTGAGGCCGGCAAAGTCGCGCAGCGGCACCCGCATCTTGCACAGAACCGCGGTCAGCTCGGCGCGGATCGAATCGAGGTTGCGGCCCAAAGACGGACCCTGGGCACCGCTGCCCTGGCCTTCCTGCAGCTCCTCCGCAGTGGGCTCCGGCAGGATCAGTTTCATAACCCCCTGCATGGCGCCGCAGGCCAGATCCAGCGTCAGCTCGATCACCCGGTAATCCTCAGCCTCCATCCCCAGCACCAGGCTGCGCACGTTCTCAACCTGCGCGCCAAAGCGGTAGCCGGAGAAGATGGCCTGATCCGCGTGGCCGTCCAGCATCGACATAACCTTGGCAAAGGTACGCTCCAGAAACTCGGCGGTCATTGCAGCATCGGTGGGGGTGTAAAGCCGTTCGTCCGGCGCCTTGCCGATCACCGCACCGATGGTCTGCTGCTGGATCAGCGCAGTCACTGTGGCCGCGTCCATGCTGGCCGCACCCATCCGGCCGTTGGGGCAGTCCAGCACCACCAGCAGGTCTTTGTCTGACAGATGCTGGGCAAGATCCTCTGAGATCCGGTTGCACTGCCGGGCCGCCAGCACTGCCATCGGCAGCTCACACAGATCCGCGGCCGCGCGCGCAACGGAACGGCGCAACGCTTTCAGCGTCAAGGAGCTGTTGATTGCCCCTGCGCCTTCCTTGGTTGCTGCCAGCTTGCGTGCAAGCACACTCTGCTTACCGCTGCCCGCCTGTGCTGCTTCTGTCTCAGACATAGGCTGTTCAACCTGCCCCATACGCGTCCCGTTTCCCCGGTTTTACCCGAAAGGAGGTTAACAACTCCTGTACCTCACAGCAGGTTACGCCGCCTTTTCGCCTGCAGCGGGTAAGGAAACCCGGAAAGCGCCGCCGCTATGTCCCGGCAAGTAGCAGATATCGCCGCCGAGCCGCTGCATGACCTCGCGGCAGATTGCCAGGCCAAGCCCCGCCCCGCCCGCGCGCTCGGGGCTGACGCGGGAGAACTTCTCGAAAATCATTTGCTGGAAATCCGCGGGCACGCCGCTGCCGTTATCCGTGAAGTCGATGTGCAGCTGGCCGCCGGATACAGTGGTGGCAATGGTCAGCTCAGGTTCTTCCGCGTCGCAGTATTTCTGGGCATTGGCGATCAGGTTTATGAACACCTGCGCCAGCCGGTCGAGGTCCGAGGAAATGCGGTACGCCTCCGCCTTGGGGCTGCGATTCACTTGCAGCGGCCGGTCCGACCCCGCCAGCGCCGCGGCAACCGCATGGTCCAGCACCTCCGGCAGGGTTCCCGCCGTCATGTTGAGGCTCACCTGGCCGTTCTCCAGCACGCTGAGGTCCAGGAGGTCGTTCAGCAACCGGGTCAGCCGCAGCGTCTCGTCATGGATGATCCCGGCATAGTGGCGCTGGTCCTGCGGGCTCAGCTGGCCGTCATCGCGCAGGATTTCCGAAAAGGCCCGAATCGAGGTCATCGGCGTGCGCAGCTCGTGACTCACCTGGCTGAGAAAGGCGTCCTTCTGTTCAGAAAGCTGGGTGAGCTTTTCGTTTGTTTCCCGCAGCTTGCGCGCCGTTGCTGTCAACTCTGCCGACTGCGCCTCAAGGCGGCTGGAATACTCCAGCATCTGCGCTGTCTCATCCGCCACCGCCAGCAGATCCTGCACCGAGACCGAGGAGCCGCCGACGATCTGTCCAATCATCGCATGCGCCGCCGCGGCGCCGATGGAGGCGCTGAGCTCGCGTTCCAGCCGCTCCAGGAAGGCAGGCGTCGGCTCCGGCAGCGGGCCGCGGCCGCCCTGGCGCAGCCGCTCGCGCTGGAAGAACGCCTGCGCCTCCTGCGCGCCGAGGATCCGCTGCGACATGATCATCAGGTCTTCGGATTGCGCGACCGAGCCGGTCCAGCCGCGTGGGCCGGCGGAATGGTCGAAGACATTGACGAATTGCGCCCCCTGCAGCCTCTCCAGCGGGCTGGGGAAGCTCATCAGCGACACAAGGCAGAAGGCCAAGGCATTGAGGCTCATCGACCACATCACCGCGTGAACCGTCGGGTCCAGGCCCTCAATTCCGAACAGCGCCTCCGGGCGAAGCCAGGCAAGGCCAAAGAGGCCGTCGCGCAAAATGTGCTCCGGCAGCAGCCCGCCACCGAGCGCGGGCAGCAGCATGGTGTAGAGCCAGATGGCAAAACCCACGGTGAGCCCGGCCAGGGCGCCAGAGCGGGTGGCGCCGCGCCAGAACAGCCCGCCGACGAGTGCGGGCAGGATCTGTGCCACCCCGGCAAAGGAGATCAGGCCGATGGCCGCCAGCGCCGCGGCGCCGCCGGACAGGTGATAGTAGAAATACCCCAGCGCCATTATCACCGCGATCGACACCCGGCGGGAGAACAGCACCACGTCGCGCACATCGCCCGAGACCGAGGCGCGGCGGCTTTGCAGCCGCAGCCAGACCGGCATCACGATATGGTTTGACACCATCGTGGACAGCGCCATAGCTGCCACGATCACCATCGACGTCGCGGAGGAGAACCCGCCCAGGAACGACAGCACCGCCAGCCCCTGCTGCCCCTGCTGCAGGGGAACCGTAAGCACAAACATGTCCGGGTTGGCCCCCGCGGGCAGCAGCTCCAGCCCGACGACGGCAATCGGCACCACGAACATCGAAATCAGCAGCAGGTAGGCCGGGAAGGCCCAGGAAGCAATGCGCAGGTGGCGCTCGTCCTCATTCTCGACCACCATCACTTGGAACATCCTTGGCAGGCAGACAAAGGCGGCAGCGGCCAGGAAGGTGATGGTCGCCCAGCGGCTGCCGTCCACGTTCCACTGGCCGATCTGCGAGGCATCAATGCGCTGCAGCGTTCCGCCGACGCCGCCCGCCACGCCCCAGACCACAAACACGCCTACTGCCAGCAGCGCCGCCAGCTTGACGATTGCCTCCAGCGCAATGGCGGTCACCACCCCGTGGTGGCGCTCGTTGGCGTTGAGGTTGCGGGTGCCGAACAGGATTGCAAACACTGCCAGCCCGGCGGCCACCCAGAACACGGTCGAGGTCTCGTTGTAGCCGCGCAGCGGATCGGCCTCGGCAAAGATGGCAAAGGACAGGGTAACCGATTGCAACTGCAGCGAGATATAGGGGGTGACGCCGATCACCGCGAGGATGGTCACCCCGGTGGCCAGCAGGTTCGACTTGCCATAGCGCGAAGATATCAGGTCGGCGATGGAGGTGATGCGCTGGCTGCGCCCGATCCGCACCAGCTTGCGCAGGCCCCACCACCAGCCGATCATCACCAGCGAAGGGCCAAGGTAGATGGTCACAAACTCCAGCCCCGAGCGCGCCGCATAGCCGACCGCACCGTAAAAGGTCCAGGCGGTGCAGTAGACCGACAGCGACAGCGTGTAGATCAGCGGCGAGCGCATCCACGCTGCACTGCGGCCGCGGGTGGCCATCCGGTCGGCCCAGAAGGCGATGAAGAACAGAAAGGCCACATAGGCAAGGCAGACAAAGGCCAGCACATTCAGGGAAGCCATCAGCCGTTCTCCCCGCCTTCGGGCCTGTCTTCGGACCTGTCATCGGGCCGGTCACCGGGCAGCTCTGCCCCGTCCGGCCCGCCGCCGGTCCAGTGGTCGGCCCACCGCTGCACCGTCAGGCTGAAGGCGACACAGGCGCCGATCAGCCCGATCCAGACCGCAAACACATAGATGATGGCCGACGACATGCTGACCCCATCCCGTGCCGCCGGATGAGTCGAGGCTTCGGGCCAGAGCAGCGGCAGCGCCAGCAGCAGCACCCCCAGCACCGGCAGCAGCCGGGCGATGTCCATCAGGCGGCGGCGGCGGTAGGTCTGGCGCTCCGCGCGGGTGCCCGTTTGCTCTCTGGGGCCGCCGTCCCGGGTCATCCCTGCCCGGCCTGGGCGTGCAGGTCGCGCACTGCGGTCAGCACCTCGGCATTGGAAAAGGGTTTTGTCATGAAGCGGCTGACGCCCGCTTTTTCGGCCATCTCGCGGTCCCGCATCTGGCCGCGGGCGGTCAGCATCAGCACCGGCAGTTTCTGCATCGCAGCCTCGGCGCGCAGTTCGCGGACGATCTCCAGCCCGCTTTTACCGGGCAGCATCAGATCGAGAATCACCAGATCCGGATTGGCATCCCGGATCACCTCCACTGCGGTGGCGCCATCGGTATGGGCATCCACGCTCCACCCGTCGCGGATCAGCAGAAACCGGATGGCCTCGGTGATATTCGGCTCATCTTCGATCAGTACAACATGCCTGCCCATCAGCAGAATTTCCTCCCGGCGCTCCCTGCCGGCCAGGCCGGTGCGGGCACGCATTCCTTTTTGCGCAGGTTAGCCCCGCGGCCCTGCGGCTGTCAAAACTCTTCCTTCAGGATCGACGGCTCGCGCCGGGCCGGACAGCCCTGGCGCGGGCAGATCCGGCAGCTGGCTCCGACCGGCTGCGGGTCCTGCGCCTCCTGCCCGTCCGGAAGGATCAGCATCACCGCACGGTACAGGGGATCGGCTCCGAAATCCGGCATCTGCAACGGCCAGGCCACCGCCATGCAGTCAAAGGCGGCGGCATTGCGCCCCTGCTGCACCACATTGCGCCGCACCGGCACATGCGGCCGCACCAGCGCGGTGTACAGCGGCCACAGCGGGCAGGACGCTCCGAACCGCGGCATGGCAAAGCCGGTGACCGGTTTGCGGAACAACAGAGTGCCGGAGGCATCGCAGATCACCAGCCCGGCTTCCCGACCCAGCACGTCCTCGGGCAGCGCCGCCAGCCGCCGCAGCACCGCAGGCAGTTCGCAGCCGAATTGCTGCGCCAGGGCCACCGGGTCCAGCCCGCCGGAACGGACCTCCAGCGCTATTGCCGGCAGCGGCATGGCGCGGGCATCCGCCTGATATTGCTCCAGCGCGGCGCGGGCCAGGCTGCGGGCGGCTTCGCTGACCAGCTCCGGAGCGTCTTGCACCAGATCCTGCGGCGCCGCGGTGCCTTCCTCCAGCTCCGGAAAATGGAAGCCGCTGGCCTGCAGGAAGGCCTCGGCCTCCTCCTGCGGCATGCCGCGGCGGTCCTCGCCGGTGTCGCCCTCATCCAGAAAGCTGACCAGGGCCCGGCTGCTTTCCGACAGGCGCAGCGAATCCTCGTTAAGGTTCTTGTGGAAGCGGTCGCGCCATTCCGGCTCCAATTCGCCGGTTTCCGCCAGGATCGACGCGGTTGAGCGGATCGCCGCTGCGGTTGACAGCACCTCATGCACCGAGGCCGCCAGGTTCGGGTCATGGGTCAGCCGGTCTGAGAGTGTCTCAACCGTGCGCTCCAGCGTGGCGATGCGGCGGTGGCCGGACGCCAGCACCTCGGCCCAGCCCGGGAAGCGGCCGGCGAATTCATCCACCCGGTCCAGCTCTGCCACCGGCACGCCGCTGTCCGCCGCCGCCTCCCGCAGGGTGGAGATCAGCGCCGCCTCCGCCCCTTCGCTCAGCATCGAGGGTTCGACCCCCAAAACCCCGGCAATATCCACCAGCAGCTTGCCGCCGATTCTGCGCCGGTTGTGCTCGATCAGGTTGAGATAAGAGGCTGAAATTCCTGCTTCCCGCGCCAATTCAGCCTGACGCACCCCAAGGATGAGCCTGCGTTCGCGGATCCGGCTGCCAGTGAGGGTGTCGCGTGCCATTCAGGCTGGCCTCCCAAAACACTTCCAATTCAAGGGCTTTCTGCAACGCAATATAAGTTTGTTTACAGAACGCCACGGAATATTGTTCATTTATTTACAGAATTTTCAAGCTGCAAAAGGGTTTTATTGCTTGGGTTTACATGACGCTCTCATACTGATTTTGCACGCAAAGTGCTGGTACCGCGCAGAAGTGAGGAGCTGCAAGGCACCAATCATATTAGGGAGGAATACATGTCTAAATTTGACGTTTCGCGCCGTGGTCTCATCAAGACCGGCGCAATCGCAGGCGCCGGTGTGGCGCTGCCAACCATCTTCACCGCCTCTTCCGCAGCCGCCTTTACCAACGAACCAACCGGCAGCACCGTCACTCTGGGCTTCAACGTGCCGCAAACCGGCCCCTATGCCGACGAAGGCGCCGACGAGCTGCGCGCCTACGAACTCGCGGTCGAGCACCTGAACGGCGGCGGCGACGGCGGCATGATGAACACCTTCAGCTCCAAGGCGCTGCAGGGCAACGGTATCCTGGGCAAGAAGGTGGAATACGTCACCGGCGACACCCAGACCAAATCCGACGCCGCCCGCGCCTCTGCCAAGTCGATGATTGAAAAGGACGGCGCGGTGATGATCACCGGCGGCTCCTCCTCCGGTGTGGCGATTGCCGTTCAGGGCCTCTGCCAGGAGGCAGGTGTGATCTTCATGGCGGGCCTCACCCACTCCAATGATACCACCGGCAAGGATAAGAAGGCCAACGGCTTCCGCCACTTCTTCAACGGCTACATGTCGGGCGCGGCGCTGGCGCCGGTGCTGAAGAACCTCTATGGCACCGACCGCACCGCCTATCACCTGACCGCGGACTACACCTGGGGCTGGACCCAGGAAGAATCGATCGCCGCGGCCACCGAGGCCTTGGGCTGGCAGACGGTGAACAAGGTCCGCACCCCGCTGGCGGCCACCGACTTCTCCTCCTACATCGCGCCGGTTCTGAATTCGGGCGCCGACGTGCTGGTGCTGAACCACTATGGCGGCAACATGGTGAATTCGCTGACCAACGCGGTGCAGTTCGGCCTGCGCGAGAAGGTCGTGAACGGCAAGAACTTCGAAATCGTGGTGCCGCTCTACTCCCGCCTGATGGCCAAGGGCGCAGGCGAGAACGTGAAGGGCATCCACGGCTCCACCAACTGGCACTGGACGCTGCAGGATGAAGGCTCCAAGGCCTTTGTGAAGTCCTTCGGCACGAAATACGGCTTCCCGCCGAGCCAGGCCGCGCACACCTGCTATGTGCAGACCCTGCTTTATGCAGACGCGGTCGAGCGCGCAGGCAGCTTTAACCCCTGTGCGGTTGTGGAAGCGCTGGAGGGCTATGAGTTCGACGGTCTGGGCAACGGTCCGACCCTCTACCGCGCCGAAGACCACCAGTGCTTCAAGGATGTCCTGGTGGTGCGCGGCAAAGAGAACCCGACCTCGGAATTCGACCTGCTGGAAGTTGTCGAGGTCACTCCGCGGGCACAGGTGGAATACGCCCCCGATCACCCGATGTTCGCTGGCGGCAACCTGGGCGCCTGCAACCCGGGCGCATAAGCCAGCCGCAGGGCACCGGAATTTTCTGAAAAATTCCGGGCCGGAGTCCGAGCCGGACTCCGGCTGCCCCAACCGGCCCGTCCGCTCCCCCGCCGGACGGGCCATCCCTGACCTGACGAACGGTGGGACCCATGGACGCCATTCTCCTGCAAATCCTGAACGGGCTCGACAAGGGCTCGGCCTATGCGCTGATCGCGCTGGGATTGACACTTATTTTCGGCACGCTGGGCGTGGTGAACTTTGCCCATGGGGCCCTGTTCATGATCGGCGCCTTCTGCGCCGTCACCCTGCAGCGCATTCTGAACCTCAGCTTTGAAGTCGTCGACGAGACCCAGACCGACTTCCTCGGCAACCCGCTCAAGGTGAAAACCCCCTATGTCGAGGCCTGGTTCGGCCCCGAGTTCGGCGGTGCCATCATCGACTGGGCGGTGCCGCTGGCGATCCTCTTTGCGATCCCGATCATGATCGGCGTCGGCTATGTGATGGAGCGCGGGCTGATCAAGCATTTCTACAAACGCCCCCATGCAGACCAGATCCTGGTGACCTTCGGCCTCGCCATCGTGCTGCAGGAAGTGGTCAAGTATTTCTACGGCGCCAACCCGATCCAGACCCCGGCGCCGGACGCGCTGAACGGGGTGATGAACCTGGGCGCCGTGATCGGCATGGACATCATCTATCCGGTCTGGCGCGTTGTCTATTTCTTCTTTGCCGTGCTGATCATCGGCGGCATCTTCAGCTTCCTGCAGTTCACCACCTTCGGCATGGTGGTGCGGGCAGGCATGGCCGACCGCGAGACCGTGGGCCTTCTGGGCATCAACATCGACCGCCGCTTTACCATCATGTTCGGCATCGCCGCCGCTGTCGCGGGTCTGGCCGGCGTCATGTACACGCCGATCAACTCGCCCAACTATCACATGGGCATGGACTTCCTGGTCCTCAGCTTCGTGGTGGTGGTCGTCGGCGGCATGGGCTCCCTGCCCGGCGCGGTGCTGGCCGGTTTCCTGCTGGGCGTTCTGGAAAGCTTTGCCTCGATGAACGAGATCAAGTCTCTGATCCCCGGCATCGACCAGATCATCATCTATGTGGTCGCAATCATCATTCTGCTGACCCGCCCGCGGGGCCTGATGGGCCGCAAAGGCGTGATGGAGGACTAAGACATGTTCGGACTGGACAAAAAAGACACATCCCTGCTGATCATCGTCGCCATCCTGACGCTGTTTGCGCCCTTCATCCTGAACCCCTTCCCGACCGGCAGCGCCATGGCGCAGTTCAACGCGGGCTATCCGGACCTGATGCAGCGTTTCGTGATCTTCGGAATCTTCGCCATCGGCTTCAACATCCTGTTCGGCCTCACCGGCTACCTGTCGTTCGGCCATGCGGCCTTCCTCGGGGCCGGCTCCTACTCCGCCGTCTGGATGTTCAAGCTCATCGGTATGAACGTTATCCCGGCGATTGTGCTGTCGGTCATTGTCGCGGGCCTGTTTGCGCTGCTGATCGGCTTTGTCAGCTTGCGCCGCTCCGGCATCTACTTCTCGATCCTGACGCTGGCCTTTGCACAGATGTCCTTCAACCTCGCCTATTCGGTGCTGACACCAATCACCAACGGCGAGACCGGACTGCAGCTGACGCTGGAAGACCCCCGCATCCTGGGCGTCTCCGCCACCGCCGACGGCTCGATCCCCGTGACCAACCTGTTCGGGCTGGAAATGCGCTCCACCTTTGAGCTGGCCGTCGGCCCCTGGGCGTTCCAGTTCAACGCAGGCTACTACCTGTGCGCGCTGATCATGCTGGCCGCCTTCTATCTGTCGATCCGCATCTTCCGCTCGCCCTTCGGCATGATGCTGCGGGCGGTGAAATCGAACCAGCAGCGGATGAACTACACCGGCCTCAACACCCGGCCCTACACGCTGGCGGCCTTTGTGATCTCCGGCATGTATGCTGGCCTTGCAGGCGGTCTGATGGCCTCGATGGACCCGCTGGCAGGCGCTGAGCGGATGCAGTGGACCGCCTCCGGCGAAGTGGTTCTGATGACCATCCTGGGCGGTGCCGGCACGCTGATCGGCCCGGTGCTGGGCGCAGGTTTCATCAAGTACTTCGAGAACATCTTCTCCAAGATCAACGACAACGTGCTGCACAGCTGGTTCAGCTTCCTGCCCGATGGAATGGAGGACGCAGTGGTCTTCCTGATCCACCCTTTCATCGGCAAGGGCTGGCACCTGACGCTGGGCATCCTGTTCATGCTGGTGGTGATCTTCCTGCCCGGCGGCCTGGTTGAGGGCGGCCAGCGGATCAAGGGCTGGCTCAGCGGCCGCAAGGCCAAGGACAGCAAAGCCTCCGGCGAAACCAACCCCGCGGAATAAGGAGACAGAACAATGGGTATCCTTGAAGTCAAAGACGTGGGGAAACGGTTCGGCGGCCTGCAGGCGCTGTCCGACGTGAACCTCAGCGTTCAGGAAAACTCGGTCCATGCGATCATCGGGCCGAACGGCGCGGGCAAGTCCACCCTGCTCAACTGCCTGGTGGGCAAACTGATCCCCGACACAGGCTCGGTCATGTTCGACGGCCAGTCGGTGCTGGGCCGCGCGCCCTATGAGATCAACCAGATGGGCATCAGCCGCGTGTTCCAGACGCCGGAAATCTTTGGCGATCTGACGGTGCTGGAAAACATGATGATCCCCTGCTTCGCCAAACGGGACGGCGCGTTTGAGCTGAACGCCCTGTCCGCGGTGCTGAAGCAGAAGGACATCCTGCAGAAGGCCGAGCATATGCTGGAAGAGATGAACATGGCGGACAAGCGGCACATGCACGCCGCCGCCATGTCCCGCGGCGACAAGCGGCGGCTGGAGATCGGCATGTGCCTGTCGCAAGAGCCGCGCCTGCTGCTGCTGGACGAGCCCACCGCCGGCATGGCGCGGGCCGACACCAACAACACCATC
This sequence comes from Leisingera caerulea DSM 24564, assembly GCF_000473325.1. Classification (NCBI taxonomy): domain Bacteria; kingdom Pseudomonadati; phylum Pseudomonadota; class Alphaproteobacteria; order Rhodobacterales; family Roseobacteraceae; genus Leisingera; species Leisingera caerulea. The sequence goes on from NZ_KI421514.1 coordinate 132,285, forward strand.
GACCTGCTGAAACAGATCAGCGACGAGCGCGACATCACCATCGCCATCATCGAACACGACATGCATGTGGTGTTTTCCCTCGCCAACCGGATCACCGTGCTGGCCCAGGGTACCCCGCTGGTAGAGGACGACCCGCAGAACATCCGCGGCAACCCGAAGGTGCGCGAAGCCTATCTGGGCGAAAGCGCGTAAAGGAGAAACACCATGAATGTGAAACCCGATTTCTCCAAACACGCCAATGTGGCGACGACCGCCCCGGCCTTCCTTTCGGTCTGGGATGTGCATGCCTACTACGGCGAGAGCTACATCGTGCAGGGCATCAACTTTAACGTCCATGAGGGCGAAATCCTGGCGCTGCTGGGCCGCAACGGCGCGGGCAAAACCTCGACCCTGCGCTCGATCGCCCGCACCGGCTCCCCCATGGTGACACGGGGCGAGATCTGGCTGGACCATAAGCCGCTGCACAAGATGACATCCTATGAGGCCGCTGCCGAGGGTCTGGGCCTTGTTCCCGAAGATCGCCGCATCATTCCCGGCCTGACGGTCGAGGAGAACCTGCAACTGGCGCAGATCGCCCCGCCCATCGGCTGGTCACTGGAGCGGCTTTACGACCTGTTCCCGCGCCTGGGCGAGCGGCGCAAGCAGGAGGGCGTGACGCTTTCGGGCGGTGAGCAGCAGATGCTGGCCATAGCCCGGGCGCTGGCCCGCGACATCAAGGTGCTTTTGCTGGATGAACCCTACGAGGGTCTTGCCCCGGTGATCGTGGACGAGATCGAAAAGACCCTCATCCACATCAAGGAACAGGGCATGACAACCATCATTGTCGAGCAGAACGCGGTCCGCGCCCTGGAACTGGCGGACCGTGCGGTGATCCTCGATACCGGCGGCATCGTCTTTGACGGCACTGCCGCCGAGGTCCTGGAAAACGAGGAGCTGCGCGCCGAATACCTGGCGATCTAAGACGCGCCCCAAAATCTTTACCTCCGTCTTGCCGGCCACCCACATGCCGGCATTGGCAGACTGAGGCCGGCTCTTCCCTGGGCTGGCCTCTTTTTATTTTGCGGGGCGAGAGCAGTGTCTGCGCGCTCAAAACATCAGTTCGACCCCGCAATAAACCCCGGTTATACGCCCCCGGTTTCTGCGTTTTTCCAACCCGGCGCCTATTCTTTCCCGCCGCTCCAGCCGCGATGTCTCTGCCACGGCCTGTGCCATTCCGGTGCGGCCTCTGACAGGACACAGAAAGGATACTCAATGCGCCATTCGCTGAAACTCCTCGCGCTAGCGTTCACCCTGCCCGCTGCAGCGGCATTTGCTTCCGACGGCACACCTGGTGCCGAAACCCAGGCCAAGATCCGCGAACTGCTGACCGGCCAGGGCTATGAAGTGCGCAAGATCGAAACCGAAGATGGACTGTACGAGGCCTACGCCCTGAAGGACGGCAAAAAGTACGAGGTCTATCTGAACGACAAGATCGAAGTGGTAAAGATCGAAGAGAACGACTGAGCCCAACGGAACAACGCACCGGGCGCCAACTCCCGGCGCCCGCTTTGACAGGAGGGCTGACATGCACCGCACATACGTCTGGGACCCTGTGGTCCGGCTGTTTCACTGGTCTCTGGCCGCGGGCTTTGCCGCCAACGCGCTGCTCACCGACCCGGAGGGCAATCTTCACGAATACGTCGGCTACGCCATTGCCGCGCTGATCGGCATCCGGGTGATCTGGGGCCTTATCGGCAGCCGCCATGCGCGGTTTTCCAGCTTTCCGCCCGATGCCGGCGCCGCAGCCGGACAGCTGAGCGATATCGCCACTGGCCGGATCCGCCGGCATCCCGGCCACTCTCCGCTGGGCGCGCTGATGATCTACAACCTGCTGCTGACGATCAGCGGCATCGCCCTCACCGGTTATCTGATGACGACCACCCGGTTCTGGGGCGTTGAATGGCCCGAAGAGCTGCACGAGGCGCTGGTCTCTTGGGCGGAGATTTCCATTGTGCTGCACGTGGCAGCGGTGCTGTTCGAAAGCCGCCGGACCAAAGTCAATCTGGCGCGCGCGATGGTCACTGGCTACAAGGAGGTGCCCGAAGCCCGCAGAGAGAGGCACTGATGCACCACACCCCGAACGGCCCCGCCCAGCCTTGGGTCCTGATTGCCGTGATCGCCGTGCAGGCCATCTGCGCGGCGGTCTTTCTTGGGGATGTGATTGCGGATCTCAGCGGCTTGGAGGCCGGCGAGGCTGAAGCCGGCGAACGCAGCCACACCTATATCGAAGGGCTTGCCGCGCTGGCGCTGACCGCGGCCATCGTGATTGAAACCCGTATTCTGATGTGGCTGCTGCGCCGCAAGGCGCATCTGGAGGAAAGCCTGAGCGCCGCCCAGGCCGCAGTGCAGGACGTGATCAACGCAGAATTTGCCACTTGGGGCCTGACACCCGCCGAGCTGGATGTGGCAAATTTCCTGGTCAAGGGCCTCAGCACCGCCGAAATCGCCGCCATGCGCGGCAGTGCCGAGGGCACCGTTAAGGCACAGCTGAATGCGATCTACCGTAAATCCGGCACCGCCAACCGGGCCGAACTGATGAGCCTGCTGATCGACACGATGATGGGACAACGCCAGACTGACCGCGGCGAAGGCGCCGCCGCCCGCCCGGCCTGAGCTGCCGTCAGACCATCTTCCGCAGCTCGGTCTTCAGCACCTTGCCGTAATTATTCTTGGGAAGCGCCTCAATCCGCAAATACGCCTTGGGCCGCTTGAACCGCGCGATCCGGCTGTTGCACAGCGCATCCAGTTCCGCCTCCGGTGCATCCCCCACGACAAAGGCCACCACCTCCTCGCCCCAAGCGGCATGAGGCCGGCCCACGACCGAGACCTCGCGCACCTGCGGGTGCATCAGCAGCACCTCCTCCACCTCGCGCGGGTAGACGTTGGAGCCGCCGGTGATGATCATGTCCTTGGAACGGTCCTGCAGCGTCAGATAGCCGTCTTCGTCCAGCACCCCCATGTCGCCCGTCATCAGCCAGCCATTGACCAATGTCTTCTCTGTGGCTTCCGGGTTCTGCCAATAGCCCGGCATCACCGCATCGCCGCGCACCATGATCTCGCCGTGGCTGCCTGCGGGCAGAAACTCACCGTCCGGTGTGCCGATCCGCACCTCCACAACGCTTTGCGCCCGGCCGACGCTGGCCAGCCGTTCGCGCCAGCGCGGATGCGTGCGGTCCTGCACGTCGTGGCGCGGCAGCGCCGTGATCGCCATCGGGCATTCCCCCTGGCCGTAAACCTGGACGAAGACCGGGCCGAAATGCTCCACCGCTTCGATGATATCGGCGGCATACATCGGCCCGCCGGCATAAACCACGGTGCGCAGCCCCTCGCCCCTGCGGCCCAGCCGCTTTGCCTCAGCCGTCATGCGCGTGACCATGGTGGGCGCTGCGAACATGTGGACGCGGGTAAAATGCGCCGCCAGATCAAAAATCTCCGCCTCGTCAAAGCCTCCCGAGGCCGGACAGACGTGGCGCGCGCCCGCCAACACATGCTGGATTGCATAGATCCCCGCGCCATGGCTCATCGGCGCTGCATAAAGCGCGTGATCTTCCGCGCTCACCTGATCGACATCCGCGAAATAGGCGATGGCCATGTTCATCAGCATCCGGTGGGTGATCATTACCCCTTTGGGCCGCCCGGTTGTGCCGGAGGTGTAGAACAGCCAGGCCAGATCTTCCGGCAGGCGCGGCGCGGGATCCGCCACCGGCTCCGCCTGCAAGGCCGCCGCATAATCCGCACCGGTGATATCCACACAGCGCACGGCGGCTCCGGTCTCTTCGACGGCTTCTGTCATCCCCGGCGACGTGAACACGATCCCGGTGCCGGAGTTCTCAAGAATGAACTCCGCTTCCTTGCCATGCAGCTTGGCATTGACCGGCACTGCGGCCGCGCCGGCATACCAGATGCCATAAAGCGCAATCAGGTAATCCGGACAGTTCTTCATAAAGATGCCAACACGGTCACCCGCTGAAATGCCCTGGGCTTGCAGCCAGCCTGCAACCGAAGCCGCCTGCGCATGGAACCCGGCGTAATCCGCAACCATCTCCTGCCCCAGATACAACGCAGGCCGCCCGCCCTCTGCCGCCGCCGTCCGCTGCAGCCACACCGCTATGTTCATTTGCTTGCCCTCTCCCGCTTGCCCCGCAGCGCGCAACGTGGCACGCAACGGCAGCCCCCTTCAATTCCGCAAAAATACCGGGGTAAGAATACCATATGAGCGATCTTGCCTTTGACCATGCCCCCGTTGGCCTTGCCGTGCTTGAACGCCGCGTCATCACGCGGTGCAATCTGCAGTTCGCTGCCACCTTCGGCGGCGCGCCAGGGGACTACTCCGGCATGCTGGTAGCCGAACTTTATCCCAGCCAGGAGGATTTCCACCGCATCGGCGCGCTGCTGCAGCAGCCTGAGGCGCAAAGCGGCAGCTACAGCGACGAGCGCATCATGCGCCGCCGCGCGGGGGAATTGTTCTGGTGCCGGGTGCGGGGCCGCTCTGTCACGCCCGAGGCCCCCTTCCAGACCGGCATTTGGTCATTTGCCGACATTTCCGACGACCGCCCGGTGGTCTCCCTCACCCCGCGTGAGCGCGAAGTCGCGATCCTCACCTGCAAGGGGCTGTCAGCCAAGGAGATCGGCAAACAACTGGATCTCTCCTACCGCACGGTCGAAAGCCACCGCGCGCACTTGCTGCAAAAGTTCGGCGCCCGCAAACTGCCGGAACTGGTGGCCAAGCTGACGGGAATGCCGCTGTGATCCGGCAACCTGAGTTTGAATGCGGCAAGCAATTGCAAATCCGTCAATCCATCTCCATGTTACGGCAAGCATCGACAGCGCTTTCCTTGCGGTAATCCTTGCCCTATAAGCGCGCTAATTTCCTGCCTGCCGGGCCTTCAGGCTTGGGCGGGCATGTCGGAACCGGCTTGAGGACAAAATGACGAACAAATCTCACGAAGCGGATGTGGCATTCATCAAGGCGCTGGCGGAACTGCTGCGCGAAAACGATCTGACCGAACTGCAGGTCAAGCGGGACTACGGCGATGAGGACAGCCTGAATGTCCGCGTGTCACGCCAGATGGCCGCTGCACCGGTGCAGGTTGCGGTGCCGCCCGCAGCCAACCCCGCCCCGGTTGCTGCCGCCGCTGCCCCGGCCGCCGCTGCCGCGCCTGCCGCCGCCAACGACGATCCCGCCAGCCACCCTGGCGCCGTGACCTCGCCGATGGTCGGCACCGTATACCTGCAGCCCGAGCCGGGCGCGCCCTCCTTCATCTCGGTGGGCAAGCAGGTCAGCGAAGGCGACACCCTGCTGATCGTCGAAGCGATGAAGACCATGAACCACATTCCGGCGCCGAAGTCCGGCACCGTGAAGCGCATCCTGGTCGAAGACGGCGCCGCCGTGGAATTCGGGTCGCCCCTGGTCATCGTCGAGTAAGGGCGGGCCATGTTTGATAAAATCCTGATTGCCAACCGCGGCGAAATCGCCCTGCGCGTAATCCGCGCCTGCCGCGAAATGGGCATCAAATCGGTTGCGGTGCATTCCACCGCGGATGCCGATGCGATGCACGTGCGCATGGCCGATGAATCGGTCTGCATCGGCCCGCCGTCCGGAACCCAAAGCTACCTGTCGATTCCGGCCATCATCTCCGCCTGCGAAATCACCGGCGCCCAGGCGATCCACCCGGGCTACGGCTTTCTGTCCGAGAACGCCAACTTTGTGCAGATCATTGAGGACCACGGGCTGACGTTCATCGGCCCCTCGGCCGAACACATCCGCATCATGGGTGACAAGATCACCGCCAAGGAAACCGCCAAGAGCCTCGGCATCCCGGTGGTGCCCGGCTCCGAAGGCGGCGTGCCCGACATTGCGGCTGCCAAAAAGGCGGCCAAGGACATGGGCTATCCGGTCATCATCAAGGCCACCGCCGGCGGCGGCGGCCGCGGCATGAAGGTGGCCAAGGACGAGAAAGAGCTGGTTTCAGCCTTCTCCACCGCCCGGTCTGAAGCCAAGGCAGCCTTCGGCAATGACGAAGTTTACATGGAGAAATATCTCCAGAAGCCGCGTCATATCGAAGTGCAGGTCTTCGGCGACGGCAAGGGCACCGGCATTCACCTGGCGGAACGCGACTGCTCGCTGCAGCGCCGTCACCAGAAGGTGTTCGAGGAGGCCCCCGGCCCCTGCATCACCCCGGAAGAGCGCGCCCGCATCGGCAAGATCTGCGCCGACGCGATCGGCAAGATGGGCTACTCCGGCGCCGGCACCGTCGAATTCCTGTATGAGGACGGCGAGTTCTACTTCATCGAGATGAACACCCGCCTGCAGGTGGAGCATCCGGTGACCGAGGCCATTTTCGGCGTCGACCTGGTGCGCGAGCAGATCCGGGTGGCCGAAGGCCTGCCGATGTCCTTTACCCAGGACGATCTGGAGATCAACGGCCACGCCATTGAGGTGCGTATCAACGCCGAAAAGCTGCCGAACTTTGCGCCCTGCCCGGGCAAGATCACCGCATTCCACGCTCCCGGCGGGCTGGGTGTGCGGATGGATTCGGCGCTTTATGACGGCTATTCGATTCCGCCCTATTATGACTCGCTGATCGGCAAGCTGATCGTGCACGGCCGCGACCGGACCGAAGCTCTGGCGCGGCTGCACCGCGCCCTGGGCGAGCTGATCATCGACGGCATCGACACCACCGTGCCGCTGTTCCACGCGCTGCTGCAGGAACAGGACATCCACACCGGCGATTACGGCATTCACTGGCTGGAACGCTGGCTGGAAGAAAACCAGCCCGGATAATCTCAGCGGGGCGCGCCACTGGCTGCGCCCCGTTTTACTTTTACCTGCATTTTCCCGTTATACTGCCAGCACCATGAGCTTGACTGCGGACCTCCTGCTGCACGCCTATTCCGCCGGTGTTTTCCCGATGGCCGAACACCGCGATGATCCCGACGTGTTCTGGGTCGACCCCAAACGGCGCGGGATCCTGCCGCTGGACGGCTTCCGCATCTCCCGCTCACTGGCCAAGCGCATCCGCAACGGCGGCTTTGAGATCACCGTGAACCGCGACTTTGCCGGTGTGGTGGATGGCTGTGCCGACCGGGCAGAAACCTGGATCAGCGCCGAAATCCGCGACCGCTACCTTGAACTGCACACGATGGGCAACGCCCATTCGCTGGAGGTCTGGCATCAGGGAGAGCTGGCTGGCGGCACCTATGGCGTGTCTCTGGGCGGCGCGTTCTTCGGCGAGAGCATGTTTTCACGCCGCCGCGACGCCTCCAAGGTGGCGCTGGCTTATCTGACCGACCGCCTGGTGCAGGCGGGCTACAGCCTGTGCGATACCCAGTTCCTGACTCCGCATCTAGCGTCGCTCGGCGGCATCGAGGTCAGCCGCGCCCGCTACCGGGCACTGCTGCGCGACGCCCTGTCAAAGAATGCCGATTTCACGCGACCCGCCGTGCCGGGGCCTCAGTTGCTGCTGCAGCGGATGACCCAAACGTCGTAACGGCTGTGATCCAGCGCGCTCAGCGCCGGGCTGGAGGCGATCATCCAGCCTTCGAACTGCACCGCGCCGTCGCTGGAATTGCGGACGGTGAGATAGGCAAAGGCATCCCCCGTCGGGTTCTCCGCCGGATAGCGGCACTCCGACACGGAAACCATCAGCCCGAACATCTCCGCACTGGTGCCAACGGCGACCTCGGCATCCATGCTGTGGCCGTTGACCTTGTCCAGCGCCCGCAAAACAGCGGCACTCCCCTGCGCCGCCTGCTCCTGCCCCCAGGCGGGCACGGCCAGCAGGGCAGCGGCCAGGGCAGCGGCCAGGCGCTTCACGATTCTTCCCCGCCGCCTGCCACGAATTTGACCAGCAGCGAAATCAGGCTGACCGCGCCCTGCGTGTCTTCGATCTCATCCCCCGGCTCAAAGGCAAATGGGGAGCCGCCGGGCATGATCTCAACAAAATTGCCGCCCAGCAGCCCTTCGGAGGAGATGATGACGGCGCTGTCGTCGGGAATTTCGATCCCTTCCTTCACGGAAAACCGGGTGTCGGCTCGGAAGGTTTCGGGATTCAGGTCAACGCCGGTCACAGTGCCGATCTTAACGCCCGCCAGCCGCACATCAGTGCCGACGCTGACCCCTTCCAGCGACCGGAAAGACGCGCTCAGGCCATAGCTTGCGCCAGCCCGCGACAGACCCGCCGCCTGCCCGGCATAGACGGCAAACGCAACCGCGGCGGCCAGCACAACACCGCCGGCAAATACTTCAGTAGGATTGTGAGACATGAAACCAGCCTTCTGGCAGATGTTTATTCGGGCACCCAGGCCTCATAATCGCGGCGCTCCTTGGGCTCGCCGCCGGCGCGGATAGAGCCCGCAGGCGCGTAGGCCATCATGGTGCCGGTCAGGTTTTCCTGGTGCGGCTTTTCCCAGGCTTTGTGCTTCAGCGGCTTCTCGCTCGGCACTTCGTCAAAGGTGCGGTGCAGCCAGCCGTGCCAGTCCGGGCTGACGCGGGACGCTTCCACTTCGCCGTTGAACATCACCCAACGCTTGCTGTCATCGGCATTGCGGTAGAATACATTGCCCTGGTCATCCTCACCCACCTTGATGCCCTTGCGGGCGGTGAAGATCCGGGTGTTCAGGGTGGAGCCGTTCCACCAAGTCACAGCGCGCAGAAGAGTGTTCAGGATTCCCATGGGTGCCTCCGGAGTTTTCCGACCTTGATATGGCCCAATTTCCCGCCAAGGTCCAGTGGCTTGCGCCCACGCTGGCGGCCTCCCGGCGGGAAGCGGCAGTTTTGCCTCAGCCCCGTTTCAGGACCGTTAACCGGCTCAGCTTTCCGCCGGGGCCAGCGCCGTCACCTCGATCTCGATGCGGAACTTCGGGTCAATCAGATTGCACTCGATCATGGTCGCCGCCGGCGGGTTAGCGCCAAAGGTTTCGGCCAGAACCGGCCAGCAAGGCTCAAACTCGGCGGCATCCGGCAGGTAGTAGGTCACCCGCACCGCGTCGGCGAAACTGGCGCCTGCCTTCTCCAGCGCCGAACCGATGGTGTCCAGCGCCGACCGGCACTGTGCCACCACATCCTCGCCCTGCCCGACCGTTCCGGCCACATGCACAAAACCGCCCGCCACGACGGCGCGGCAATAGCCGACTTTGGCCTCGAACTCACCGCCGGAGGAAATCCGCTTGATTGTCATCTAATTTCCTTTCGCATCGCGTTTTAATCTCCAAAACGTATTCGGGCAGCAAGCCTTCTATGCGGCGCGAAGATAAACAGAGTTTCTCCGACCCTGTCACGCGAGTACCAGGCACCGTGAGTATAAAGCGCAGCCTGCAGCTCTCTCGTTAGCTCTGCAGGCCAATATTTGGAGCAGAACTGCACTGAATCACGAGTGTTCTCGCCCAATGGCGGTGCAGGTGTCTTTTGCCAGCTACCGCCAAACTCGTACTGCCAGCCAAGGTCATTCCGCCAAGGTCGCGTTGGAGGTTCAGTCGGTAGCTTAGTTTTGAGACGTGCAATTGCGTACGTGCAGTCCCATGGCGCAGCTCCCTTAGCATGCCATTTCCGGGTTTCAAGAACCTGCTCCACAGGCAAAAGGTCTTCAAACAGTTCAGTTGCATAAACGGGGTCTTCTTCTCGCCTGAGCTTGTCCATATACCCAACGAAAACCCACCACCCGACAAAAACGAGGAAGGCCAATGTCAATCCGACATTGGCCATTCCTTTCAAGACTGCAAACACAGCCCACATAGTTCAAGCTCAGCCCGCCGAAGCTGGCTCTTTCTCGGCATCTGCATGGATCATCAGCGGCTGCGCGTCCGAGGTGACCGCCTCCTCGTTCACAACAACCTTGGTCACGCTCTCCATGCCGGGCAGGTCGAACATGGTATCCAGCAGGATGTCCTCCATGATCGAGCGCAGGCCGCGGGCGCCGGTCTTGCGTTCGATTGCCTTGCGGGCGATCGCCTTCAGCGCCTCGTCAGTAAAGTCCAGCTCAGTGTCTTCCAGTTCGAACAGGCGCTGGTACTGCTTGACCAGGGCGTTCTTCGGCTGCGTCAGGATGGTGACCAGCGCGTCCTCGTCCAGGTCCTCCAGCGTCGCCAGAACCGGCAGGCGGCCGACAAATTCCGGGATCAGACCGAATTTCAGCAGGTCTTCCGGCTCCAGGTCCTGGAAGATTTCGCCCACGCCGCGCTCATCATTGTCACGCACATCGGCGCCGAAACCCATCGCCGAGCCCTTGCCGCGCTGCGCGATGATCCTGTCGAGGCCGGCAAAGGCGCCGCCGCAGATGAACAGGATGTTGGTGGTGTCCACCTGCAGGAATTCCTGCTGCGGGTGCTTGCGCCCGCCCTGCGGCGGAACAGAAGCAACAGTGCCTTCCATCAGCTTCAAAAGCGCCTGCTGCACGCCCTCGCCCGACACGTCGCGGGTGATCGAGGGGTTCTCAGACTTACGGGTGATCTTGTCGACCTCGTCAATATAGACGATGCCGCGCTGTGCGCGCTCGACGTTGTACTCCGACGCCTGCAAAAGCTTGAGGATGATGTTTTCGACATCCTCGCCCACATAACCTGCCTCGGTCAGCGTGGTGGCATCTGCCATGGTAAAGGGCACATCCAGGATCCGCGCCAGCGTCTGCGCCAGCAGGGTTTTGCCGCAGCCGGTGGGGCCGATCAGCAGGATGTTCGACTTCGCCAGTTCGATGTCCGACCCCGCCTTCTGGGCGTGGTTCAGACGCTTGTAATGGTTGTGCACCGCAACCGACAGCACCCGCTTGGCGGTGGCCTGGCCGATCACGTAATCATCCAGAACCTGGCAGATGTCCTTGGGCGACGGCACGCCGTCGGTGGCCTTCAGCCCGGATGCCTTGGTCTCTTCACGGATGATATCCATGCACAGTTCAACGCATTCATCGCAAATGAATACGGTGGGGCCTGCGATCAGCTTGCGCACTTCATGCTGGCTCTTGCCGCAGAAGCTGCAGTAGAGGGTGTTTTTGCTGTCGCCGCCTGAATTCGTTGCCATGGTCTACCTTTCAGTCCGCCCGGACCGCTGCGCCCGCGCTGCGGGGCAATTCAACTTTCTGCCAGCTTAAGCCACTGCTTAGGCCGCCACAATGTGAAAGTGCGCCCCAAGTCATTCGCGGGGCGCACCGCTGATCACAAGCGCAGGCGTCAGGCCTGCTCGTCATCGCCTTTGGCTCTGTTTTCAACGATCTCGTCGATCAGGCCGAACTCCTTGGCCTCTTCCGGCGACATGAAGTTGTCGCGCTCCAGCGCGTTGACGACCGTGTCGTAATCCTGGCCGGTGTGCCTGACGTAGATCTCGTTCAGGCGCTTCTTCAGCTTCAGGGTTTCCTCGGCGTGGATCATGATGTCGGTAGCCTGGCCCTGGAAGCCGCCGGAGGGCTGGTGCACCATCACGCGGCTGTTCGGCAGCGAGAAGCGCATACCCTTTTCGCCAGCAGTCAGCAGCAGCGACCCCATCGAGGCCGCCTGGCCGATCACCAGGGTGGAAACCTTGGGCTTGATGTACTGCATGGTGTCATAGATCGACAGGCCGGAAGTCACAACGCCGCCCGGCGAGTTGATGTACATCGAGATTTCCTTGGACGGGTTTTCCGCCTCAAGGTGCAGCAGCTGCGCCACGATCAGCGAGCTCATGCCGTCGTGCACCGGACCGTTCACAAAAATGATCCGTTCCTTCAGCAGGCGGGAAAAAATGTCGTAGGCCCGCTCGCCCCGGCTGGTCTGCTCAACCACCATCGGGACCAGGGTGTTCATGTATGTTTCTCTGGGATCAATCATTTCGACCTGCCTGCGTTGTTTATGTCCGGCACCATACCCGACAGTGTGTTACCCGAGTCTTAGTATCGCCCCATTTGACCTGCAAGGGGCGGCGGGCATTTTACGCTGCCGCAAACCTGCTTGTGGTGTCGCAATCCGCAGGAACGCTGTCGCTATTCTCGGGCTGCGGCCTGCGGCAGCGCCTTAGGTAGCAAAATCAAGTCCGAATTCCGCCCGGCCGCCATGCTGACCGGGTGCCGCGCTGGGGTCCCGCCATGGCCGATGACAGTTTCGTTCAGAAAGGCGCCGCCGCCAATCTCGCCATCCCGTTCGAGGGCGAGCCGCAGGATTTCTATTTCCTGCTGCTGCCCAAGGCGACGATGCTGCCGGTGGCCGCGGCCATCGAACCCCTGCGCATTGCCAATCAGGTGACCGGCACGCGGCTTTACCGCTGGTACATCATGACAGAGGACGGCCAACCGGTGCGCTGTTCCAACGGCATGGTGGTGACGCCGGATATCCCGCTGCAGCCGCTGCCCTCGGATTCGCTGGGCTTTGTATGCGCGGGCGTCGAGCCTCACAGCACCGCCAGCGAAGCCACCCTGAACTGGCTGCGCCGCGAAAGCCGCTTTGGCCGCTCCATCGGCGGCATCTGCACCGGTGCCTTTGCGCTGGCCCAAGCCGGGCTGATCAAGAATCACAAGTTCACCCTGCACTGGGAAAACCAGCCGGGCTTTCTGGAGAGCTACCCGAACCTGGAGCCCTCCCCCAATATTTTTGAGATCTCCGGATCTCTGATGACCTGCGGCGGCGGTAATGCCGCAACCGACATGATGCTGCACCTGATCGAGGAGCGCCACGGCAAGCAGCTGGCGATCATCGTCGCCGACATGTGCCTGCACGTGCGCTCCGGCGGCCAGGCGGCACCGCAGAAGTCGAACTATGCGGTGGCCATCGGCAGCCGCAACCAGCGCCTGCTGAACGCGCTGCAGCTGATGCAGGAATCGATCGAGGAGCCGCTCTCGATCGGCGAGCTGTGCGACCGGCTCGACATCTCCCGCCGCCAGCTGGAGCGGCTGTTCTCGCGCTATCTGAACCAAAGCCCGATGCATGTTTATTTCGACATGCGCCTGAGCCATGCATTCGCGCTGATGAACGAAACCTCGATGAGCGTCACCGAAATCGCGCTCGCCTCCGGCTTCAACTCCGCCACCCATTTCTCGCGCCAGTTCAAGCGCAAGTTCGGCGCCTCCCCGCATTTCTTCCGCAAAGGCTGGAGCTGACACCCGGCACGCCCCGCACAGGCCGCCGCGCCGGCCGGGCGCTTGGGTCCGGCCGTCAGGTGTTCAGCCCCGGACCTTGAAAATTGCCCGCGCAGCTGTTTCACTGCGCCCGCGCCCGGGCCGCACCGGTGACGGGCTGATTTGGACAATCATTTTTCAACCCCCTGCACGTCTGCAGCGCTGAATTGCATTGCGGCTGGCGGCCAGGGAAGCATTTAATAACCAAACGGGTTTACTCCATGCGCCCTTCCCCGGACCTCCATCTGCCGCAGGCCACCCGCGCGGCCGGCAACCTGCCTGCCTTCCTCGCGGCCAGCGCCGTGGCAATCCCGGTCCTGCTCGCCGTTTCGGCCGGCAATATTGCGGACCCGATTGTCCGCTACGACGATTACCCCGCCCTTCTGGCCCAACCCGAAGGGTTCTGGCAGAAAACCCTGACCGAAGGCCGCTGGCTCAACTACCTGTGGCACCTGCGCGGCCTGGTTACGCCGGCCTGGCTGAACTTCATTCTGTTCCAGGTTCTTTGGGGCTTGACCGCTGCCGCCATCGCAACTGCAGCAACCCCGCCCGGCAACCGCAAGTGGTTCGCTGCGGTTCTGGCTCTCACCCTGCTGCCCGCGCCGCCGGTGTTTCTGATGGCGCCCTGGTCCAGCACCCTCATCCCGGGGTTAGCGGTGCTGGCACTGTTTGCCGGCCTGGCGCTGGTGCTGTCTCAGCGCGCCCTGCGCCTGCTGCTGCCGGTTTTCACGCTGCTCGCCTTCACGGCCTATACCACCTTCCCGCTGATCCTGCTTGCGGTCTGCCTGATCAGCACGCAGAAACGCTCGCTGCCGGACCTGGCCAAGCTCCTAACTCTGTTCGGGGCGAGTTTCGCTGGCGCGGTTCTGGCCGTCTATGCGTTGAACTGGCAGGTGCATGGCGTCTTTGGCATCCCATTGGATCCGGCCCGCAGCCCGGACCCGGCGCAGGATCTTGCGGAGATGTGGTCGCACCTGCCGCTGCTGCAGGAGACGCTTTCGGTCCTGCTCGGCAAGCTGAGCTTCCAGTCGACGCCGGTTCTGCTGTTTCACTTGTGCCTGCTGATTGCCGCCACAGCCGTGCTGCTGCGCCGCCAGCCGCTGGAGGCGCTCTACCTCTGGACCGCGCTTTGGGCCGGGATGGCGCTGATGACGCTGCAGGTGCTCAAACTGGGCGTGACGATCCCTGTGCGGGCCTTTCATTTCACCTGGATTATCTATGCGGTGCTGATCGTGCGGGCCGCGCAGGAGCTTAGCCGCAACCCCGGCCTGCCCGGGCGGCTGGCGCGCAATGCGGTGCTGCTGGTTGCACTCAGCTACCTGGTGCAGACCGCGGTGCAGTTCACCCGCTTCCGCGACTGGCAGCACGACACCCGGCAGATGGCCAGCGCCATCGCGGCGCAGCCCGGGCCGGGGCCGGTCTATGCCACCGGCAGCATTCTGGATCACCCGTCCGCGCGCAAGGCAGGCCTCCACCGCGCCAGCAGCCTGGCCAGCCGCCTGAAGCTGTTGACCGGGCGCCGGGTTATCCTGTGCGAAACGGCTGCTGAAGCCTGCGCGCATCTGCCGCCAGAGCTGCGCAGCCCCGCAGCAGAGCCGCAACCGCAAGCGCGGCTGGAAGGGTTTCAGAACAGCAGCGTCCTGGTGTTTCCGCCGCAGCAGTAATGCCACTGCGCACAGGCGGCCCAGCAAAAAAGGGGCGCCGTCAGCGCCCCTTTAAAAGGTTCTGCCAGCTGCTGCTTACCGGGAATAGGACTGCAGATAGGCAATCACCGCCTCGATATCGCTGTCCTTCTTCAGCCCGGCAAAGGACATTTTGGTGCCCTTCATGTACTTCTTGGGCTTGGCCAGAAAGGCCGCCAGCTCGGCTTCATCCCAGACCAGCCCGTCTTCCGCCGCGGCCTTCATCGCCTTGGAATAACGGAACCCTTCGGCATGGCCCGCAGGCGCGCCGACGATGCCGTTCAGGATCGGCCCGGTCTTGGACTTGGCGTTCTCGCCCACCTGGTGGCAGGCCTTGCACTTCTTGAAGGTCTTCTCGCCCTTGGCCACCAGCTCCGGATCCAGAACCGCAGCAGTTTCGACGGGCTCTTCAACCGCCTCTTCCGCCACCGCCTCCTGTACTGGCGCAGCTTCGGCAGCAGCCTCGGCCCCCTCCTCTTCCGGCGTCACGTCCAGCACAAGGGCGCGCATGGTGATCTCGACGCTGTCCTTGCAGTTCTCCATGCAAGGTTCCGGGTTCCAGAAATGCTTCTCCGCGTCTAGCCGGTCATCCAGGATGAAACCATCCGCATTCGGAAGCTCGACCTGTTTGAAGGTCTCATCCGATAGAACGAATTCATCATCCACCAGATCGTTGGAATAGAGGATATAAGCCACGATGGCATAGACCTCATCCGGCGTCAGCGACTGCGCATCGCCGAAAGGCATTGACCGGTTCACGTAATCCCAGGTGGTCGACAGATACGGCCAGTAGCTGCCCACTGTCTTCAGCGGGTCCTCATGGTCCAGCGTGCCCTGCCCGCCTGCCAGCTTGGGCCAATTGCCTACGCCCTCGGCAAAGTCGCCATGGCAGACCGCGCATTTCTCGGCAAAGACTTCCTCGCCGGTGAACACATCGCCCGAGCCCGTCGGCAGACCGGTGCCGTCGGGTGCCACGTCCAGGTCCCAGGCCGCGATTTCCTCCGGCAAGGCCGGGCGGCCGAGGCCGAATTTTTCCGCGGCAACGGGCGAGACAACCGCCATAGATAAAATAGCCGCTGCAACAATGTTCCGCCTAGCCGATAGGCCGGGCAGCGCCCGACCCTCCCCACGGGAGGGCGCTTTCGCACCCACCCAGGCTCGGGCGATGCCCTCAGTGGGTATCGTCAACACTTCAAGAAACCTCGACATTTTCCGCCTCCCCGTTTGCCTTGACCCACCAGGTCTGGATGGCGTTGTTGTGATAGATCGAATTCAGCCCCCGGACCTCGCGCAGCTGCGCCTTGGTGGGCTGGACGTAACCGGTGGAGTCCTTGGCCCGGCTTTGCAGCAGCATTTCGGAGCCGTCCCAGTTGATATCCAGGTAGAACCGGGTCAGCGCCTTGTCCGTGCCCGGCGCCGCCAGCCGCGCCTCGGTCCAGGTCTTGCCGCCATCCAGCGTCACATCCACCCCGGTAATCGCGCCGCGGCCCGACCAGGCCAGACCGGTGATCACCAGCGGCCCTGCACCATGAGTGATGGGCGCCTGCGGGCTGGGGCTGGTGACAACGGACTTGGCATCCATCTCCCAGGTCCACTTGCGGCTGATGCCGTTGGCCAGCGTGTCGGTGTATTTCGAGGTCTCCTCGCGGCTTTCGACCGGCTGGTCCATCACCTCGACCCGGCGCAGCCATTTGATCCACATGTTTCCTTCCCAGCCCGGCACCACCAGCCGGACCGGGTAACCATGCTCCTTGCGCAGCGCCTCGCCATTGGCCTTGAAGGCGACCAGCACATCGTCCATCGCCTTCTCCAGCGGGATCGAGCGCCCGTTGGAGGACGCATCCGCGCCTTCCACATAGACCCATTTGCCCTCGGGGCTCACGCCGGCTTCCTCAAGCAGCGTCCGCAGGGACACGCCGGAATATTCCATGTTGTGGATCATGCCGTGGGTGAACTGCGCGCCGTTCAGCTGCGCGCCGGCCCACTCCATGCCGGAGTTTGCCGCGCATTCGCAGAAATAGACCCGGTTCTCGCGCGGGAAGCGCTCCAGATCCTCGTAAGTGAAGACCAGCGGCGTATCGACCAGACCGTTGATCATCAGCCGGTAATCTTCCTTGCGCAGCTCAATCGCGCCGGAATGATGCCGCTCAAACGCGCAGCCCTGCGGCGTGATCGTGCCGTCCAGGGCGTGGATCGGCGTGAAGTTGATTGAGCTGATGGTGTCCGCCGTCAGCCACTCCACGTTGCGGCGCACCACGTCGCTTTCGTATTTGATCGGCAAGCCGTAGGGCGTGGCATCCACCCCCTCGCCCAGACCGCTGGCCCAGTCCTGCACTTCGGTAATCAGCGGATCGGGTGCGGCCGCCTTGGCCGCCCCGGCCGCCACCGCCCCTGCTCCGGCCGCCGCCGCCCCGGTCAGGAACTGGCGGCGCGAGGGCGCCAGACTCTTGGCGTCGTCACTCATATCTCTTTGCCTCCTTACATAGATAAATTCACGTTCGTGAATTCAACTGCGCAAAATTTTTTCGCTGTGCCCGCCGCCACGGCGGGGGTGATCTGCCCCTGCCGGGGCGGGCGCTGATTACGCGCCCGCCACCTGCACAGAGTTGTTCGGGTCCAGGGTCACGGTGCCAAGCTTGCGGATGTGATCCTCGACCACATCCCAGATCATCGGCCCCTCGGTGCCCTCGTTCACGCTGGCCCAGCCCGCCACCACATAGGACTTTGCCGGGTCGATCGCCTCGCCGGTTTTCAGCAGCGTCATTTCACTGATCCGCTCGCCCTGCGGCTTGGTGATGTCGATGCGGTAGCCCATGCCGCCGATCCGCACCATGTCGCCGCCCTGCTGGTAATAGGGATCGGGATTGAAGATGTTGTCGGCCACGTCCTCCAGGATCACCTTGATGAACTCGCCGGTCATTTCGCTCCGGTAGGCCTCCCCGTAAGACATCGAGGTCACGTTCCAGATGTCCTCGCGGGTGATGTCATCCCCCGGCACCAGCGACGGCCCCCAGCGCACGCCGGGCGACATGGCGATATCCGCCTCCCGCTCGCTCAGCAGCGCGTCGCAGATCAGGTCGTCCCAAGTGCCGTTGAAGTTGCCTCGCCGGTACAGCAGCGTATCGGTCTGGCCGATCACCTCCTCCAGCTGCGCCTTGAAGGGGGCGCGTTCCGCTTCGATCAGCTGCGCCACCGCCGGGTCCGGCGCGATCACGTCCGAGAACACCGGGATCAGCTTGTGCCGCAGCCCCATCAGCTGGCCGTCGCGCACATCCAGATCCACGCGGGAGACAAACTTGCCGTTGGAACCGGACGCGATGATATGGGTCTTGCCCGCCAGCACCGGCTCCGGCAGGGCGTCGTGGGTGTGGCCGGACAGGATCACGTCGATGCCCTGCACCTTGCCGGCCATCTTCTTGTCCACGTCAAAGCCGTTGTGGCTCAGCACCACCACGACATCGGCGCCTGCCGCGCGGACCTCGTCCACCATGGCCTGCATATGCTCATCGCGGATGCCGAACGAATACTCCGGGAACATCCAGCCCGGGTTGGCAATCGGCATATAGGGGAAGGCCTGACCGATCACTGCCACCTTGGCGCCGCCGCGCTCAAAGAACTTATAAGGCTTGAACAGCTCCGCCGGCTCGTCCCATTCGGCGTCAAAAATGTTCTGGCCAAGCGCGGCAAAGGGCAGGTTTTCGACGATCTCATTCACCCTGTCGCTGCCCAGCGTGAACTCCCAGTG
Organism: Leisingera caerulea DSM 24564; assembly: GCF_000473325.1. NCBI lineage: Bacteria > Pseudomonadati > Pseudomonadota > Alphaproteobacteria > Rhodobacterales > Roseobacteraceae > Leisingera > Leisingera caerulea. The sequence goes on from NZ_KI421514.1 coordinate 150,824, forward strand.
GAACGTCATCGCATCCGGCTTCAGCGCGTTCATCACGTTGACCATGTCCTGGCCCTGGGTGTGATGGCAGGTATAGGAGCCGTGCCAGGTGTCGCCGCCGTCAAGCAGCAGCGCATCGGGGCGGTCGGCGCGGATGGCGTTGATGATGGTCGCCACCCGGTCCATCCCGCCAACGCGGCCATAGGCCTTGGCCAGCGCAGAGAAATCATTGTAGGTCAGCGCATAGGCCGAAGGGCTGCCGTCAGTGATGCCGTACACCTTGCGGAAGTCGGCGCCGGTGATGTGGGGCACATGGCCCTTGTTCTCTCCAACCCCCAGATTGACCGAAGGCTCCCGGAAATAGATCGGTTTCAGCTGGCCGTGAATATCGGTCACATGGATCAGGCTGATGTTGCCATAGGTGTCAAACTCCAGCAGCTGGTCCTGGCTCAGGCGCTGCTGCGCAGCCAGCCGCGCCCAATTGCCAAAGCCTGACGCCCCCACCATGGCCGAGGCGGCCATGGAAACCTGCAGAAAATCGCGGCGCGAGATCATGAGTACCGGTATCCTGTATGTTCACGCGATATATTCACGTGAATGAATGTTTTGAAAGAGATACGCCCCGCACCTGGAAACAGGCGCGGGGCGCAAAGATCAGTTACGGACGGAGGGCGCTTCGACCGACAGGCCGTTGCCGCGCGAGGCGACATAGAGTTCCAGTGCAACGAACTCCGCGGAACCTGGCTTATAGGTCTCAGCCCGGGTGTCGCGCACGCAGCCCTTGAAGCGCGCGTGGGCGGTGTTCAGCTTGGTGTTTTTCAGACGGTACACCGGGAAGCCGTTGATCTGGCCCTGGCTCAGGTGATCGGCGCGGATCATGTTGCCATAATTGTCCTCATGGCAGTTCGCGCAGGACAGCTCCAGCTGGCCGGTGCGCGTGTAATACATCTCCTTGCCCTTTTCCCAGGTGGACTGGACCGGGCCGTCGATGGCCACGTTCACCGGCATCCCGCGGGACTGGACAGAGATCAGCGCCTCCATCGCGGCCATGTCGCCGCCGGAGTATTTCCACTTCTCGGCGCCCATCTGGTTTTCGCGGCAATCGTTGATCTGCATGTTCAGGGTGCGGACCTCGCCTGCCTCTTGGTTCCACTTGGGATAGACCGCGCGCACGCCTGCCATGCTTTCCTCGACATCGCCGTGGCACGATGCGCAGGATTTGCCTTCGGAGCCGTCGGCAGTGTCCCAGGCTTCCTGCGCCTGATCGACAAACACCATCGCCGGGTTCTCAAAGTCATCCATCTGCAGGGCTTGTGTCTCGTCAGAGCGGAAGTGCCAGCCCGACATCACCTCGTCCAGCACATCCGCCACATGGGCGGGCGCCGCGGCTTTGGTGACCATCTCGATTTCCTCGTTGACCACCAGCTTGTCGTCATCGGGGCCTGCGCCCGCCGCCATCGGCAGCGCCAGCACAGCGGCAATGGCTGTGATTGCCTTTTTGTTCATTCCTTTTCCTCCCTTGGGTGCCTGCCCTGCCCGGTTCCCACCGGACAGGACGCGTGCCTGAAGATCCGGAACGGATCAGCCGATGGCGATTTTCTTCTTTGTGTCGTAGACGGAGCCGTCGTCGTCATACCAGGTGAAGACGAACTCGCCCGCTTCCGGCACGGTCGCGTCGAATTCGAAGTACGGGTTGGTGGAGATCGCGGGCTCCATCGCGACGTCCAGCACCATGGTGCCGTTGAACTCGCAGGTGAAGCGGTTGATGATCGAGCGCGGGATCAGGTTGCCTTCCTTATCCTTGCGCTGGCCGCTTTCCATCTTGTGGCTGATCAGCGTCTTGATGGTGACCGCCTCGCCGGCGGCAGCGGATTTCGGGACCTTGACGCGGGGTTTAACACCGGATGCCATGTCTTTAACTCTCCTTAAGAATTCCGTTCAGGGAGCGGGCGGCTTCAGCCGCCGCAGCCGCCGATGGTGACTTTGACGGTGGCGCTGGCCTTGGCAAAGGAGCCATCCGCCAGCTTGGCAACCGCAACCACGTCCTGGGTGCCCGCCAGGCGGATCCGGGTGGAGGCCGCCTGCTGCGCCGCACCGGGGCCGAAGTTGAAGGTCGCCACACCCGGTTCCGGGTTGCCGGCGGCAAGCACCAGGATCGCGGTGGCGCCCGGCGCCTCGACCGAAATCGGAACAGTGTTGCCGTTCTCGGCAATCTCCGGCGCGTTCAGGGTCACGCCCCCTTCGGCCATTTCAGCACCGCCGGTAAAGGCGGCAATCCGGTCATCCGCCGCCGCAGTCACGCGGAACGGCAGCACGGTAACCACGGCAGCGCCCAGGCCCATCGCCAGGGTCTCACGGCGTGAGAACTCCATCATATCTCTCCTTTGAATTCACATCGGTGCAGGCCGCGGAACGGTCCCGCCCGCGCCTTACTCTTCTTTCAGCGTCGCGAGGAACGCGACCACATCCTCGATCTCCTGCGCCGTCAGGATCGGCGGCAGCGGCTCAGCCCCGGCCTCGCCGGTATAGGCATCGCCCGGGCGGATGAAGCCCTCGACCTTGTAAAAGGCCGGCATCATCGTGCCCTCGAATGTCATCTTGGCATTGGCGATCAGGCCGCGCAGCTCTTCCTCGGTCCAGCGGTCGCCGGCGCCATCCAGCGACGGGCCGATCTCGCCGTGGAACGGCACATCCGCCAGGGCTGTCACCTGGTGGCAGGCCACGCAGTTGCCCTTGGATTTGGTGCCGGCAACAATCGCCCCGTTGGCCGCATCGCCGGCAACGCCGGTCAGCGAGGCGGCAACCTCACCCGACTCGCCATACTCCACCGCCATCGGAGCAACCTCCCCGGCCAAAGCCGCAGTCCCGGCCAGGCTTAGCGCCAGTGTCAGAGATGTAAGCTTCATGTTTCCTCCCATTGGCTGCCGCTGTTACCGGGCGGCTTGCTTAGCTTTGCATACCGTAGGGCACAGCGCCCCGGATACGCAACAACAAATTCATTATTGTGAATTTTTATAGATCGTGCGCAAAACGTCAGTCTGTGGACCCATTGTTGCGCTCCTGGATGCGGCGCGCGTGGTAGCGCTGAAAATCTTCCCCGTTATCAAGCGCATACCGCTTTTCGTTGACCCATGTAAACATGTCCAGCGTGGTTCCCGCGCCAAACGCGCCCGGCATCGCCGCCACTGCCGCCTCGGGCGCGGTGGCACCCTCGCCCACTTCCTCCGGCAGGAACAGAATCGTCGGTGTGAACAGCACCCCCCATTTGCGCGCCATGTCCTTTTCCGGCAGCGTCTCGCCGTCGAAATCAGTCACCTCCACATCGCCGTAAAGGTTCAGCTGCACGACAAAAAAGTTGTCTTCGATGTACTGGCCGATTTCCGGGCGGGGAAAGATCTCCTCATGCATTTTGGTGCAATAGACGCAGCCGCGCTGTTCAAAGATCAGCGCCAGCCGCTTGCCCTCGCCATTGGCCTCCTCCAGGTCTTCGCGCAGGTCCTTGAAGGTCTCCCGCATCCAGGACGTCTTGTGCAGCCCGTCGTCGCCCAGCTCCGCCGCGGCCAGCGGGCCCGCCAGAGCCGCGGCCATTAACACTTTCGCAATACTTCTCAGCATGTTGACCTCCAAACCTCACTTACCCGATCGCGCTGAACCCCGGCACCCAGCGGATCATTGCCTCCGCGATCAGCCGCACGCCGCCGGTGGCGATCAGCACCGCAAACAGCACCAGCATTGCGCCCATGCCCTTCTCCACCCAGGCAAAGGCGCTGCGGTGGCGCGCGACCCAGCCCAGGAACGGCTTGGCAAACAGCGCTGCAACCACAAAGGGCGCCGTCATGCCCAGCCCGTAGACCAGCAGCAGCACCCCGCCCCGCCAGACCTCGCCCATGCCGGAGGCAATCATCAGGATCGACGCCAGCGCCGGCCCGACGCAAGGCGTCCAGCCGAACCCGAACGCCAGTCCCATCAGATAGGCGCCCAGCACGGTGGAGGGCTCCGCAGAACTCTCCATCCGCGCCTCGCGGTACAGCAGCGGGATCTTCACAACACCCAGAAAATGCAGTCCGAACAGCAGCAACAGCGCGGCCGCGCCGTAGGACAAAACTTCCAGATACTGCCCGAACAGCTGCCCCAGCGCAGTCGCCCCCATGCCCATCAGCATGAACACCGTGGTGACCCCGGCGGCAAAACAGACCGCCGACACCAGCAGCCGCCGCTGCGCGCCCGCAGCAATCGCGCCATCGCCGCGCAGCTCCGCCATCGACAGCCCGCCCATATAGGACAGGTAAAACGGCACCATCGGCAAAATGCAGGGGGTGAAAAAGCTCAGCAAACCTGCGATCAAGGCGCCGAACAGGGTAATTTCAAGCATCGCACCCCCAGAGAGGCCCCACGCGAACGTTATCCGGGCCCGGCTTGTGTCATTCACATATTCGAATTATGTTGTTTCTCACCGTTCGGTCAACAGATGGAATGACACCCATGCGCTCTTTCCGGCAATTGGCTGCAGCCGCAGCCATGGCCCTTGCGACGCTGCCCGCCTGGGCGGCGGAACTGGTGATGGTCGAACAGCCGGGCTGTGAGTGGTGCGCCCGCTGGAACGCGGAGATCGCCCCGATCTACCCCAAAACGGCTGAGGGCGAACACGCTCCCCTGCGCCGGGTGGACCTGCGCGCCCTGCCCGATGACCTGAAGCTCGCCCGCCGGGTCATGTTCACCCCCACGTTCCTGGTGGTCGAGGACGGCGAGGAGCGCGCCCGGCTCGAAGGCTACCCCGGCGAAGATTTTTTTTGGCCTTTGCTTGCAGATTTGCTAAGCGCCCATACAGGGTTTGTTGATAATACGAACTCCAAGGGCGGCAGCTGACCGCCCTGATGGGGAAAAACAGACAAGTGCGGCACTGCGGTGCCGCTCAGGAGACGGCACATGGCACTACCACAGTTTACCGCCGACATGGACCCGGAAGAGATGGACAAGATGGTCGAAAACGCGACCAAGGCGTCCAACTTCCTAAAGGCGATCAGCCACGAGGGCCGGCTGATGATCCTGTGCCATCTGGTCTCCGGCGAGAAATCCGTGACCGAGCTGGAGGAGCTTCTTTCCGCCCGCCAGGCCGCCGTCTCCCAGCAGCTCTCCCGCCTGCGCCTGGAGGGGCTGGTTATTCCCCGCCGGGAAGGCAAGGCGATCTACTACCGGCTGGCCGACGACAAACCCCGCCGGATGCTGGAAGTGGTCTATGACCTTTTCTGCAAGGACCAAGGCTGACGCCTGAATGACCCCCTTATGCCTGACCTCCTGACAGAACACCAGCTGGCCGCCTGCATCGGGCTGCTGGGAGGTGTGGCTCTGGGGCTGGCCGCCCGGCTGGGCCGGTTCTGCACATTGGGGGCGATCGAAGACCTGCTTTATGGCGGCTCCTCCCTGCGGATGCGGATGTGGGGCGTGGCCATCGGCGTGGCCGTCACCTCCAGCTTTGCGCTGATCGGGCTGGGTCTGGCAGATGCAGGCCAGTCCTTTTACCTGTCGATCCGCTGGATGCCTGCGGCCTCGATCCTGGGCGGGCTGATGTTCGGCTACGGCATGGCGCTCAGCGGCAACTGCGGCTATGGCGCCATCGCGCGGCTTGGCGGCGGCGACCTGCGCAGTTTTGTGATCGTGCTGGTGATGGGGGTCTCCACCTATGTCGTCCTCGCTGGCCCCCTCGCCCCCGTGCGCAACTATTTCTTCGCCCAGCAGGACGTCACCAACGAGATCCCGCCGGGACTCGCCCATTATGCCGCCGCCTGGAGCGGGCTGCCGCTGGCCGCAACCGGCACCGGGGCGGGCCTGCTGATCCTTCTGCTCTCCCTTGCCAATTCCGAACTGCGCCGCGACAGGCAGGCGCTGTTCTGGTCCGCGGTTGTGGGGCTGGCCGTGACCTCCGGCTGGGCCGGGTCCACGTATGTCAACACACATGGGTTCGAGGCGCTGCCAGTGGTGTCCCACTCCTTCTCGGCCCCCTTGGGTGAAACAATCCTGTGGACCATGACCGGCTCGCTGCGCCCCCTGTCCTTTGCCGTCGGTTCCATCGCCGGGGTCTGGACCGGTGCCTTCATCGGCTCGTTGATCAAGGGCCATTTCCGCTGGGAAGCCTGCGAGGACCCGCGCGAGCTGCGCCGCCAGATCATCGGCGCCGCCATCATGGGCGCAGGCGCGGTGATTGCGATGGGCTGCACCGTCGGCCAGGGCCTCAGCGCGTTTTCGCTGCTGGCGGTCTCTGCTCCGGTCACCATGCTGGCGATCTTTGCCGGCGCCGCCTTCGGGCTGCGCCAGCTGATCGAGGGCTTCCGCCCGGCAGAATAATCTGCTGCCCCGCAGGGACAGCCCAGGGCCCCGGCCGGCCGCGCGGACCGGAGGTCTTGGTTAATTTTCATTAACGATTACATGTGCGTTACAAGCCATTCCTAAGATATCCGGGTGAGCCAGCCCCGCATTGACGTTTATGGACAGCCCGGAGACCGCCATGACCCGCAAGCAGATCGTCAGAGACCCGCACATCGGCAACAAGGCGGAGGCTTTTGAGGCCTCGGACGACATTCCCGCCAACCCGGCCCCCAGCCGCACCATCGGCGATGTGATCGCCGCCCGCTATGGCCGCCGCGCGGCCCTGAAGGGAATGCTGGGCACTGCCGCCGCCACCGCCCTGTTCGGCGCCTCAGCCCTCACTCCTCCGCGCCAGGGTCGTGCCGCAGCCCCCGGTGCCCAAAGCCGCTATGCCTTTGACGAGCTGCACTGGGGCAATGACGAAAGCCACCATGTGGCCCAGGGCTATGACGCGGACATCCTGCTGCGCTGGGGCGATCCGATCTTTGCGGACGCCCCGGACTTCGACGTGATGAACCAGACGGCGGACGCCCAGCTGCAGCAGTTCGGATACAACAACGACTACGTCGGCTTTGTGCCTCTGAACGCGGAAGGCAGCCGCGGCCTGCTGTGCGTGAACCACGAATACACCAACGAGGAGGTCATGTTCCCGGGCCTTGGCCGCCAGGACAAGGCGGAGTTTGCCGGAATGACCCGCGCGCTGGCCGATATTGAGATGGCGGCGCATGGCGGCACGGTTGTCGAGATCGCCCGCAACGCTGATGGCAAGTGGGCGGTAGTGCGCGACGGCAAGCTGAACCGCCGCATCTCGCCGCTGACCACCGCGATGACCCTCGACGGTCCCGCCGCAGGCCACCCCAGGATGCAGACCAGCGCCGACCCCGGCGGCCTTGAGGTCACCGGCACGCTCAACAACTGCGCCGGCGGCATGACCCCCTGGGGCACCTGGCTGATGGCCGAGGAGAACTTTCACGGTTATTTCTGGACGGACAGACTGGACTTCGAAGGCGAACCGGACCTTTCCGTCCAGCCGGAGGCGGCGCAAATGGCCCGCTATGGCGTGCCCGGCATGTGGTACGCCTGGGGCAAGTACCACACCCGCTTCAATATCGACAAAGAACCCAACGAAGCCAACCGCTTCGGCTGGGTTGTTGAGGTCGACCCGATGGACCCGCAGTCGAAACCGGTGAAACACACCGCTTTGGGCCGTTTCGCCCATGAGGGCGCGGAGACCACCCTGTCCAAGGACGGCCGCCTGGTGATCTACATGGGTGACGACGCGCGCTTTGAGTATGTCTACAAATACGTCTCCGGCGGCGTGGTGTCAGAGGACCGCGCGGCCAACGCCCGGCTGCTGAGCGACGGCACGCTCTACGTCGCCCGGTTCGAGGCGGACGGCACCTGCCGCTGGCTGCCGCTGGTGCATGGCCAGGGTCCGCTGACGGCCGAAAACGGCTTTGCCAGCCAGGCGGATGTGCTGATTGACACGCGGCTGGCGGCGGATGCGCTGGGGGCCACGCCGATGGACCGGCCCGAAGATGCCTCGCCCCGCGGCGACGGCACTGCCTATGTGATGCTGACCAACAACTCCAGGCGCAAGGCCAGCCAGACTGATGCCGCCAACCCGCGCCCGGAGTCGCGGTTCGGGCATATCGTCGAAATCAAGGAGGACGGCGGCGACCATGCGGCGGCAAGCGGACGCTGGTCGATCCTGGTGAAATGCGGCGATCCGGACATTGCGGACGTGGGCGCAGAGTGGCACCCGGAGACCTCGGAACACGGCTGGTTCGGCTCCCCGGACAACAGCGCGATGGACGCAGACGGGCGGCTGTGGGTTGCCACCGACCAGGGAAGCAAATGGGGCAAGACCGGCAAGTCGGACGGGCTCTACGGGGTGGAAACCGAAGGCGGCTTGCGCGGCCATTCCAAACTGTTTTTCCGCTGCCCCGTGGGCGCCGAGCTGTGCGGGCCCTGTTTCACCCCGGACGGCGAGACGCTGTTTCTGGCCGTTCAGCATCCGGGCACGGACGGCACCAAGGACCTGAAAGGCTTCGGGCGCGCCTCGACCTTTGAGGACCCGGCCACCCGCTGGCCGGATTTCGATCCGCAGATGCCGCCGCGCCCCTCAGTGGTGGTGGTGACCCGCCAAGGCGGCGGCAAGATCGCCAGCTGACCCGAAATCCGCCGTTGTGATGCGGAGCGCGCGCCATCCGGGGCGCGTGCAGGTTTCGGCCCTGCCGGACCGGATGCCGCCGGATGCACGCGATTGTGAAACCGCCAGCCCGCACCGTGCCCTAAAACCGGAAAAAGCTCTGTGGAGACCTGCCATGTATGCCAAACGCCTGACGGCCGCCCTCATCCTTGCAACCTCTGCCGCCAGCGCCGGCAGCATCACGCCGCGCGACGGCTGGGCGGTGCATGAAACCTCCAAACCCTATGCACAGCTGATCGACGACGTCAAAGCCGCCGCCAAGGCCGAGGGCCTGGGCGTTGTCACCCAGGCAGGCCCCACCCAGGCGGCAGCGGCCCGCGGCATCACCATCCCCGGCAACCGGGTCATTGGCCTGTTCAACAATGACTTCGCGGTCAAGATCCTCGCACTCTCCACCGCTGCAATGATCGAGGCGCCGGTGCGCATGTATGTGACCGAGGAGGCAGACGGCAGCGCCACCCTGTCCTATAAGCTGCCCACCCACGTCTTTGCGCCTTACGCGGAGGAAGGCGGCGCGGGGCTGGCGGCCCTTGCTGGCCAGCTCGACCGCCGCTTTGCGCTGATTGCGGAACGGGCGCAGAAATAGCCGCCGGCGTCTTTCCCGCTTCAGCTGCCCCTCCGCTGGTTGCGCCGATTTCCGCCGCAGCATTTCTCACACTGGCGTGAACGGGCTTGCGCGCGGGCGCAGGCTCGGCAATCTGGCGGTAATTCAACGGATTGGACCCACAAGATGACAGAGACCCTGCGCGCAGCCGATGTTCTGGCCCGGCGCCTTTACGAGGCTGGCTGCCGCCACGCCTTCGGCATGCCCGGCGGCGAGGTGCTGACGCTGGTGGATGCGCTGACCAAGGCGGGGATCACGTTTCACCTGGCCAAGCATGAGAACTGCGCAGGCTTCATCGGCGAAGGCGTGCATCACACGGACGGCGCGCCGGTCATTCTGGTGGCCACGCTTGGTCCCGGCGCGCTGAACGGCATCAACGTGGTGGCCAATGCCCACCAGGACCGGGTGCCGATGCTGGTGCTCACGGGCTGCGTCGACGCCGCAGAGGCGCAGAGCTATACCCATCAGGTGCTCGACCACCGCGCGGTCTTTGCCCCGGTCACCAAGGCCACCTTCCGGCTGGACGCCGAGGCTGCGGATCTGATCGCAGACAAGGCCGTCGCCATCGCAACCGAACCGCGCAACGGGCCGGTGCATATCGACGTGCCGATCTCGGTTGCAGACGCGCCGGCCAGGGACCGGGGCATCCGCCGCGCGCCTGCGAGTGCAACCGCGCCAAGCGGTGAGGCGCTGGCGCAGGCGCGTTCCTGGCTGGCCGCGTCCACGCGCCCGGTGGCGGTGATCGGGCTGGACGCGCTGCAGGAAAACGCAGGCCCTGCCATCCGAAGCTTTGTTGAGAAACACCAGATCCCCTTCATCACCAGCTACAAGGCCAAGGGCATCCTCCCAGAGAACCACCCGCTCTGCCTTGGCGGGGCAGGCCTCTCGCCGCTGGCGGACAAGCATCTGCTGCCCCTGGTGCGGGAGGCCGATCTGGTGCTCTCCATCGGTTACGACCCGATCGAGATGCGCCCCGGGTGGCGCAACGTCTGGGACGTGAAAAACCAGAACGTAATCGACATCGCGCCGGAGGCCAACACCCACTACATGCATCAGGCCGGGCTGAACTTTCTGACCGCGATTGCCCCCACGCTTACGGCGCTGTCGGATGGCACCGGACCGCGCGGCACCTGGCCCACTGGCCGCCCCGCCGCGGTCAAGGCCGAACTGGCAGACGCCTTCCCGCAGGATGACAATTGGGGGCCTGCGGGCGTCATCGCCGAATGCCGTGCTGTCCTGCCGCCAGAAACTCTTGCCACCGCCGACAGCGGCGCCCACCGCATTCTGCTGAGCCAGATGTGGGACTGCCAGGAGCCGCGCGGCCTGATCCAGTCCTCGGCGCTGTGCACCATGGGCTGCGCGGTGCCGATGGCAATCGGGCGGAAGCTGGCGCAGCCCGAGCGGCCCGTGGTCAGCTTCTCCGGGGATGCCGGGTTCCTGATGGTGGCGGGCGAACTCTCGACCGCAGCCGAGCTGGGCGTTGCGCCGGTCTTTGTGGTTTTCGCCGATGCCAGCCTCGCCCTGATCGAACTCAAGCAGCGCCAGCGCCAGCTTGCCAGCGGCGGGGTGGATTTCGCGGCGCACGACTTTGCCGCGATGGGCCGCGCCTTTGGCGGCAACGGCGTGACGGTTGCCAGCCGCGCCGAACTGCGCGCCGCCCTTGAGGACGCGATGAAATCAGACAGGTTCACGGTCATCTCGGCTGTGATCGAACGCGGAGGCTATGATGGCCGGATCTGAGATGCTCCCCCACGGCGCGCTGAACGGCGTCAAGGTTCTTGACCTTTCCCGCATTCTGGCAGGCCCCACCTGCACCCAGCTGCTGGGCGATCTCGGCGCCACGGTGATCAAGGTCGAAAACCCCAAGACAGGCGGCGACGACACCCGCCAGTGGGGACCGCCCTATGTGACCGATGCGGACGGGCACCAATCCGACCTCTCCGCCTATTTCATGGCCGCCAACCGCAACAAACGCTCGGTTTCCATTGATATCGCAACGCCCGCCGGCCAAAAGGCCATCCGCCGTCTGGCGGCAGAGGCAGATATCCTGATCGAGAACTTCAAACCCGGCGGGCTGGCGAAATACGGGCTGGATTATAACAGCCTCAAAGATGACCTTCCGGGCCTGATCTACTGCTCAATCTCCGGCTACGGCCAGACCGGCCCCAACAGCCACAAGCCCGGCTATGACATCATGGCGCAGGGGTTCGGCGGCATCATGTCGCTGACCGGCGAGCCCGGCGGCCAGCCGATGAAAGCCGGCGTCGGCATCGCTGATGTGATGTGCGGCATGTATGCCTGCATCGGGATTCTGTCGGCGCTGCACCACCGCGATAAAACCGGCGAGGGCCAGCAGATCGACCTGGCGCTGGTCGATGCCCAGATCGCCTGGCTGATCAACGAAGGCGTCGCCTATCTGAATACCGGCCAAGTCCCAAAGCGCCGCGGCAATGAACATCCCAGCATCATGCCCTATGGGGTTTACGAAACGTCGGACGGCCATGTCATCCTGGCCGTGGGCAACGACAGCCAGTTCCGCCGCTTTATGGAGTTCCTCAAGCTGGAGGGCCTGGCAGAGGATCCGCGCTTTGCCACCAACCCCGCCCGCCTGCAGAACCGCGATGCGCTGAACGCGGTCCTGATCCCGTCGGTGCAGCGGTACACCACCGGGGATGTGCTGGCCGCAATGGAGGCCCGCAAGGTGTCGGCCGGCCCGGTGCAGGACCTGGAAACCCTGTTTGCCACCGATCAGGTGGAAGCCCGCAACATGGCCATTGGCATGGAAACGGCGGCCGGCCCGGTCAAGCTGCTGGGCAACCCGCTGAATTTCTCCCGCACGCCGGTCACATACCGGCACGCGCCGCCGGTCTGCGGCGAAGGCACCGAAGAGATTCTGACCGCAAAACACCCGTTTGAGCCGTCCTGATCCCCCAGTGATGCGGCGGCTTTCCGCCATGTGTTACAGTTTCCGGCAATTCACCGCTAAACCAGCGGTGTTTTCAGCCTGCCCTGATCCGCCGTCTTGCCAAAATTTCCCGGGAAATCCTACACATCCGCCATAGTTTCAATCCAGGCGCACACAGGCCATCACCAAACCGCGAGCAGGGTTCGCCCGGAACATTCCGATGATCTACTCTTCAGCAGGACACGGAAACCGCGCTCGTATCAGAACAATGATTGGACTCTCATGACGCAAGATATCTTCGGCCAAGACAGCAGCCTGACCGATGCCGCCGCACAGCAGGATTGGAATTCCGTGCAGCTGGGAGTTCTTTCCCATGCTGCAGCGGCCGCTGATCACCTGGGCGCAGTGCTGAAGGCGGCGCCGGAATATGCCCTGGCCCATGCGATCAAGGGGCTGTCGCTCTTGATGCTGGGACGCTCTGAGCTGGTGCCCACGGCGCGCGCCGCGCTGCGTGATGCCAAGGCCTGTTACGAGGGCGCCCTCCCGCGCGAGCGCAAATACGTCGACGCGCTGGAAGACTGGCTGGCCGGCCGCCCCAGTCTGGCAATCCAGCGGATGGAACAAGTGCTGGCCGTCTTCCCTCAGGACACACTGGCGATGAAACTCAGCCACGGCATCCGCTTTATCATGGGCGACCCCGCGGGCATGCGTGCCTCGATCGAACGGGTGCTGCCGGCCTATGCGCCGGACCATGCCGGCCGCGGCTACCTCTTGGGCTGCCATGCCTTTGCGCTGGAGGAGACCGGCGAGTATGAGCGCGCCGCCAATGCCGGCCGCCAGGCCCTGTGGATGGCGCCGGATGACGCCTGGGGCCTGCACGCCGTGGCCCATGTGCATGACATGACCGGCAACGCCAAATCTGGCCTCGACTGGCTGCACGGCCGCGAGGAAGCCTGGGCGCATTGCAACAACTTCCGCTATCACGTCTGGTGGCATAAGGCGCTGATGCATCTGGACCTGGGCCAGATGGACGAGGCGATTGCGCTTTACGACACCGAGGTCCGCAAGGACAAGACCGACGACTACCGCGACATATCCAACGCCACCTCGCTGCTGGTGCGGCTGGAGCTGGAAGGCGTTGATGTCGGCAACCGCTGGGAAGAGCTGGCGAATCTCTGCGCTGCCCGCACTGAGGACGGCAGCCTGATTTTTGCCGATCTGCACTACCTGCTGGCGCTGACCGGCCACCGCAAGGAAGACGCCCACCGCCTGGTGCAGCGGATTCACGCCGACGCGGAGAAGGGCGGCAGCGAGGCGCGAGCACGGATGGCGGACCCCGGCTGCGCCGCTGCCGACGGGCTCGAAGCCTTCGGAGACGGTAATTACAAGGCCGCCTTTGCCCGTTTGTCCGCGGCCCGCGGCACCCTGCAGCTGGCCGGCGGCAGCCACGCGCAACGCGATGTTTTTGAACGCATTACCATAGACGCGGGAATCCGCTCAGGCCAGCTTGACGCGGTCGAGGCAATCCTGGAAGACCGCCGCGCCAAGCGGGGCGGCGCAGAGGACAATTACGCGCTGGCCCGCCGCACCCTGATCGCCGAGGCGCGGACCCAGTCTGGCGCCAAAAGCGTACCTGCCGAGTAAGACCTTCAAGGACCAGAAACCACAGATGTCCAGCATTGCGCCCTTCCCCGGGCCTCAGAAAGACCCTGCTGCCGCCAACCGCGCAGCCCCCCCGCCGCAAGCGGCGCAGCCGCGGGTGCGCGACCCGCGGCTCGACTTCTACCGCGGCATTGCGATGTTCATCATCCTAGTGGCCCATATCCCTGGCAACCGCTGGACTGGCTGGATCCCGGCCCGCTTCGGGTTTTCGGACGCGACTGAAATCTTTGTCTTCTGCTCCGGCATGGCCTCCGCCATCGCCTTTGGCAGCTCTTTCGACCGCCAGGGCTGGTGGCTGGGCACCGCCCGCGTCGCCTTCCGCTGCTGGCAGGTGTTCTGGGCCCACATCGGGCTGTTCTTCTTCCTGGCCATGTCGATGGCGGCGCTCGACCTTTATGGCGGGTTCGAGAAGAGCTATATCAACTCGCTGAACCTGGGCCATTTCTTCAAGGATCCGATGACCCAGATCGTCGGCATCTTCACCCTCACCTACGTGCCGAATTACTTCGACATCCTGCCGATGTACCTGGTGGTGCTGATGCTGATGCCGCTGATGATCGGACTGGAGAAGGCGGGGCTTTGGGCCGTGGCGGCGATGTCGGTGCTGATCTGGCTGACCGCCAACCCCTATTTGGCCGGCCTTGGCCCCAACGGCGTTTCGCTGCCGGCGGAACCGTGGTCTGACCGGGAATGGTTCTTCAACCCCTTCGGCTGGCAGCTGCTGTTCTTCACCGGCTTTGCCTTCATGAAGGGCTGGCTGCCAAAGCCGCCGGTTTCCAAGGTTCTGGTCGTGCTTGCCGCCGCCTTCCTGATCCTCTCGGCCCCGTACGGTTCCTGGAAAGTCTTCACCTGGGTCAAAGCCGCCAGCCCGGATCTGGCTGAGCTGATCAAACCCGGCCGCGACGCCATCGGCGAATGGCGCGAAAAGACCGACTTCGGCCTGCTGCGTTATGCCCACTTCCTGGCTCTGGCCTATCTGGGCTGGGTTGCGGCGGGCGAAGGGGGCAAGCGCCTGATCGCCACCGGCCATTCGCTGGGCGCGCGCCTCTGGGCGGTGCTGCTGAAGGTCATCACCAAGGTCGGCCAGCAATCGCTTGCCGTGTTTGTGTTCTCGATGGCCCTGGCCCGGTTCATCGGCTTTGCCCTTGACCAGACCGACCGCGCGGTTATGACCACGGCATACGCCAATCTGGTTGGCTTTTTCCTAATCATTGGCTGCGCTTACGGCGCTGCCTGGTTCAAGTCACAGCCTTGGAGAGCCAAGAAATGAGCTCTTTTTCCCGCCGTTCCTTTCTGGCTGCCGCGCTTGGCAGCACCGCCCTGTACGCCTTGCCGGGTCTGGCAAATGACACCCAGCCCTTCAGCCGCGAGGTGGTCGTGGCCAAGGCCCGCGCGCTTGCGCAGGAGGACTATGCCGAACGCCCGTCGGTGCCGCAGGACTGGCTCGAACAGTCTTATGACGACTACAAGGCCCGCTGGTTCCGCTCCTCGGACGCGTTGTGGTCCAAGACCGACCGCAGCTACAACGTGGATTTCTTCCTGCCCGGCCTGTACTTCCCGCGCCCGGTTCAAATCAACACCGTGACCGGCGGGCAAGCGCAGGCCGTGCCTTTCGACCTGTCGCTGTTCGACAAGACAGACAAGGCGCCCGAGCTGACAACCGATGGGCATCTGGGCTATTCCGGCCTGCGCCTGCGCACTGTTCTGGACGATCCCACCCAGAAGACAGAATTCTGTGTGTTCCAGGGGGCCAGCTACTTCCGCGCCATCGGCATCGGCAATACCTACGGGCTGTCCGCCCGCGGCCTGGCGCTGAAAACCGCGGATCCCGACGGTGAAGAGTTCCCGGAGTTCATCGAATTCTGGCTGGAGGCCCCTGCTCCCGGCCAGCGCGCAATGGTGGTCCATGCGCTGATGGACTCCCCCTCCGTCACCGGCGCCTACCGTTTCACCATCACCCCCGGCAGCAGCACGGTGATGGAGGTGGAGGCCACACTGTTCGCCCGCGAGGACCTGAACCACACGGGCCTGGCGCCCCTCACCTCGATGTTCCTGTTCGATGCCACCAACCGCAACCGCTTTGACGATTTCCGCCCTGCGGTGCATGACAGCGATGGCCTGCTGGTGGTCAACGGCAACGGTGAAACCCTGTGGCGGCCGCTGGCCAACCCCGCGCGGCTGCAGGTGTCGTCCTTCGTCGACGACAACCCGCGCGGCTTCGGCCTGATGCAGCGCGCGCGCAAGCTGTCGGATTTCAACGACCTGGAAGCCTTCTATCACAACCGCCCCTGCCTGTGGGTCGAACCCAAGGAGGACTGGGGCAAGGGCGCGGTCACCCTGGTGGAAATCCCCGCCGACAAGGAAATCTACGACAATACTGTCGCCTACTGGCGCCCGCGCGAGCCTTATGCCGCCGGATCGGAGATCAGCCTCAGCTACCGCCTCACCTGGGGCGCGGAGCCGGTGCTGCCGATGCCGCGGGTGATCGACACCGCCGAGGGCGCCCGCATCTTTGGCGGGCCGGGCCGGATCGTCACCATCGACTTCGACGCCCACCCCCTGTTCGAGGACGGGCCCGAGGCCCTTGACGTGCACATCCACTCTCCCCATGTGGCGGCCAGCGAAGGCGTGCTGCAGCGAAACCCGGAAACCGGCGGCCTGCGGCTCGCCTTCACCTTCGATCCCGGCGACCGGGATCACGTCGAACTTCGCGCCCAGCTCAGGAAGGACGGCAGCCCCGCCTCCGAGGTCTGGCTTTACAGGTGGACCGCATGACCGCATGTGATCTGATGCCCCCGGAGCAGCCTCTGGCGATGCCGGAACAGGATTTCAGCAAGGACTTCAGGGACGCTGCCGCCCCCGGCGGTGCGGCCCCCAGCCAGGTGGCGCTCTGGCGCCTGCTGGCCTTTTCGCCAGCCATGGCAGCGACGGGTGTGCTCACTTGGGTGATGCAGGGCTGGTTCGCCGACGGCGGCTTCTCGGTTCTGGAAATGATCCTGCTGGCGCTGATCGCCTTCAACTTCTTCTGGATCGCCTTCACCGTCTCCACCGTTCTCTTGGGCCTTTACGGCCTGTCACGCCGCGAAAAAACCGTGGCCCGCGGCCCCGCGCGCCCGATGAAGGTGGCGCTGCTGATGCCGGTCTACAACGAGGTGCCCTGGTATGTGCTGGGCAATGCCCAGACCATGCTGCAAGAGCTGCACGGCCGCGGCGGCCAGCATGAATATGCGATGTTCATCCTGTCGGACACACGCGACGATGCAATTGCCAAGCAAGAGCGCGACAGCGTCGAGGCCCTGCGCACCATGCTGCCGGAAGGCACGGAACTCTACTACCGCCGCCGCGCCGATAACGAGGGCCGCAAGGTCGGCAATATCTCCGACTGGGTGCGCCGCTGGGGCGCAGGCTACGAGGCGATGCTGGTGCTGGACGCCGACAGCCTGATGACCGGCCGCGCCATTGCCCGGCTGGCCGATGCGCTGGCCCGTGACCCCGGCGCCGGCCTGATCCAGAGCTATCCGCAGCTGATCGGCGCGCAGTCGGTCTTTGGCCGGATGCAGCAGTTCGCCAACGGCGTCTACGGCCTCGCGCTGGCCGAGGGCCTGGCCCGCTGGGCCGGGCACGAGGGCAACTACTGGGGCCACAACGCCATCATCCGCACCCGCGCCTTTGCCGCCTGCGCGGGCCTTCCGCTCTTGCGCTCGCGCTTCGGCGGCGGCGAGAAGCTGATCATGAGCCACGATTTCGTCGAGGCGGGCCTCTTGCGCCGGGCCGGCTGGTCGGTGCGCTTCCTGCCCCGCATCCGCGGCTCTTACGAGGAAACCCCCGCCACCCTGATCGACCACATCCTGCGCGACCGCCGCTGGTGCCAGGGCAACCTGCAGCACCTAAATCTGCTGCACGCCAAGGGCTTCCGCGCGATCTCCCGCTTCCACCTCTTTGCGGGCGCCATCGGTTATCTGATGGCACCGGTGTGGTTTGCGCTGCTGGTGCTGTGGGCCATCATCGGCCGCAGCGAAGAGGCGTCTGTCATCAGCTATTTCAGCGAAGCCAACCCCTTCCGCCCCAACTGGCCGGATATGTCGGAGCCCAGGCATGTGTTGGTGATCATCCTGATCTACGCGATGCTTCTGGCGCCCAAGATCCTGGCCGCGGCGGCGCTGCCGCTGACCGGCAGCCGGTTCTCGGAATACGGCGGCCCGGTGCACTTCGTGCTGTCCTTCCTGTCCGAGTTGATGCTGGCCATCCTCTATGCGCCGATCCTGATGGTGCAGCAGATGATCGCAGTGTTCCGCACGGCCCTGGGCCTGCAGCGCGGCTGGGAACCGCAGGCCCGCGACGGCGGCAGCTACGCCTTGCGCACGCTGATCACCTGCCATGCCCTGGAAACCGTCAGCGGCGTGGCGCTCTGGGCCGGCATCCTGTCGGGCACCGTGTCGCTGTGGCTGGCACCGATCGCGCTGTCGCTGGTGCTGGCGGTGCCGCTGTCCGCCTTGTCCGGCGTCAAGACCGTGAACCGCATCCGCCACTGGATGGCCACGCGGGAGGAGTTCACCGAACCCCAGATCACCCGCGCCGCCCGCGCGGCCCGCGCCGACCTGAAGGCGCTGCTGGACGGCAGCACCGCCCGCGGCACCCCGGCAGAGTAACCCCGGCGCGCAAGGGGGCACCTCCCGCGCCCGCAGGTCACCCCGGCTGCCCCGGGCTGACCTTGGCAGTCTTGGGCCCGGCGCCGCGCTGACGCGCGGCGCGGGTCCGCGAAACTAACAACACCTTCCACCACTGTAATAGCGCCGCCAATTCAGAGCTGCAGCTGCGCGCCCTCAGGGGCGCGCAGCCTGGCCCAACGCTTTGCCGCAAATCTCTGATTTACAGGTGAATGGGCGGGAGCGCACCGGTTCAAAAGGCGCTGCCCCGGGCGGTCAGCGCACGGCGGGTTCGTCCTCGAACCAATCGGCCATCCAGCCAGCCCAGCCCCCGGGCAGCGCATGGCCGCCGTCAAACAGAACCATCTCGATTTCAGCCCCCGGCCCGCAGTCCCAGCGGCGGCGCAACTGGCCGTCCTCCCGCCACGCTCTGTCCGGCGCATGGGAGGTGCAGCCATTGGCCTGCCGCCACAGCTCCAGCCCGGCAAAGACGTCGCCCTGCTCCCAGCGGCCGCCGCCGAGAGGCCGCCCCTCCAGCGGCACCACCTCATCGCGCCAGCCGTGGACCTGCAACAGCCGCACCGGCCCTGCGCAAGCCTCCGGCTGCGGCCGCCAAAAGGCCCCCGAAACCGGCGCATAAGCCGCAAAGGCTTCGGGATCGCGGCAGGCCAGGTAATGGACCATAAAGGCCCCGGCCGAGAACCCTGCCAGGACGGTCTGCGCCCCGGACGTGCCAAACCGCGCAGAGGCATCTGCCAGAACCGCGGCAAAGAACGCGCCTTCATCGCGGCCGTCATCAAAGGGGCCGAACCCCCAGCTTTGCGGACCAGCACCGCCCCGCTTGCGCCCCTCCGGCGCGATCAGCGCATAACCGCGCTGCGTCACCCCTTTGACAAGCGATTTGTTCTTCAGCACCTGCGCGCCGCTGCCGCCGTAGCCGTGCAGGAACATCACCACCGGCACCGGCACAGCGGAGGCCTCCGGCAGCACGATGTGATAGCGGCCATTCTGCACCTCGCAAGCCTCCGGCGCCGCGCCGCAGGCTGCCGCCGCTCCGCTGCCCCAAAACGCAATCAGCGCCGCAACCGCGGCCCCAGGCCTAAAACCTCTCATCACCCCTCCCACCGGGCCACCGGCAGGTTGCCTGCAATCCAGCCCGGTCCCGCGGCGGAGCCCAGCATGCCTTCGGGCACGTCGATCACATTGGTGAAGCCCGCGTCTGCCAGCGCCAGCGTCATCCGCGCCGAGCGCACCCCGCGGGCGCAGATCAGTGCCACCGGCGCGGCCCTGTCCGGCCCCGTCACCGCCTGCAAGGCGGCCAGGAAATCATCGCGCCGCATGTCGATCTGGTGGCTGCCCACCGGTACCCCGGACGCGCGCCATTCCTGCGGCGTGCGGATATCCACCAGGATAATGCCGCCGTCCCGGGCCGCGGCAAAGGCCTGTGCCGCGCTCAGCCGCGGCTGGTCGTGCGCGGGCGGCTGGCGGCGGTGCCACCAGTAGCCAAAGCCGCCTGCCGCCGCAGCCCCGCCCAGCAGCATCAGCCGCCGCGTCAGGTTGCCAGTGTCCGTCTGTGTACCGGGCTGTGTACCGGGCATTTTGCCTCCGCATCTCCATTTCCCGCCGCTGGATCGCGGTCCTGCCCCAAGATCTAGCAGCTTGGCCGCCGCCAATCACCGGAAATAGAGGGTTTCGGCCGGTCAAGTTCTTGTTATTGCGCACGCCTCCCCCAAATATAGGCGCAATAATCGTATCAATTCCGTCCCGGGGCTGCGGCATTCTTACCGTATCAGGGGCGGCGGGGGTGGTTCTGGGCTGAAAAATTGCTTAGCACTGGACCAAAAAACAACGACGCGCCAACCCGACAGGAGACCTGCACGTGTCCCTATTCCTGATTGCGGCCCTGCCCTTTCTCGGAGCCGTCTTCCCAGCGCTTTTGATCCGCGCCGGGCGCAATGCCGCGGCTTCGGCAGCCGGGCTGACAACCTTCCTCGCCTTCACCGGGCTGATGCTGCACATCCCCGCCATCTTCCGCGGCGAGACCGTTTTTGCTGCGGTGGACTGGCTGCCCGCCCTGGGGCTGAACGCCCATTTCTTCCTCGACGGGCTGGGCTTCCTGTTTGCGGCGATGATCCTCGGCATCGGCCTGCTGATTATCCTCTACGCCCGCTTCTACCTGTCGCGCGAAGATCCGATGGGCCAGTTCTACAGCTACCTCTTGCTGTTCCAGGGCGCGATGGTTGGTATCGTTCTGTCCGACAACATCCTGCTTTTGCTGGTATTCTGGGAGCTTACCTCGCTCAGCTCCTTCCTGCTTATCGGCTATTGGAAGCACCTGCCCGAAGGCCGCCAGGGCGCCCGCATGGCGCTGGCCGTGACCGGGTCCGGCGGGCTGGCGATGATCGCGGGGATGCTGATCCTGGGCCATATCGCAGGCTCCTATGACCTCAGCGTGATCCTGCAGAACAAGGACGCGATCCAAGCCTCGCCGCTCTATCTGCCGGCGCTGATCCTGATCCTGCTGGGCGCCTTCACCAAGTCTGCCCAGTTCCCCTTCCACTTCTGGCTGCCGCACGCGATGGCGGCACCAACACCAGTATCGGCCTATCTGCACTCCGCCACCATGGTGAAGGCCGGGCTGTTCCTGATGGCCCGCCTCTGGCCGGTTCTGGCCGGCACGCCGGAATGGTTCTACATTGTCGCCACGACCGGTCTTGTCACCATGCTGCTGGGCGCGGTGATTGCGCTGTTCAAGGATGACCTGAAGGCGCTCTTGGCGTTCTCCACCGTCAGCCACCTGGGCCTGATCACCATGCTCCTGGGGTTCGGCACCAAGTTCGCCGCGGTAGCGGCTGTCTTTCACATCATCAACCACGCCACCTTCAAGGCGGCCCTGTTCATGACCGCAGGCATCGTCGACCACGAGGCCGGCACCCGCGACATCAAGCGCCTCGGGGGCCTGCGACACCTGATGCCCGTCACCTTCACCATCGGCACGGTGGCGGCGCTGTCGATGGCGGGCATTCCGCCACTGAACGGCTTCCTGTCCAAGGAAATGATGCTGGAAGAAGCCTCCCATACCCTCTGGAACGGCTCGCATCTGATTGTGCCGGCGCTGGTCACCGCAGCGGCTGTGTTCTCCGCGGCCTATTCCTTCCGCTTCATTGCCCATGTCTTCCTTGGCCCCAAGCGCGAGGATTACCCCGGCCACCCGCATGACCCGGGCACCGGCATGTGGATCGGCCCCGCCTTCCTGGTGCTGCTGGTGGTGCTGATCGGCCTTGCCTCGGCCAAGATCGCAGGCCCGATGGTGGCCACTGCCGCCAGCGCGGTGATCGGTGGCGAAAAGCTGCCCTATTACTCGCTCAAACTGTGGCACGGGCTGACCCCGGCGCTGTATATGTCGATATTTGCGGTGATTGGCGGCGCGGTGCTGCTGGCCCTGCATAAACCGCTGGCCCGCGCCTGGGACGCCGCGCCGCGCCCCGAGGCCAAGGTGATTTTTGAGGGCCTTATCGGCGCTTTCACCCGCCTCAGCCAGGCAGTGACCGGCGGGCTGCACAACGGTGCCCTTACCCGCTACTCCGCGGTGATGGTCGCCTTCACTGTGGTGATTGCCTACCTGGCCTACCAGGGCGGCACCCTGGGCGCGCCGACGCGCAGCCTGCAGGAACCCGGCTTGCTGCCGGTGACCGGCTGGTTCGCCTTGGTTATTGCAACCCTTTTCATCGTGGTGAAGCACCGCAACCGCCTGTTGTCGCTGGTGCTGATCGGTGTGATCGGCCTGGTGGTCTCTATGGCGTTCAACTACCTCTCGGCGCCGGACCTGGCGCTGACCCAGATCTCGGTCGAGGTGGTGACCATCATCCTGATGCTGCTGGCGCTGAACTTCATGCCCAAGGAAACCCCGGTCGAAACCCCGGTCCTGACGCGTCTGCGCGACGGCGCCATTTCGGTTGTCGCGGGCCTGGGCGCGGGCGGGCTGATCTATGCGCTGCTGATGCGCGACTTTGCCTTCCCGACCATCTCGGACTTCCACCTCGCCAACTCCTACAAGGGCGGCGGCGGCACCAATGTGGTGAACGTGATCCTGGTCGACTTCCGCGGCTATGACACCTTTGGCGAGATCATCGTGCTGGGCATCGCCGCCATGGTGATCTTTGCCCTGACAGAGGCGGTGCTGGGCTCCCGCGTGCGCGCCTACCTCTTGAACCGCGAGCCGGACCTGCCGCAGGCGGGCGACAGCCATCCGCTGATGATGGTGGTGGCGACCCGGGTGATGATGCCGCTGGCGCTGATGGTGGCGGCCTATATTTTCTTCCGCGGCCACAACCTGCCCGGCGGCGGCTTTATCGCGGGCCTCGTCGCGGCGATTGCGATCATCATGCAGTACATGGCCTCGGGCTTTGCCTGGGCGACCGAGCGGCAGCGCTATCCCTACCACGCCATCATCGGCTCCGGCGTGCTGATTGCCGCCGCCACCGGCATGGGCGCCTGGTTCAACGGGATGCCGTTCCTGACCAGCGCCTTCGGCTATATCCACTGGGAACCGCTGGAGGAGTTCGAATGGGCCACAGCGGCGCTGTTTGACCTTGGCGTCTTCCTGGCGGTGGTGGGCGCGGTGCTCTTGGCACTGGAAAGCCTGTCGCGCTTTGCCTGGCAGCCGGGCATCAGCTCTGAACACGCGATGGACATCAACCCGGCCCGCGAGGACGCGGCCAAGACCGGGACGGAGGGATAACCATGGAACTTCTCGTCGCCTCGGCCGTGGGCATCCTGACTGCGGCCGGCATCTATCTGATCCTGCGCCGCCGCAGCTTCCCGGTGATCCTCGGCCTGTCGCTGATCACCTATGCGGTGAACGTCTTCCTGTTTGCCTCCGGCCGGCTGATGACCGCCGCGCCGCCGATCCTCAACAAGTATGAGGAGGTGGCCTATACCGATCCGCTGCCGCAGGCGCTGGTGCTGACCGCCATCGTGATCTCCTTCGGCATGACCGCGGTGGTGGTGATGATCGCGCTGGGGGCCTTCCTGTCCTCGCGCGATGACCGCACCGCCCTGCCCGCTGAGCCCGAAGGCGCGGGAGAGGACGCATGATGGAGCACCTTCTGATCGCGCCGGTGGTGCTGCCTGCCCTGGTTGCGCCGTTCATCATCATGGTCCTGCGCCACCACCTGGACCTGCAGCGGATCTTCTCCGTCGCCAGCGCGGTGCTGCTGGCCGGTGTAACCCTGGCGCTGGCGGCACAAGCCGCAGACGGCACCGTCAAGGTTTATGAGCTGGGCGACTGGCCCGCGCCCTTTGGCATCGTGCTGGTGCTGGACCGGCTGTCGGGCATGATGATCGTGCTGACCTCGCTTTTGGCGCTGCCGGTGCTGCTTTATGCCATCGGGTCGGGCTGGGACACCCGCGGCAGCAACTTCCACGCGCTGTTCCAGTTCCAGCTGATGGGCATCATGGGCGCCTTCCTGACCGGCGACGCCTTCAACCTGTTTGTCTTTTTCGAAGTGCTGCTGATCGCCTCTTACGGCCTGATGATCCACTCTGGCGGCACCCGCCGCTTTCAGGCCGGGGTGCAGTATGTGGTCTTCAACCTCCTTGGCTCCACCCTGTTCCTGTTTGCCCTTGGCACGATTTATTCGGTGACCGGCACGCTGAACATGGCAGACCTTGCGGTGAAGGTCGCGCAGATCCCGGCCGAGGATACCGCCCTGCTGCGGGCCGGCGCGGTGATGCTGCTTCTGGTCTTTGCCATCAAGGCGGCGCTGCTGCCGCTGCATTT
Source organism: Leisingera caerulea DSM 24564 (assembly GCF_000473325.1). Taxonomy (NCBI): domain Bacteria; kingdom Pseudomonadati; phylum Pseudomonadota; class Alphaproteobacteria; order Rhodobacterales; family Roseobacteraceae; genus Leisingera; species Leisingera caerulea. Next base: position 174,977 of record NZ_KI421514.1, read on the forward strand.
CTGGCTGCCCTCGGCCTATGCCAACGCGCCGATGCCGGTGGCGGCGCTGTTCGCCATCATGACCAAGGTCGGCGCCTATTCGATCCTGCGCATGTACACGCTGGTCTTCGGGCCAGAGATCGCGGCGACCGCCGGGCTGACCGAAAACTGGCTGCTGCCCGCCGCGCTGCTGACGCTGATTGCCGGTGCAATTGGCGTGCTTGGCTCCAACAAGATCGGCCGCCTGGCCGCCTTTGGCGCCATCGCCTCGATGGGGACGCTGCTGATTGCGGTGTCGCTGTTCACCCAGACCGCCACCGCCGCCGCGCTCTATTACCTGGTGCATTCCACCCTGGCCGCAGCGCTGCTGTTCCTGGTTGCCGACCTGGTGATGGAGCGCCAGGGCGGCTGGATCCTGCCGCAGCTGCCGATGCCGCAGACCGGGCTGATCTCGGCGCTGTTCTTTGCCGCCGCCATCGCGCTGGCGGGGATGCCGCCGCTGTCGGGCTTCCTGGGCAAGCTGCTGGTGCTGGATGCCACCCGCGGCTCTGAGCTGGCCACCTGGATCTGGGCGGTGATCCTCGTCGGCTCGCTGATCACCATCATCGGCATGGCGCGCGCAGGCTCGCTGCTGTTCTGGAAAGGCCACGGCCTGCCGCCGGAAAACACCGATACCAGCGAGGAGCCGCCGCAGGAGGAGCCTGCCGCAAGACCGGCGCAGCTGCCGTTTGTCGCGTGTTTCGGGCTGCTGGCGGGGCTGGTGGCGCTCACCGTCTTTGCGGGCCCCGCCACCCGCTACGCCGAGGCCACCGCAGCGCAGCTCTTTGCGCCTGAGGCGTATATCGGTACCGTGCTTGGGGAGGAGGCGAAATGAAACTGTTCCGGCGGCTGCTGCCGCACCCTTTTCTGACGCTGCTGCTGACCCTCACCTGGCTGCTGCTGGTGAATGGCTGGTCGCTGAACTCGCTGCTTTTCGGCTTTATGCTGGGGGTGCTGATCCCGTTTTTCACCCAGCCCTACTGGCCCAACCGGCCGCGGCTCAGCAAACCGCTGAAAATCGCGGAGTACGTGCTGATCGTCCTGATGGACATCATCCAGGCCAATATCATCGTGGCCCGGATCGTGCTGTTCAAGCCTAACGCAGACCGCCGCCCCAACTGGATCACCATCCCGCTGGACCTGAAAACGCCCGAGGCGATCACCGCCCTGGCCGGCACCATCACCATGACCCCCGGCACCCTGTCGGCGGATATCTCTGACGCAGGCCACGCGCTTTTGGTACATTGCCTGGATGCCCCCGACCCGGACGCGGTGCGCGACGAGATCAAACAACGCTATGAGCGCCGGCTGATGGAGATTTTCGAATGATCGAAAACGCTGCCTATTTCGCCTTTGCCTGCTTCGCCCTGGCGATGCTGATGAACCTGTGGAAGGTCGTCACCGCCCCGGATATCGCCGACCGCATCCTGGCGCTGGATACCATGTTCATCAACGCCATCGCCCTGATGGTGCTCTATGGCATGGCGCTCGGGACAGAGATCTTTTTCGAGGCCGCGATGATCATCGCCATGCTCGGCTTCGTCTCCACCGTGGCCTACGCGCGCTTCATCCTGCGCGGCAACATCATCGAGTGAGGGGCAAAGATGGCAAGTCTGTTTGAATTTATTGTTGCCGCCTTCCTGGTGATTGCCGGGATCTTCGGCATCGTCGGCTCCTACGGCCTGATCAAGCTTAACGATCGGATGTCGCGCCTGCACGCGCCCACCAAGGCCACCACGCTGGGCGTCGGCGGGGTGCTGCTGGCCTCGCTGATCCACGCGGCAGTGTTCGAGGAATATGTCTCGGTGCATGAGCTGATGATCACTCTGTTCCTGTTCCTGACCGCCCCGATCACCGCGAATTTCATTGCCAAGGTGCATATCCACCGGCACGAGACCCGCGAAACAATGCCTTCGGCAGGTGTGGATGACCATTGGGCCACCCATGACAAACCGGAGGATGAGGAACAGAGAACCGCAGGCCGCCCGGACGCCGCGCAATAAGCGCAGCAACCCGGCCGGAACCGGCCCGCAGCACAGGCAGGATAGCATATGGACTCTTTGCGATTGCCGCTCACCCGCGATCTGGTGCTGATCGGCGGCGGCCACACCCACGCGCTGGTCTTGCGCAAATGGGGGATGCGGCCCCTGCCCGGCGCCCGGCTGACAGTCATCAACCCCGGCCCCGCCGCGCCCTATTCCGGCATGCTGCCCGGCTTTGTCGCAGGCCATTACACACGCGGGGAGCTGGACATCGACCTGGTGCGCCTGGCCCGCTTTGCCGGTGCCCGCGTGGTGCTGGGCGCGGCAGAGCATATCGACACCGCGGCCCGGCTGGTGCATGTGCCGGGCCGCCCGCCGGTTGCCTATGACGTGGCCTCCGTCGACATCGGCATCACCTCCGCCATGCCGGATCTGCCGGGCTTTGCCGAATACGGCATCCCGGCCAAACCGCTCGGCCGGTTCGCCGCGCAGTGGTCCGCCTTCCGCGATGGCAGCGGCCCCGCCCATGCCGCCGTGATCGGCGGCGGGGTTGCCGGTGCAGAGCTGATCCTGGCCATGGCCTTTGCGCTGAAATCCCGCGGCCGTCTGGCCCAGGCGACGCTGATCGACAGCGACCAGGCCTTGCGCGCCATCGGCGAGACCGCCCGCAGCAAGCTTCTGCGCGCCTTGGTCGAACACGGCGTCCGGCTGGAGGAAAACGCGCCGGTCGAACGGATTGAGGACGGCTATATCGTGCTGCAGGACGGGCGCGAGGTGCTGTCGGATTTCACCACCGGCGCCGCCGGCGCCCGCCCCTACGGCTGGCTCGCGAACAGCGGGCTTGACCTGCAGGACGGCTTCATCCGGGTCAGTGAAACCCTGCAAAGCTCTGCCGCCAATGTCTTTGCCGCCGGCGACTGCGCCCATCTGGATTTCGCCCCGCGCCCCAAGGCCGGCGTCTATGCAGTGCGCCAGGCCCCGGTGCTCTACCACAATCTGCGCAGCACCCTGACAGGCGACCCTCTGCGCAAATACCGTCCGCAAAAGGATTACCTGAAACTGATCTCCATGGGCGCCAAGGAAGCGCTTGGCGAACGCTTCGGCACCACGCTGTCGGGCCCCTTGATGTGGAGCTGGAAGGACCGCATCGACCAGGCCTTCATGGAGAAGTTCCGCGACCTGCCCGCGATGGACCAGCCGCCGCTGCCCGCCGAACACACGCTGGGGATGGAGCAGGCGCTGGGGGACAAGCCGATGTGCGGCGGCTGCGGCGCCAAGGTCGGGCGCGGCGCGCTGCTGGGCACGCTGGCCGGGCTCAGCAGCACCGGGCGCGAAGACATCACACCCCTGCCCGGCGACGATGCCGCGCTGCTGACCACCGGCGGCGTCAAACAGGTGATCAGCACCGATCACCTTCGCAGCTTCACCAATGATCCGGTACTGATGGCCCGCATCGCCGCCGTGCATGCGCTGGGGGACATCTGGGCAATGGGCGCGGAACCTCAGGCGGCAACGGCCAACCTGATCCTGCCACGCATGTCGCCGGAATTGCAAACCCGCACCCTGCAGGAAATCATGGCAGCCGCCACAGAGGTCATGCAATCGGCCGGCGCCGCCATCATCGGCGGCCACACCTCGCTGGGGGATGAGCTGACCGTGGGCTTCACCGTCACCGGCCTCTGCCCCCGCCCGCCGATCACGCTTGCCGGCGCCCGGCCGGGCGATGCGCTCATCCTGACCAAACCCATCGGCTCCGGCGTGCTGATGGCCGCGGAAATGGCTGGCGACGCCAGCGGAGAGTGGGTGGCAGCGGCACTGGAGCAGATGAGCCAGCCGCAGGGTGAGGCCGCCCGCATCCTGCAAGGCGCCCATGCGATGACCGACGTGACCGGCTTTGGCCTGCTCGGCCATCTGCTCGGCATCTGCGAGGCGTCCCGCACAGGCGCGGACGTGTTCACCGGCCAGGTGCCCCTGATGCAAGGCGCCGCAGAACTGGCTGACCGCGGGGTCCGGTCCTCGCTGCTGCCCGCCAACCAGGCGACGGTGCCGGAGCTGAAAACCACCGGCTGGCAGGAGCTGCTGTTCGACCCGCAAACTGCGGGCGGGCTCTTGGCGGCGGTGGCCGCAGATCAGGCCGGCGGCCTGCTTGAGCACCTGCACGCCGCCGGATACCCGGCGGCCCTCATCGGCAAGATCACAGAAGGGGCCGGCGCCATCACCCTCAGCGCCTGACCCGCTGCGCGCCAGCGCAGCGCCGGGCCCAACGGGAGCGGGGCATCGCAGATGCCCCGGCGACGGGCGGGAGAACCGCCGGTCAGACGCGTGCCATGATCTCCGCAACCTGCGCCGCGGCCGCCTGCAGTCCGGACTCGTCCAGCGCATCAGCCTCCACCGTGGCAGCCACCTCCGCCCCGATCGCGGTCCGGGACTTGCGGTAGGCGGGATCGTAATGCTCCAGCATCAGCGCTTCAGTCAAAGCAGCCTTGTCCCCCGCCTCGATGCTGGCAAACCAGCCGTCCACCACAGCGCCGGAGCGATGGGCGCGCAACGGGCCCAGCTTCTCGCGCAGCCGCGCTGCGTCCGACAGGATGTCGTCATAGGCCGCCGCCAGATAGCGGCAGCGCGCCGCCACCGGCACCTGCAGCTCGATGCGGGGGGCCTGCTTCATGGCGTCCCAGACCGCCGGCGGGATGATCCGCTGGCCGATCTTGTTCGACTCGGCCTCCACCAGCACCGGGCGGGCGGGGTCCAGCCGCATCAGCGCCCCAGACACAGCGGATTCAAACCCCTTCTGCGACGGCTGCGGCGTCGGCATCTCGCCGAGAAGGGAGCCGCGGTGATTGGCCAGCCCCTCCAGATCCAGCACCTGCACCCCCAGCTGCGCCGCGCGGTTCAGCACCTCGGTCTTTGCCGATCCGGTATAACCGTCCAGCGCCACCAGCCGGTGCGGCAGAACGGTCTCGTACATCGCCTTGTGCACCAGGCGGCGGTAAGTCTGGTAACCGCCCTCCACCACCTCGGCACGCCAGCCGATCTGCTGCAGCATCCAGGTGAAGGACCCGGACCGCTGGCCGCCGCGCCAGCAATAGACCAGCGGCTTCCAGCCGCCCTCATGGTGGCTCAGGCTTTGTTCGATATGGTTGGCGGCATTGCGGAACACCAGCGCCGCCCCCAGCTTGCGCGCCCTAAAGGGGCTGTCCTGCACATAGATGGTGCCGACCTCGGCGCGTTCCTCGTTGTTCAGCACCGGCAGGCTGATGGCGCCCGGCACGTGGTCTTCGGCAAATTCCGCCGGGCTGCGCACGTCGATCACGGTGTCGAACCCGTGGCCGTAAAACTCTTGCAGGGATGTGAATGTCAGCGCCATGCCTTTGCTGTACCCCGCCCCCTGCGCAAGGAAAAGCCGCAAACGGCCCTCCTGCGGCAATAATACTTGCGCGCACTGCGCGCGGGGCAGTAAGGCAAACGAAGCGAACAGACCAGCCCGGGCAGAAGGCCCGGCGGCGCCACAGCGGCAAGGACCAGGACCGATGGACACCGACCCTTTGGACATACACGCTCTGCCCGGCCACCTGATCCGGCGGCTGCACCAGATCTCCGTCGCCCAGTTCATGGAGCGGATGGCTGATGAGGGGGTGGATCTGACCCCGGTGCAGTTTTCCGCCCTGGCCGCCATCCGGCGCCATCCCGGCATCGACCAGGCCTCAGTCGCGGGGCTGATCGCCTATGACCGCGCCACCCTGGGCAAGGTGGTGGACCGGCTGGCGGACAAGGGCCTGGTGGCGCGCCGTGTTTCCGCTGCGGATCGCCGCGCCCGCGAAGTCAGCCTGACCCGCGACGGTGAGGAGCTGCTGGACCGGATCCTGCCGGTTGTTCAAGCCGCCCAGCCCGCGATCTTCACCGGCCTCACCGAGGCGGAGCGGGAAATCTTTGTGGCCCTGCTGCGCAAAGCAACCCTCGCCGCCAATGAGCTGAGCCGGGCGCCGCAGCGCGACCTGCCCGGCAGCCAGGCGGCCGAATAAGCGCTCAGATCAGGCGGCCGCGCGGGGTATCGCCGTCCTCAAACGGCTCGATCAGCTCAGGCCCCCCGGCCCGGTTTGAGTTCACCGCCGGATCAACCCGGTGATAGTCCAGAACACCCTCCGCCCCCGGCTGCATCAGCGCTGCGGCGCCGCGACCCTCCTCACCCAGCCACTTGCCCCAGTCCTGCGGCTCCAGGATCAGCGGCATCCGGTGATGGATCGCCGACAGCCCCTCATTGGCCGCGGTGGTGACAATGGCGCAGGTCTTGACCGGATCGTCAGATCCCCAGCTTTGCCAGACCGCTGCGAACGCTATCGGCGCACCATCGCTGCGGTGGATATACCAAGGCAGCCGGGCGCCGTCCTCCGCCTTGGTCCATTCATAAAAACCGGTGGCCGGGATCAAGCAGCGCCGCTCCCGGGCTGCGGCGGCAAAGGCGGGCTTTTCCGCAATCGTCTCGGCCCGCGCGTTGATCAGCAGCGGCCCAGCGGTTTCCGCCTTGTACCAATGCGGCAGAAACCCCCAGCGCATGGCAACCAGCTGCCGCCCCGCTTCGCCCGCCTGCACCGCATGCACAGCGTTGGTCGGGCAAACATTGAAGTTCGGCACCCGGGGAAGATTGTTGGCGGGCTGCGCCGCAAACAGCTGCGCCATTGCATCCGTGGGCAGGGTTATGGCAAATCGTCCGCACATGCTGATTTCTAACCCAGGCCGCGGCGCGGATGCAAAGCCTCCCTGGCCCAACGGTTTTCAGCCGCCCCGACAGGATGATAGATAGGCCTCATGACTCTTCAGAACGATCTCCAGTCCGCCCTGGGCTTTCTCAACCAGGGCAAGTTCAAGCAGGCGCTGAAGCAGTCCAAGGGCGGCATGAAGCGGCACAAGAGCCACCCGGATTTTCCCAATATCGCCGGCATCTCCCTGTCGGGTCTGGGCAAACACCGCGATGCCGTGCCCTACTTCAAGAAGGCACTGGCGCTGGCCCCCGGCTTTCACGACGCGCGCAAGAACCTGGCGCAGACCCTGCTGTTCCTGCAGCAAGGCGAACAGGCGATGAAGCTGCTGGAGCGGGTGCTGAAGGATCAGCCCGGCGATCAGGCGGCGCTCTATCTTCAAGCGCAGGCGCATCTGGTGATGAATGCGCCCGAGGCCGCGATCGAGACCGCCACCGCAGCACTCGCCCGCGATCCGCGCCAGCCGCGGATGCTGCGGCTGCGCGCGACCGCCTGGAACACGCTGGGCGATGAAAAGGCGACGCTGGCGGACTATCAGGCGGCGCTCAAGGTGAACCCGACTGACGCCGACGCCCTGCAAAACGCCAGCCTGCTGCTGGCCCGCCTGATGCGGCAGGACGAGGCCACCGAAGCCGCGCAGAAGGCAGTTGCCGTTGCCCCGCAGAACATCGAGGCCCGCAGGCGCCTGGCCAGCCAGCTGATTTCCAACGGAGACGCTGCCGCCGCCCGCGGCCACTGCCTCGCGATCCTGGAGCTGGACCCCAAGGACACCCAGGTGCTGGAAATGCTGGCCCGCATTAGCAGCCGCGAGCAGAACGCCGAGCTGCTGCCCGTCGCGCAAAAGGCGCTGAAGGCCGCCGCCCCCCGCTCGCTCGACCGCGCCAACGTCAGCTTTGCCCTGGCCCGGATAGCCGATCAGGCAGGCGACAAGGACGCCTTTGCCGCCCATAATGACGAGGCCAACGCCTGCATGGCGGCGCAGAACCCCTATGACTATGAGGAAAGCGAACGCCAGTTCAGCCGGATCATGGCCGCCTTCCCGGCGGAGATCACCCCGGCGGACACCGCGCCCGAGGGCCCGCGCCCGATCTATGTCGTGGGGATGCCGCGCTCCGGCACCACACTGACAGAGACCGTGATCGGCCTGCACCCCGATGTGTTCCCGCTGGGCGAGCGCGGCGTGCCGGCTTTCCTGCTGCATCCCTTTATCGACAAGGATCAGGACTTCACCCCCGAAGCCGCCCGCAATTTCGTGACGGAAGACATCAGCCGCCTGCCGGAAATGCCCGAGGGCACAGCGGCCTATGTCGACAAGATGCCCGACAACTACCGCCTCTTGGGCCATCTCCTGACGGCTTACCCGGATGCACGGTTTGTTCATCTTTGCCGCGACCCGCGCGATGTGGCGCTGTCGATCTGGCGCGGCTATTTCTCCGGCAGCTCGCTGACCTATGCCTATGACCTCAAGGCGATGGCGCACCGGTTCAACCTCTACGGCCGGCTGATGCAGCACTGGCGGCAGGTGATGCCGGGGCGGATCTATGATTTGCGTTATGAGAGCTTCGTTACGGATATTGAGGGCGAAAGCCGCAAGCTGGCGGACTTCTGCGGTCTGGAGTGGGTCGAGGACATGGCCCACCCGGAACGCCACGAGGGCCAGGTGCTGACGCTGTCAAACACCCAGGTCCGCCAGACGGCGCACACGCGCTCAATCGGCAAATGGGAGAAATACGCCAATGTTCTGGCGCCCTTCATCGACGGGCTGGACCCGGAAATCTGGCCGGAAATCAAAGGGTAACAGGGGCTACTTGGTGTAAGTTTTGCGCGCGATCTCGATCCGCGCGTCCATCATCGACATCTCTTTCAAAATCTCCTGCCGGCGGCCGCGGTCGCCGGTCTCGCGCAGCTCCGCCCGCAAGCGCTGCAGCTCGCGCGACAGGTTCACGAACTCCGGCACCCCGCCGCTTTCGCGCACCAGGCGGTTGACCAGTTCATTCTCCGGGTCCTCGCATTTGGGCAGCGGCCTGCCGGCGCCTTGCAGATTGTCAAAGGCGCCGTCCTTCTCGGCGGCTTCGATGCGGGCATTGATGAGGTCAATCAGCGGGTGGTCCATGGCCCGCATTCTGCCACGCGTGCCGGCCTTGGGAAAGCCCCCGCCAGCCTGTTAACCAAGCGCCGGCGAAGGTTGCTATTCCCTGAAAATAATGCGGCAGCCCTCCTGCCCGAATGTTTCGCGCGCGAAACATTCGGTCCGGTCCGGACCTAAATGCCGAGGTTTATTTCACCCGTGAAATCCGCCCGTCGGTATAAGGCGTATAGGGCCCTTGCGCCGCCAGATACTCTGCCAGCACATCCGCCAGATCCGGGCCGAAGTCGTAGGCGTTCTTGTCGTCGCCCTCGAACATCGCATAGCCATCACCGCCGTTGCGGACGTAGTCATTGGTCACCACCACATAGGTCTTGGCCGGATCAATGGGCACAAAACCCTCGCCCTCTGCCACCATCACCTCGGTGACCCGGCCTTCGTTCGGCGCGGCAGAACTGTCCCAGCTGAATTTCAGCCCCGCCACCTGCGGGAAGCGGCCCTTGACATCCTCCACCTGGCTGACGCCGTTCTCCAGCGCCGCGACCAGCGTCTTGCCGTCGATCTGAAACGTCGACAGCGTGTTCTGGAACGGCAGGATGGTCAGCACCTCGCCCATGGTGACCTCCCCCGCATCCAGGCTGGCCCGGATGCCGCCGGAGTTGGCAATGGCGACGGTCACGCCCTGATCCTTCACCCGGTCGAGCATTGCATCGGCAACCAGATTGCCCATCGGACACTCCTGCACCCGGCAGACATCACGGCTGCCCTCGACCGGCTCCGCGGTCTCCGCCACCACCTTGTTGCGGATCTCATCCAGCGGCTGGGCCAGTTCGGCGATCCGGTCCAACGTGGCTGCATCCTCGCTGACGGCGGCATCCATGATCAGCGGCTCGCCCTCGGCGCTGACGACATTGCCCGCATCGTCAAATGTCACGCTCAGCTCACCCAGGAACTTGCCATAGGCATAGGCCTGCACGATCTGCACCCCGTTCACAACAGTCGGGTACGGCCCCGCGGCCTTCTCAGACGTGTTGGAGAGGTAGGTATTCGAGTGCCCGCCCACGATCACATCGACGCCTGTGGTCTCCGCCGCCACCCGCTGGTCCACGCCATAGCCGGAGTGGCTGAGCACCACGATCTTGTTCACGCCTTCGGCCGTCAGCCGGTCCACCTCCGCCTGCACCGCCGCCACCGGGTCGGAAAACTTCACGTTCTCGCCGGGGCTTGCCAGCTCATGCGTGTCCTCCGGCGTCAGACCGATAAGGCCGATCTTCTCGCCGCCGCGCTCAATCACCGTGGATTTCTTCAGCACATCCGCCAGCGCCGGTTCAGCAGACACATCGGCATTCGACATCAAGACCGGAAAGCCCACCGCATCCATGAACCCGCGCAGCACCTCCGGGCCGTCGTCGAACTCATGGTTGCCGACGGTCATCCCGTCATAGCCCAGATGGTTCATGAACTCCGCCGCGGCCTTGCCCTTGTAATAGGTATAGAACAAAGAGCCCTGGAACTGGTCGCCGCCATCCACCAGGATCGCATTCTCCGCCCGCGCCCGCGCGTCCGCAATCGCCGTCACAAGCCGCGCGGTGCCGCCAAAGCATTTCCCCTCGGCCTGATCCTCCGCATCGCAGGTGCTGTCGTATTTGTTGATCGGCTCAAACCGTGAATGGAAGTCGTTGGTGTGCAGGATGGTCAGCCTGTACTCCGCCGTAGACGCGCCGGCAGTCAGGGCCAGGGCTGCAACCGATGTGAGAATGCGTGCAATCATGAGAAGCGCTCCCGTTGTTCTGTTTTGACCAAGCCTGCGCCCAAAGCCCGCGCCGGTCAAAGGGGAAAAGCCGCCATCCGCCCTCTCCTGACGTCATCTTTGCACGGCCGCATACGGCCAATCCCCCTTGATTCCTTTGCAAACGCAGGGCATCAGGCGCTCATGCTGATTTACAAGATTTTCCGGGCGGACGAATGGGCCGCACTGCAGGCCGCGGGCGAGACCAGCGGCGCGCCGATTGATGTTGCGGACGGCTATGTCCATTTCTCCACCGCCACCCAGGCAGCGGAAACCGCGGCCAAGCATTTCGCCGGCGCCGAGGGGCTGACCCTGCTGGCCTGCGATGCCGATGCGATGGGCGATGACCTGAAGTGGGAGGTGTCCCGCGGCGGCGCCGAGTTCCCGCACCTTTACCGCAACATCCGCACGACGGACGTGGTCTGGGCCAAGCCGCTGCCGCTTGTTGAGGGCACCCATCAGTTCCCTGAGGAGATGGCATGAAGCTGACTGAAAAGCTGGCCCTGGCCGCAATGCACCGGTTTGATCCGGAGGCCGCGCACGGGCTGTCGATCAAGGCGCTGACCATGGGGCTGGCCCCGGCCCCCGGCCCGGTCACCTCTCCCCGGCTCAAGACCACGCTGGCGGGCATTGATCTGCCGAACCCGGTGGGCCTCGCCGCAGGCTATGACAAAAACGCCGAGGCGCTGGTTCCGCTGGCGAAGTCCGGCTTCGGCTTCATCGAGGTTGGCGCCGCCACCCCCCGCCCGCAGCCCGGCAACCCCAAGCCGCGCCTGTTCCGCCTGACCGAGGACAAGGCCGCGATCAACCGCTTCGGGTTCAACAACGAGGGCATGGAGGCGATTGGCATGCGCCTCTCCCAGCGGCCGCGGGATGCCGTGATCGGCCTCAATCTGGGCGCCAACAAGGACAGCGCCGACCGCGCCACGGATTTTGCCAAGGTGCTGGCCCATTGCGGCGCGCATCTGGACTTTGCCACGGTCAATGTCTCCTCCCCCAACACCGAGAAGCTGCGCGACCTGCAGGGCAAGGCGGCTTTGTCGGCGCTGCTGGCGGGGGTGATAGAGACCCGCGACAGCCTCAGCCGCCGGGTGCCGGTGTTCCTGAAGATCGCCCCGGATCTGGACCGCGCCGGGATCGAGGACATTGCCGCCGTCGCCGTGGAAACCGGCATCGACGCGGTGATTGCCACCAACACCACCCTGTCCCGCGACGGGCTTCACAGTGAACACAAGGGCGAGGCCGGCGGCCTGTCCGGCGCGCCGCTGTTTGAAAAATCCACCCGGGTTCTGGCGCAGCTGTCGGACCTGCTGGAGGGCCAAGTGCCGCTGGTCGGTGTCGGCGGCATCAGCACGGCGGAACAGGCTTATGCGAAGATCTGCGCCGGGGCCTCAGCCGTGCAGTTCTACACGGCGATGGTCTATGGCGGGTTGTCGCTGGCGGGCGATATTGCCCGCGGGCTGGATGAATTGCTGGCCCGCGACGGTTTTGACAATGTCGCGCAAGCGGTTGGCACGAAACGGAAGGACTGGCTGTGATCACCTATTGGCATAACCCCCGCTGTTCGAAATCCCGCGCCGGTCTGGCGCTGCTGGAAGAGCGCGGCGGTGACGTGCAGGTGCGGCTCTATTTGCAGGACACGCCCTCGGTTGAGGAAATCAAGCAGGTGCAAGCTGCGCTTGGTGTTTCTGCGGTGGAGATGATGCGGACGGGTGAAAAAACCTTCAAAGAGCTGGGTCTGAGCAAGGACAGCCCGGAGGACGACTTGCTGGCGGCGATGGCCGCGCATCCGATCCTGATCGAGCGGCCGATTGCGATCCAGGACGGCAAGGCGGTGATCGGACGCCCGACCGAGGCGATCGAAGCGCTGCTGTAACCGTTTCCCGGCGCGGGAAACTGCCAAAGATCCTGGGAGGATTTTTTGGCGCGAAGCGCCGGTTTTCCGTGCCGGAAAACGAGCCGGAAGTCTTACAGACTTCCGGGCGGCTCAGGTGCCCACCTGCGCCTCCAGCCGCGGATACCGCAATCCCAGCGTCACGCCGCGCGCCACATTCAACACCATCAAAGACGCCCACAGGCCGTGGTTGCCGAACGCTGGCACCAGCACCAGCAGCGCCAGCACGTAGACACCCACCGCCTGCACCATCGCCCGCCGCATCTCGCGGGTCCAGGTGGCACCGATGTAGATTCCGTCGAACATGTAGCTCGCCACGCTCAGCACCGGTGCCAGCACCGCCCACAGCAAGTAGACGCGGCCCGCGTCGCGCACCTCCGGCGCTGTGGCCATCAGGTCGATCACCGCAGGTCCTGCCAAGGCAAACCCCGCCCCCATAAGCACCGCCCCGCCGGTGCTCCATTGCGCGGCAATCACCGCCGCCCGGCGCAGCCTGGCGCGGGCGCGGGCGCCAACCGCACCACCCACCAGCGCTTCGGCGGCAAAGGCAAAGCCGTCCAGGGCAAACGCGGTGACCGACAGGAACTGCAGCAGGATCTGGTTGGCCGCCAGGTTCACGTCACCCACGCCAGAGCTGATGAACAGGAAGGTGGTGAACGACCCCGTCAGCAGCACCGAGCGCACCATGATGTCGCCATTCACCTGCACCATCCGCCTGAGCCGCGCCGCGTCGAACACCCGCGCCCAGTTGCGCCACTGGTCGCCCGCAAACGCATCGCGGCACAGGTACAGCCCCAGCGCCAGCCCGGTCCATTCGGCAATCAGCGTGGCCAGGGCGACACCCTCCACGCCCCAGCCGAGGCCAAGCACAAACCACAGATCCAGCACGATGTTCAGCCCGTTCATCCAGACCTGCAGCAGGAACACGCCGCGGGTGCGCTCGACCGCGATCAGCCAGCCCGTGACGGCATAGAGCGCGATGGTGGCAGGCGCGCCCCAGATGCGGACCTCCAGATAACCGCGGGCAAGGGTTTCGACCTCGGGACTGGCAGGCGCCAGCGCGAAGGCGCCCCAGAACACCGCGGCCTGGGCGATGATGAACAGCGCCCCGGCAGCAAAAGCCAGCAGCAGGCCGCGCATCAGCAGAGCCCCGGTTTCGGCCCAGTCCCCCGCGCCGCGCGCCTGAGCGGCCATCCCGGTGGTGCCCATGCGCAGGAAGCCGAAGATCCAGTAAACCGCCGCCAGGATCGCCGCGCCGATGCCGACCGCGCCAATCGGGGCGGCCTGCCCCATCTGCCCGACCACGCCGGTGTCAACGGCGCCCAGGATGGGGACGGTGGCGTTCGACAGCACAATCGGCAACGCGATTCTAAGCACCCGGGCGTGGGTGATGTCCGTATCCGCGCTGCTCATGACTTCAGCCTTCGCCGCTTGCGTCCTGCGGCATCAGGAAGTGGCCGGTGGCCTGGGCAAACAGCTTGTCCTTGTGGTCCTGCCAGGCCTCCACATGCACCGAGGCATAGCGGCGGCCGGAGCGGTTTACACGTGCCCGTGCATAAGCATCCCGCGGCAGGCCGGAGCGCAGGTAATCGACGGTGAAGTCGATGGTCTTGGGCTGGCGCGGCAGGTTGCCCTTGGCCATCTGTGCCGGGTCCAGGTCGCCGGATTCAATGCGCGGCCAAAGGAAGGACCAGTTGAGGGTGATCATCGAGGTGATCTCAAGAAATGCCGCGGTAACGCCGCCGTGGATGGCCGGCAGGAAGGGGTTGCCGATCAGCTTGTCGTCGAAATTCAGCTGCGCCGTCAGCTCATCGCCGCGGCGGTCGAAGGTCACGTTCAGGAATCGGATGTACGGCACCGAATCCACCAGCGCCGACAGCGCGGCATCGCGGCGCTGCTTGACCACCTGGATCGGTTCGGGACGGGGGCGGCTCAAAACTTCTTCTCCACGGTAAAGGCGCCTGCGGCGGTGGCGACAGGGCGGTCCTGGTCCTCATCCATCGCCACGGCGCGGACAAAGGCGACGGTGCGGGTGATGTGGTGGCAGGTTGCGCGGGTGGTGATCGGCTGGCCGGGCGTGGCGGGCCGCATATAGTCGATGCGCAGGTCGATGGTCGCGGTGCCGCCGGGAGCGGAGGGGTGGCTCATCACCGCTGCGCCGCAGCATGTGTCCATCAGGGCCGACACCGCGCCGCCGTGAATCACCCCGGTGGCCGGGTCGCCGATCAGCTTTTCGTCATAGGCCATGCGGATTTCGGCGGTGCCGTCGCCGATCTCCGTCAGCTTCATGCCCAGTTGCTTGGCATGCGGGATCGCTTCGATGAACTGGCGAGCGAGCTGGGTCTTGTCGGCCATGGGGCTGTCCCTTTGAAATCTCTGCCCTATCTTTGGCTGCGGCCCGGCGAAAGCGCAAGTGTGCCGCCACGGAGGTTGCACTGTTCGCTGCAAGTGCATAGGTTCCCGGCAAGGGAGAAAACGGATGACCGACAACAGATTGTCATTCAAGGAAATGTGCGCAGAGTTCGACGTGACCCCGCGGACGCTTCGCTATTATGAATACATCGAATTGCTGCAACCGGACCGCGAAGGCCGCTCGCGCTATTACGGCGCGCGGGAGCGCGCCCGGATGAAGCTGATCCTGCGCGGGCGCAAGTTCGGCTTTCAGCTGGAAGAGATCCGCCAGTGGCTGCTGATCTATGAGGAAGAGGGCAACGACGCCCAGAACCATGCCTTTATGGAAATGGCCGACCGCCAGCTGGTGGAGCTGGAGAAGCAGCGCGAACAGATCAATGAGGCCATTGATGAGCTGACCGCCCTGCGGGCCAGCACCAAGGCGCTGCTGAAGTAACGCAGCCAAGTCCGGCGCGGCGCAAACGCCCGCCGGGCCAGCGCATGCCGCCGGCATGGCGCTGCGGCTCGCACTGGCGGCATTGTTCACGCCAAATACCTCTCCTTTCTGAGTATGCAGCCGCATTGCAGCTACGCCCGCCCGGCGGCTCGGGGCGGCGCCTGCGGCGTGTGTCCTGGCCATTGGATTCGCCCCTCGTCCTGCCCCCGTTTGCGGGGGCCAAGGCCGCTTCCGCCTCCCCCGCACACCGAAACGCGGCGCCACATAATGTTCGTATTGCGAACTGTTACCGCCCCCAAAAGTGACGCAACGTACAACTTACGTAAACGTAAAGTCAGTCTTGATCGAAAAGCCGGAAGTGCTCAGCTTAGGGCTGCACCAAGCCGTAAGAGTGACGACGATGACCGAAGAAACCATGACCATCCGCGAGATGTGCGAGGCCTTTGACGTGACGCCCCGCACCCTGCGGTTTTACGAAGCCAAGGAACTGCTGTTCCCGATCCGAGACGGCCAGAAGCGGCTGTTCACCAAACGCGACCGCGCCCGCCTGAAGCTGATTCTGCGCGGCAAGCGGTTCGGGTTCAGCCTGGAGGAAATCCGCCAGCTGCTGGATCTGTACCACGTCGGCGACCAGCAGGTGACGCAGCTGACCAAAACCTATGAGATTGCCAAGGACCGGCTCAACGATATGGAGCGCCAGCGCGAAGAGCTGACCGAGGCGATCGAGGACCTGAAAGACCAGCTCGCCTGGGGCGAAAAGATGATCGCCTCGATGCGGGCCCAGAAAAAGGCTGCCGAATAGGCAGCCGCCCTGCCCCACTGCCGGCCTGCCCGGCGCCAAACCAAGTCCAACAAGCCCCCTGAAGAGGACCCTAATGCCTTCTTATACAGCCCCCGCCAAAGACGCCCAGTTTATTCTGCATGATGTCCTGAAGGTCTCTGGCCAGGATATCCCCGGGTACAACGAGCTGGAACCTGAATTCACCGGCGCCGTGCTGGAGGAAGCGGGCAAGATCGCCAGCGCAGTTCTGCACCCGCTGAACGTGGTGGGCGACACCGAAGGCTGCCGCCTGGAAAACGGCGTGGTCTACACGCCCAACGGGTTCAAGGACGCCTTTGAGCAGGTGAAGGAAGGCGGCTGGCCGGGCATCGACATGCCGGAAGAGTTCGGCGGCCAGAACATGCCCTATGTGATCGGCACCGCAGTGGGCGAGTTCTTCTCGGCCGCCAACCAGGCCTTTACCATGTACCAGGGCCTGACCCATGGCGCCGCCTCGGCGATCCTGGCGCATGGCACCGACGCGCAGAAAAACACCTATCTGCCCAAGATGGTGTCCTGCGAGTGGACCGGCACCATGAACCTGACCGAACCGCATTGCGGCACCGACCTGGGCCTGATGCGCACCAAGGCGGAACCGCAGGATGACGGCAGCTTCCGCATCTCGGGGCAGAAGATCTTCATCTCCTCCGGCGATCACGACATGGCGGAAAACATCGTGCACCTGGTGCTGGCCAAGATCCCCGGCGGCCCCGAGGGCATCAAGGGTGTCAGCCTGTTCATCGTGCCCAAGTTCCTGGTGAACGAGGACGGTTCGCTGGGCGAGCGCAACGGCGTCTCGGTCGGCAAGATCGAAGAGAAGATGGGCATCCACGGCAACTCCACCTGTGTGATGAACTATGACGGCGCGGTGGGCTACCTGCTGGGTGAAGAGCACAAGGGCATGCGCGCGATGTTCACCATGATGAACGAAGCGCGTGTGGGCGTCGGGATGCAGGGCCTGGCGCAGGCTGAGGCCGCCTATCAGAACGCTCTGGAATACGCCAAGGACCGCCTGCAGGGCCGCGACGTGACCGGTGCGAAGAACCCGGACGGCCCGGCCGATCCGCTGATCGTGCACCCGGACATCCGCCGCTCGCTGATGGATCAGAAAAGCTTTGCCGAGGGCGCGCGCGCGTTCCTGCTGTGGGGCGCCACCCTGATCGACCAGGCGCACCGCGCGGGCGACAAGGACGCCGACGGCCTGATCTCGCTGATGACGCCCGTGATCAAGGGCTTCCTGACCGATCAGGGCTATGACATGACCGTGCAGGCGCAGCAGGTTTATGGCGGCCACGGCTACATCGAGGAATGGGGCATGTCGCAATACACCCGCGACGCCCGCATCGCGATGATCTACGAGGGTGCCAACGGCGTGCAGGCGCTGGACCTGGTGGGCCGCAAGCTGGGCCAGCACGGCGGCAAATACGTCCTCGCGTTCTTTGATCTGGTGAAGAGCTTCTGCCAGGAAAACAAAGATATTTCCGAGGCATACACCAAAGACTTCATCAAACCCCTGCAGGCGGCTTCCAAGGATCTGCAGGCGGCCGGCATGTTCTTCATGCAGAACGGCATGAAAGATCCCAACCACGCGCTGGCGGGCTCTTATGACTTCATGCACCTGTTCGGCCAGGTCTGCCTGGGCCTGATGTGGGCCAAGATGGGCAAGGCGGCGCAGGAAGCGCTTGACGCGGGGGCCGGTGACGCGGCGTTCTATGAGACGAAACTCGCAACCGGCCGGTACTATATGGCACGGCGGCTGCCCGCGACCAAACTGCACCTGGCCCGCATCGAAAGCGGTGCGGACACGGTGATGGCCCTGGACGCGGACGCCTTCTGATGCCTTTGGGCGCCCCGTCGCGGGGCGCCCGACACAGCCCTGGCCGGTGCCTTGACATGCAAAGGACCGATAGATGCCGAAACGCTTCCGCCTGACCCGCCGCTTCCCCGTCGCGATGACCGAGGACGGCTACCGCAAGCTCAGGAAATTTGCCCAGGAGGCGGGGCTGGACGAGGGAGAAGCGCTGTCATTCCTGTTCGAGCATTTCGACAGTGTGACGGACCAAGAAAACCTGACCCACCGGCTGCGGCTGTTCAACGCCGAGCTGGAGGCGCGCAAAAGATAGGCCCGAACGCGGCCGAGGGGAGAAAAATGACCAGCACGCAGTCCGCCTGGATGACGGAAGAGCACCAGATGCTTGCCGAAATGACGGCCCAGTTCATCACCAATGAATGGGCGCCCAAGTTCGAGACCTGGCGCAAGCAGGGCATGATGGACCGGGAAACCTGGCAGCAGGCCGGTGAACTGGGCCTGCTGTGCCCTTCGGTTCCCGAAGAGTACAGCGGTGCGGGCGGCGATTTCGGCCATGAGGCGGTGATCCTGATGGAAGGCAGCCGGGCCAACCTGGCCAGCTGGGGCCACGGCATCCACTCCGGCATCGTGGCGCATTACATCCTGGCCTATGGCACCGAAGAACAGAAACAGCGCTGGCTGCCGAAGATGGTGACCGGCGAACTGGTCGGCGCGCTGGCGATGACCGAACCTTCGACCGGGTCGGATGTGCAGGCGATCAAGACCAAGGCGGTGAAGGATGGCAACGCCTACCGGCTGTCCGGGCAGAAGACCTTCATCACCAACGGCCAGCACGCCAACCTGATCCTGGTCGCAGCCAAGACCGACCCTGGCGCGGGCGCCAAGGGCGTGTCGCTGGTGGCGGTGGAAACCGACGGCGCCGCGGGCTTCAGCCGCGGCCGCAACCTGGACAAGATCGGCTGCCATGCGGCGGACACCTCGGAGCTGTTCTTCAGCGATGTGGAGATCCCGCCGGAAAACATCCTGGGCGGCGCCGAGGGCCAGGGGTTCTACCAGATGATGCAGCAGCTGCCGCAGGAGCGCCTGATCATCGCCTGCGGTGCGGTCGGCGCGATGGAGGGCGCGGTGGAGCGCACCGTGGCCTACTGCAAGGAGCGCGAGGCCTTTGGCGGCCCGATCCTGCAATTCCAGAACACCCGCTTCAAGCTGGCCGAATGCCTGACCAAGACCAAGGTCGCGCGCGCCTTTCTGGATGAGTGCATCGCCGAACACCTGCAGGGCCGCTTGAGCGTCGAGAAGGCGGCAATGGCCAAATACTGGATCACCGACACCCAGGGCGAAGTGCTGGACGAATGCCTGCAGCTGCATGGCGGCTACGGCTACATGCAGGAATATGCCGTGGGCGAGATGTGGGCCGATGCCCGCGTGCAGCGGATCTATGGCGGCACCAATGAGATCATGAAGGAGCTGATTGCGCGGTCGCTGTAGGCGCAGGGGCCGCGGCGGCGACGCGGGAGGCCGATGATGGATTTTGAGTATTTGGGGAAAGATGAAGCAAAGGCAGTGTCCCTGCCCCCAAGCCTTCGCCAAATGGGCAGGGACGTCTTCACCTTTCACGGCCATCGGCTCTCCAGCCTGTGCCGCAGGACCAAGGTAGCACGCTGCGCGCAGACGCAGGTTAACGCCCCATCATCTTTCCAAAAATACTCCACGGGGGCGCGGGGGTGTGAAACCCCCGCTCCGCCAGCAGACACAGGGAGCAACACATGACAATCAAACTGCATTGCTTCGGCGAAAGCGGCCACTCCTACAAGGCGGCCTTGGCGCTGGAGCTATCGGGCCTGGCCTGGGAGCCGGTGTTTGTCGATTTCTTCAGCGGCGCGCACCGCACTGACGATTACCGCGGCCTCAACGTGATGGCGGAGGCGCCGGTGCTGGTGGACGGGGATGTTCGCCTGTCGCAGTCCGGCGTGATCCAGCAGTACATCAGCGACAAAACCGGAAAGTTCGCAGGCCGCCCCGAGGACAAATACGAGGTTCTGCGCTGGGTCCTGTGGGACAACCACAAACTGTCCAGCCAGGCGGGCATGACCCGGTTCCTGATGCACTTCATCCCCGAGGACAAGCGCCCGCAGGAGGTGATCACCTTCATGCAGGGCCGCCTGAAAGCGGCCTTCAAAACCCTGAACACCCATCTGCAGGGCCGCGAGTGGATCGTGGGCGATGGACTTTCCAACGCCGACCTGACCTGCTGCGGCTACCTGTTTTACCCGGAGCCCTTCGGCTTCGACCGGGCCGACTGGCCCCATATCGACGCCTGGCTGGACCGCATCAGCGCCCTGCCCGGCTGGAAACACCCCTATGACTTGATGCCCGGCAACCCGTCGGACCGGGCCTGAGGAGAGCAAGATGACAGACGCATATATCTATGACGCGCTGCGCACCCCGCGCGGCAAAGGACGCAAGGACGGCTCCTTGCATGAGGTGACCTCGGTCCGCCTCTCCGCCCTGACGCTGAACGCGATCAAGGAGCGCAACAACCTGGAAGGCCACGCGGTCGAGGACGTGATCTGGGGCAACGTGACCCAGGTGATGGAACAGGGCGGCTGCCTGGCGCGCTCCGCTGTTCTCGCCTCTGATCTGGACGAGCGCATCCCTGGCCTGGCGATCAACCGCTTCTGCGCCTCCGGCATGGAAGCCGTGAACCTGGCGGCAAACCAGGTGAAGGGCGGCGCGGGCGATGCCTATATCGCAGGCGGCGTCGAGATGATGGGCCGGGTTGCCATGGGCAGCGACGGTGCGGCAATCGCCGTGGACCCGAGCCTCGCGATGGAGACCTATTTCGTGCCGCAGGGCATCTCGGCCGATATCATCGCGACCGAGTATGGCTTTACCCGCGATCAGGCGGACGCATTGGCGATGGAATCGCAGCGCCGCGCGGCCAAGGCGTGGGAAGAGAAGCGGTTCGAGAAATCGGTGATCACCGTCAAGGACCAGAACGGACTGCCGATCCTGAGCCATGACGAATACATGCGGCCCGGCACCGACATGCAGACGCTTGGCTCGCTGAACCCGGCCTTCCAGATGATGGGCGAGCAGATGCCGGGCTTTGATAAGGTCGCGATGCTGAAATACCCGCACCTGGAGCGGATCAACCACATTCACCATGCGGGCAACTCCTCGGGCATCGTGGACGGCGCTGCGGCGCTGCTGATCGGCAACAAGGAGTTTGGCGAAAAGCACGGCCTGACGCCGCGCGCCCGGATCAAGGCGACCGCCAAGATCGGCACCGATCCGACCATCATGCTGACCGGCCCGGTGCCGGTGACCGAGAAGATCCTGGCCGACAACGGCATGTCGATCGGCGACATCGACCTTTTCGAAGTCAACGAAGCCTTTGCCTCTGTCGTGCTGCGGTTCCAGCAGGCGTTTGACGTCGACCCCGACCTGGTGAACGTCAACGGCGGCTCCATCGCCATGGGCCACCCGCTGGGCGCCACCGGCGCGATCATCATCGGCACCCTGCTGGATGAGCTGGAGCGTCAGGACAAGCAAACCGGCCTCGCCACCCTGTGCATCGCCTCGGGTATGGGCGCCGCAACGATCATCGAGCGGGTCTGATGCCGAAGCTGGACCTATCCCAACTGCCCTGGCGGACCGGATCGGACTACCCCGGCAAGCTGGCCGAGGCCTGCAAGGGCCGCAGCGTGCAGCCGCTGGGGGATCCCGGCGGGCTCAGCCAGTTCGGCGTCAACATCGTCCGGCTGGAGCCCGGCGCGGCCTCTTCCTTGCGCCATTACCACATGGAGCAGGACGAGTTCGTGATAGTGACCGAGGGCAGCTGCACCCTGATCGACGATCAGGGCGCGCATGAAATGCAGCCCGGCGACTGCGCCGCCTTTCCGGCGGGCGAGGCGAACGGCCACCACCTGGTGAACCGTTCGGACAAGCCGGCGGCGTTTCTGGTGGTAGGGACCCGCACCGAAACCGAGACCGGCTATTACAGCGATTTGGACATGATGGTGAAACTTGCCGAAGGGCAGTTCACCTTCACCCGTAAGGACGGCAGCCCGCTGACGGCTGACCAGACTGGAGAGAACTCATGAGCGATTTCAAATACGACGTGGACGCAGACGGCGTCGCAATCATCACCTGGGACGCCGAGGGCAAGAGCATGAACGTCCTCACCCGCGAGGCCTTTGGCCTGGTGGAGCAGTACGTGGACCGGGCGCTGGCGGACGATGCCGTCAAGGGCATCGTGATCACCAGCGGCAAGAAGGACTTTGCTGGCGGCATGGACCTCAATGTGCTGGCCACAATCCGCGAGGAGTCGGGCGACAACCCGGCCCAGGGCCTGTTCGACTTTACCATGGGCGGCCACCGCATCCTGCGCAAGCTGGAGCTGGCGGGCATGGACCGCAAAACCAAGAAGGGCGGCAAGCCGGTGGCCTGCGCCATCAACGGCACCTGCGCCGGCATCGGCACCGAGATTGCGCTGGCCTGCCATCACCGGGTGATGACCGACAACCCGAAGGCCAAGATCGGCCTGCCCGAGATCATGATCGGTATCTTCCCCGGCGGCGGCGGCACCATGCGGTACTCCCGCATGGTGGGCGCGATGGCGGCGGCTCCGGTCCTGCTGGAAGGCAAGATGATGGACCCGAAGAAGGCCAAGGGCGCGCAGCTGATCGACGCCGTGGCCGAGGATCCGCTGGCGGCGGCCAAGGAATGGGTGCTGAACGCCAAGGACGCCGATCTGGTCAAGCCCTGGGACGCCAAAGGCTACAAGATGCCGGGCGGCGCGCCCTATCACCCCGCGGGCTTCATGACTTTTGTCGGCGCATCGGCGATGGTGCACGGCAAGACCCAAGGCGCCTTCCCGGCGGCCAAGGCGCTGCTCTCGTCGATCTATGAGGGCGCGCTGGTTGATTTCGACACCGCGCTGAAGATCGAGGCAAGGCATTTCACTTCGGTGCTGATGAACCCCTCGTCCTCCGCCATGATCCGCAGCCTGTTCCTGAACAAGCAGGCGCTGGAAAAAGGCGCAGTGCGGCCCGCCGGCGTGCCGGATCAGTCCGTGAAGAAGATCGGCGTGCTGGGTGCCGGCATGATGGGTGCGGGCATCGCGCTGGTCTCCGCTCAGGCGGGCATGGAAGTGGTGCTGATCGACCGCGACCAGGACGCTGCTGACAAGGGCAAGGCCTATTCCGCCGCCTACATGGACAAGGGCATCAAGCGCGGCAAGGCGACCGAAGACAAGAAAGAGGCGCTGCTGGCGCAGATCACCGCCACCACCGATCTGGACGCGCTGAAAGGCTGCGACCTGATCATCGAAGCGGTTTTCGAGGACCCGGGCGTCAAGGCCGAGATGACCAAGAAGGTTGAGGCGATCATCCCCGAAGACTGCATCTTTGCCTCCAACACCTCCACCCTGCCGATCTCGGAACTGGCCAAGGCATCGAGCCGCGCGGATCAGTTCATCGGCATCCACTTCTTCTCGCCGGTTGAGAAGATGTTCCTTGTGGAGATCATCAAGGGCAAGGAGACCGGCGACCGCGCGGTGGCCAAGGCGCTGGACTACGTGCGCCAGATCCGCAAGACGCCGATCGTGGTCAACGACGCACGCTTCTTCTACGCCAACCGCTGCATCATCCCCTACATCAACGAAGGGATGCGGATGATCACCGAGGGCGTCTCGCCCGTCCTGATCGACAACGCCGCACGCCAGCTGGGCTTCCCGGTCGGGCCGGTGCAGCTGACGGATGAGACCTCGATTGACCTGGGCGCCAAGATCGCGCGGGCGACCAAGGCGGCGATGGGCGATGCCTATCCGGAAAGCCCGGCAGACGATCTGATCTTCTGGATGGAAGAACAGGGACGTCTGGGCCGCAAGTCGAACGCGGGCTTCTTTGAGTATGACGAGAAGGGCAAGCGCACCGGCTACTGGAAGGGCCTGCAGGAGAAATATCCGCTCGCGGCTGAACAGCCCGATCTGATCGAAGTGCAGGAACGGCTGATGTTCGCGCAGGTGCTGGAAGCGGTGCGGGCGCTGGAAGAAGGCGTGCTGATGGACATCCGCGAGGGTGACGTGGGCGCGATCCTGGCCTGGGGCTTTGCGCCCTGGTCGGGCGGTCCGCTGAGCTGGCTGGACATCCTGGGCACACCTTATGCAGCGGAGCGCTGCGACAGCCTGACCGAGAAGTTCGGCGAGCGCTTCACCTGCCCGGCGCTGCTGCGCGAAATGGCGGAGAAGGGCCAAAGCTTTTATACCCGTTTCGCCCCGGAAAAATCCGCGGCGGCCTGACGGCACCTCTGAAAATCAAAAACGGCCGGGGTTTCACCCGGCCGTTTTTTTTCCGTCCTGCTGCCGCGGATCAGCTCAGCGGCGGCTGATACTCTGCCCCGGTCATGGCGGCACCGGGGGCCGCCCACTGCTCGTCCCCGGCCATCATCGACAGCACCAACCCGCGCGCCTCATCCGCTGGCAGCACCCTGTAGGCGCCTTCTTCCTGATAGACCCGCCCGCACATCAGATCGCGCGGCGCCGCGGAATACCCCAGCATCCCGGCCTCCAGATAGATCACCTGATCCTGGGCAAAACGCGGCGTGACCAGATCCAGCTGCGCCCCCGGATGCATCCGGCGGATACCGCGGTAGCCCTCCAGCGCGCAGGCAGGCACCACCGCGAAGGGGTCGCCGCGGGCATCCTCCACCAGGTCGCTCTCCAGCAGCACGCCCTGATCCGGCATCAGCCACAAAGGCACCCGGTTCATCAGCGCATCGCGCGGCACCAGCAGCGGGCAGCGGGCCGGTTCCAGCTCCCCCTCGCCCGGCAGAACGGTTTCGCGCTGCAATTCCACGATGGTCTGCATCCCGTGATCAAAGGTCAGCACCTTGTCGCCCGCCGTCAGCGCCTCCACCGGGCGCCAGCCCAGGTTGGACGCCACATGGGTGCCCGCCAGGAAGCCGCCCTGCCCAACGGGGATCAGGGGGAATCCGCTGTTCATGGCCCGACCCATCGAGACCTGCGAGCGTTTCAGAAGCCAATCCAGCATCCGAGATCCTTTCCTGCGGCCGCGGTGGAAACCCTGCCGGCCAGGCCGGTCTTTTCCTTCTTTCCTCGCCACTTATGGGCCGGAATTGAGGCAAAAACCGGTCAATGTTTACGGTTTCGCGCCCGTCCGCCTGCCCGGAGCCTGTTTGAACCCCGCACTGGCGGCCTCAGCGCTGCATCACGTCACTTGGATAGGAGGAAATCGTTAAAAGAGTATTCAAATTGCGCGATATCCTGCGCGCAGGCTTCGGCTATGGCCTCCGCCGCGGCATCGTCGTAATAGATCCGCCAGTCGCGCTGGCGGCCGCTTTCGTTGATGCGCGGCAGGTCCAGCTCAAAACCGAGGTGATCAAACAGCGGGCGTGCGTCGTTCTGCAAATGCTCCAGCCGGATATAGAGCCGGCACTGCTCTGTTCCATCGGCATGCCGCATGTAGGAGGATGCCGGGCTGGCGCGGAAGGCGCTGATGATGTCCGGATGCTGCACAAACGCACGAAACTCCTGACGCTGCGCCAGACCGACGGCCGGATGATCAAAGCTCTGCTCCCGCAGCCAGTGAAAATAGCTCACCGCCCGGTCCCAGGGGTTGCGTACCAGGGTGAAGGCAAACAGCCCGCGCAGCTTTTCCTGCGGCACCAGCCCTTCGATATCGGCCAGTGTGGAGTGCTTCCACAAGCGCCCGCGCGCCTGCGCGTTCCGCAGGCGGCGGCGGCGCTTCAGCGCTTTCGGGGTATCGCCCAGCATCATGTCGTCCGCCATGGCGCGCGCCTCCAGCGCCAGCGACAGGGCGGTGCCGCCGGTCTTGGGGATATGGATAAAGACGTATTGGCGGCCTTGCGACAGGATCATGCGCCGACCCTAGGATATTGATCCGCTGATGGAAATGCAGATCTGCACCTTGCGGTGCAGGCCTCCGGCGGGAGTATTTGGGGAAAGATGAAAGCGCAGCGCGCGCCCCGCCCTTTCACCTTTTCGCAAATACTCCGGGGTGAATTGGCCCGCTAGGGCCAAGAGGGGCAGAGCCCCTGCCCGCCTACCGCGAGCGCAGCGCGATGGTGCTTCCGGCGGCAATGATCAGCGCAATCCCCAGCATCTGCCACCCGTTCAGCATCTGCCCCCAATAGGCCCAGGCGACGCCCGGGCCGACGATCATCACCGAGTATTCGAACACGGCAACATAAGACGCCTCACCCAGCTGGTAGGCCTTGGTGATCAGGAACACGCCGCCCACCGCCGCGCAGCCCTGCAGCAGGATCAGGTGCGAGATCTCCCACAGCGGCCAGACCCAGCCGCGGGTGACAAAGCCGTCAGCGCCCGCAGGCACGTCTTGCGGCCAGACCTCCAGACCCGCCAGCAGCATCGCGCCCAAGGCGCCCTGCACCAGCAGGTAGATGAACAGCATCGCCACCGTGCTTTCGCCCTGGCAGTAAAGCCCTGTCGCCAGAGAGCCGAGCGCATAGAACAGCCCGCCCGCCACCGGCACCAGGATCAGCCAGTTGAAGGCCGCCGGGTCCGGCTGCAGCACCATCAGCACGCCGGCAAAGCCGCACAGCACCGCAGCAACCCGGACCCAGCCGATCCGCATCCGCAGGAACAGCACCGAAATCACCACGATCAGGATCGGCGAGGTGAACAGCCCCGCCAGCGCCTGGGCAATCGGCATCAGCGCCACGGCGGAGAAGTAGAACACCATCGACACCGCCACCAGAACCGCCCTGAGCAGCACCGCGCCGAAGTTGCGGGGGCTGAGCCCGCCCAGCCCGGCCCGCGCCATCAGCCACAGGAACGGCAGTGCGACAAATGTGCGCAACAGGTAGAACTGGCCCAGCCCGATGGTCTCAGCCATCAGCGGCACGACGTTGTCTGTGATGCCGATGATCAGCATCGCAGCCAGCATAGACTGCGCGGCGGCAGCCTGGCTGCCGGCAACGGGGGCTAGGGTTGCTGTTTGTTTCATACCCTTCCCATTGCCCGCAACTTTCCGCAATATCTGTCCTCTAAGCGACACCAAAGTGATTCAGGGGAGGAAACTGATGGGGTGGATGGCGGATGAAACCGGTCTGGAGAAGACCGCCGCAAATTATGTGCCGCTGACGCCGCTGTCGCATCTGCAGCGGGCAGCACAGGTGTTTCCGGATCGTCCGGCCGTGGTCTATGGCAAGCACCGCAAAACCTATGCCGAGTATCATGAGCGCTGCACGCGGCTGGCTTCGGGCCTGGCCAAGCTGGGGGTCAAGCCCGGTGATGTGGTGGCGACCCTGCTGCCCAACATACCCGCCCAGGCGGAGGCGCATTTCGGGGTGCCAGCCTGCGGCGCCGTGCTGAACACCATCAACACCCGGCTGGATACCAGCACGGTCGCCTATATATTTGAGCACGGCGAAGCCAAGGCGGTGCTGGTCGACCCGCAGTTCCTGGAACTGGCGGAGGCCGCCGTGGAGGAGATGGAAGGCCCGGCCCCTGTGCTGATCGAAGTGGCGGATGATCAAGCCACCTGGCACGCCACCGGCCGCCACACGGAATACGAGGCGCTGCTGGTCGGCGGCGACCCGGATTTCCAGTGGATCATGCCCGAAGACGAATGGGAAAGCCTGGCGCTGAACTATACCTCCGGCACGACCGGGCGGCCCAAGGGCGTGGTCTACCATCACCGCGGTGCATATCTCATGACCATGGGCACGGTGGTGTCCTGGCGGATGGTGCTGCACCCTGTCTATCTGACCATCGTGCCGTTGTTTCACTGCAACGGTTGGAACCACACCTGGATGATGCCGCTGGTGGGCGGCACCCTGGTCTGCTGCCGCGATATCAGCGCACAGAACATTTACAATGCCATTCACTACGAGGGCGTCACCCATTTCGGCGGCGCGCCGATCGTGCTGAACATGCTGGTAAACGCATTGGACGAGGAGCGGCGCACCTTCGACCACACGGTCGAGGTCTTCACGGCAGGCGCCCCGCCCGCCCCGGCGACGCTGTCGAAGATCGAGGACCTGGGCTTTAACATCACCCATGTCTACGGGCTGACCGAAACCTTCGGCCATGTCACCGAATGCTACTGGAAGACAGAGGACTGGGACGGGCTGGACAAGGCAGGCATCGCCGCCAAGAAGTCCCGCCAGGGTGTCGCCATGCCAATGCTGGAGCCGGTGGTGGTGCGCGACAGCGAACACAACGTGCTGCCGATGGACGGCCAGAGCCAGGGAGAGATCGGGTTGCGCGGCAATGTGGTGATGAAGGGCTACCTGAAGAACCCGGAGGCCACGGCCGAGGCCTTCAAGAACGGCTATTTCAACTCCGGCGACCTCGCCGTGCAGCACCCCGACGGCTATATCCAGATCGCAGACCGGGCCAAGGATATTATCATCTCGGGGGGCGAAAATATCTCCTCGGTCGAGGTGGAGGGTGTGCTGATGGCGCATCCGGATGTGCTGCTGGCCGCAGTTGCGGCGATGCCGGATGAGAAATGGGGTGAGGTGCCTTGCGCCTTTGTCGAGCTGAAGCCCGGCTCCAGCACCGACGAGGCGGCGCTGATCGCCTTCTCGCGGGAGACGCTGGCAGGCTTCAAGGCGCCCAAGAAAGTGGTGTTCCAGGAGCTGCCCAAGACCTCCACCGGCAAGATCCAGAAGTTTGAACTGAGGAAAATCGCCAAGTCTCTGTAAGAATTCTGGGCGAAACGGCTTCAGGGGCGGCAAAGCAAATTGCCGCCCCTGTTTTATGTGATTATTCTGGCGGCAACGATAAACACGGGGGCCGGGCGGGCTGCATGACGGCATTGAAGGAATTCGAGCGGCTGGAGGCTGCGGGCTTGTGGCGCGCAGATCCGGAGGCGCAGCGGCGGGATGTGATCATCTCGCTGGGCGATGCGACGCTGACCATTGCCAGCATGAACGACCGGCCGCTGGCGCATTGGTCGCTGGCGGCGGTGGAGCGCGCCAATCCCGGCGTGTTCCCGGCCCTGTTCCACCCCGATGGCGATCCCGGCGAAACGCTGGAAATCGCCGAGGATGAGACCGCCATGCTGGAGGCGATTGCCCGGGTGCAAAACGCGATCGGGCGGTCGCGCGCGCGGCCCGGGCGGCTGCGGGCGGTCAGCATCCTGGGCACGCTGGCGCTGGTTCTGGCGCTGCTGGTGCTGTGGCTGCCCGGCGCCGTCACCCGCCACGCCGTCAGCGTGGTGCCCGAGATCAAGCGCAAGGCCATCGGCCAGGCGCTGCTGGGGCGGATCGAGCGGGTCTCCGGCCCGGCCTGCGCCACGCCTGAGGCGGCGCCGATCCTGAAAGACCTGGCGCAGCGCACCGGGGTGCGGCAGCTGGCGATCCTGCGCTCCGGCATTCCCGGCAGCCTGCATCTGCCAGGTGGTATCGTTTTGCTGAACCGCTCCTTTGTGGAGGATTTCGAGGATCCTGCAGTGGCGGCCGGCGCGATTCTGGCGGAGCGTGCCCGGGCTGGGGCCCGCGACCCGATGGTTGATCTGCTGGAGGCGGGCGGGGTTCTCGCCTCGTTCAAACTGCTGACCACCGGGGATGTGGACCGGTCCACGCTGGACGCCTACTCCGAGACCACCCTAGCCAGCCCCCGCCCCGCGCTTGCGGATCAGGTGCTGCTGGCGGAGTTCGCCCGCGCTGCTCTCCCCTCCTCGCCCTATGCTTATGCGCTGGATATCACCGGTGAATCGGTGCTGGGCCTGATCGAGGCCGACCCGATGGCCGGCCGCGAGCTGGAGCCGGTTCTGAACGACCGCGACTGGGTGCAGCTGCAAAACATCTGCGGCTGACCCCGCCGGCGTCCATCCCCCGCCTCCCCGCCAATCGCGAAAATGCGCCGGATCTGCTAGGATCGTGAAATCTGCGCAAATGCACGTTCAGGGGGGTGGGTCATGACGGAGAATGCAGCCAGTTTCACGGGGGATATTCCCAGTCACTACGACAGCGGCCTGGGACCGGTCATTTTCCAGGACTATGCAGATGACCTGGCGGACCGCTGCCGCAGCCTTGCCCCGCAAGATGTCCTGGAGCTGGCTGCAGGAACAGGGATTGTTTCGCAGCGGCTGCGCAGCAAGCTGCCGCCGGGCTGCAAGCTGACGGTTACGGATTTGAACGAACCAATGCTGGAGCTGGCAAAGGCAAAGCTGCCCGACACCACGAATCTCGCCTTCCAGCCTGCCGATGCGATGGCGCTGCCCTATGCCGATGGCAGCTTTGATCTGATTGCCTGCCAGTTCGGGGTGATGTTCTTTCCGGATAAGGCCGCCGCCTTCCGGGAGGCCGCGCGGGTGCTGAGACCCGGCGGGCATTATATCTTCAACGTGTGGGCGCCGATGGCGAAAAACCCGTTTGCGGAAATTGCCGACACCGAAGCCGCGCGGTTTTTCCCGGAAGATCCGCCGGGTTTCTACAAGGTGCCGTTCCATTACGGCGCCCCCGAAGCCGTGAAGGCGGATCTGAACGGAGATGACTGGGCTGAGACCAGCCATGACCCCGTCACGCTGGAGAAAACCCTTGATGATCCAGAAAGATTCGCTGAGGCGCTGGTCTATGGCAATCCGATGATCGACGAAATCCGCAGCCGGGGCGGCGTTGATCCCGATGAGGTCGCCAGCGCCATCCTGGACGCCCTTCGCAGCCGCTTCGGACCGCCGCCGCTGCGGATGCCCCTTGCTGCTTTTGTCTTTACCTGCCGGCGGAATTAGCGCCGGATTGCAGGCTGTCACCGGCACATGCCGTGCAGCAACGGCAAAAGGCCGGGCAGAGACCCGGCCTTTGCACCATTTTTTCGAGAACTGCTACCTGCTGAGCCGGGCGCCGCTGAAACCCGCACGCTGCACCCTGGCCAGCGCCGCTGCGGCCTGGCCGCTGTTGCGGTAAGGTCCCGCCAGAACCACCTTGTAGGGCCGGCCCTTGCGGCTGACGGTGCCAAGCCGCACCTGCAGACCGGCCCCGGCTAGCTTGCGGGCGGCGGCGCGGGCCTGTTCCGCGCTGGCATAGGTGGCGGCCCGGACGTAGCGCTGTGCCGTAACGGCTGACTTCGGCGCTGCCGTGCCGGGCGCCGAGCGGGTGGAAATGCGCAGCTCTGATGCCCCGGCCTCTGCCGGGCTGCGGCGGGCGTCGCGCGGCAGGCTCACCGTGGGACGGTCCAGCGGCAGCCTCACCAGTTTGCGCGGCACGCCATCGGTCCAGATCCGCGCCATCTGCGCGTCCCCCTGCGGCGAGCGCAGACCGCGCATCGGGTTCAGGCGGCCGTCCCCGCGCTCAACCAGCAGATAGCCGGGCGGAACCTTGGCAGCACCGTTCAGCACCGCAGGCCGGACCGTGCGCACCGCGCGCTGCGGATTGAGGCGCCCGTCGGTCCAGACCGGCCGGTAGCCCTGGGGCACCTGGAAACTGTTGCTGAGGCGGCGGTCCTGGTAGATGTGCGTCTGCACCACCCGGGTGTTCGGTGTCAGCGCCACGGAGGACTGCGGCGCAGCGGCGGCGGGCGCCAGAGCAGGAGCGGGGGCTGCCTGCACCACTTCCTTGACCGCGGGCCCGGGGGCAGCGGCAGGCGCCGGGCGGGCGCTGGCGGTTTGCGGAGTGCGGCGCGGTTTGGCTGTGGTCACCGCCGTGGGCGGCGGGGCGGCCGCAGCAGGCGCGGATTCGGCCTGCGCAGCCGGAGCGGGCTGGGCTGCCGCCGTCTGCGCGGGCTGCTGGCTGGGCTCCAGCGTGATCAGCTCCGGCGCGGCGGCGCGCGGCTGCTGGCGGGTGGTTCCGGCCAGCTCTGTCGGCTGCATGCCGCAGATCTGCTTGCGCGAGCGCGTCACCCGCGGCACCCAGGTCACGTTGCCGTCGATGCCTGCCCGGATATAGACGCAGCCGCGGCTGTCGACAAATTGCCGGCCGTCGTAGGAGGCTGGCGGATATTCGGCGGGCGGGCTGGTTGGGCGCAGGGTTTGTGCCTGTACACCTGCCGCGCCTGACGTCGCCGCGATGATGGCCAGTGCAATAATTCTAGTTATTTTCATTCCTGCGCCCCACAAAATATGGCTGCAGGATGCCTGACTCTGGCTTGTGAGTAAAGATTCTGCGGCAACAATAGGGCTGCGCCGCGGCAATTTTTGCGCCAATTGGAGCTAGTGTCCGCAAGGGCCGGGTCAGCCCGCGTGCGGCCAAGGCGCCGTGAAGCGCCTTGGCGCTGTTGCGGTTACTTGGTGCCGAACATCCGGTCGCCCGCATCGCCCAGGCCCGGCAGGATATAGCCCTTGGCATTGATTTCGCGGTCCAGCGACGCAGTCACGATCGGCACATCCGGATGTGCTTGCTTCATCCGGGCAACGCCTTCGGGCGAGGCCAGCAGGCACAGGAAGCGGATGTTGTTGGCGCCGGCCTCCTTCAGCAGGTCAACGGCAGCGGCAGAGCTGTTGCCGGTGGCCAGCATCGGGTCCACCGCGATCACCAGACGGTCCTTCAGGCCTTCGGGCGCCTTGAAGTAATACTGCACCGGCTCCAGCGTTTCCTCGTCACGGTAGAGGCCGACAAATCCGACGCGGGCCGAGGGGATCAGTTCCAGCACGCCGTCGAGCATACCGTTGCCCGCGCGCAGGATCGACACCAGCGCCAGCTTCTTGCCCGCCAGGATCGGCGCCTCCATCTCCTCCATCGGGGTTTCGATATTGGTGGTGGTCAGCGGCATCTCGCGGGTGATTTCATAGGCCAGCAGCTGGGTGATCTCGCGCAGCAGGCGGCGGAAGCCCGCTGTGGACGTGCCCTTATCCCGCATCAGGGTCAGCTTGTGCTGCACAAGCGGGTGATCAACAACGGTCAGGTGGTCGGTCATGGGGCACTCCTAAAGTTTGGTTTTGCGCGCTTTTACGGGCTTGGCCGGAACAGGCAAGCGGGTTTTGACCATCGGGTCAAAGAAAGCTCTTGCCCGGGCCTTGGGCCGGGACGTCCAGATGGGCCGCGATCGAGGCCGCCACATCTGCGAATTTGGCCTGCCCGACGGGGCCTGCGTCAAGCCCCGCGATCAGCACCGGCACCTGTTCGCGGGTGTGGTCGGAGCCGGGCCAGCTGGGATCATTGCCGTGATCGGCGGTCAGCAGCAGCATGTCGCCGTTGCGCAGCTTGGGCAGCAGGCGGCCGATTTCAGCGTCGAACCACTCCAGCGCGCGGGCGTAGCCTGAGATGTCCCGGGTGTGGCCGTACAGGCTGTCGAATTCGACGAAGTTGGCGAATGTCAGGCTGCCGTCCTCTGCCGTCTCCACTGCGTCGAACAGATGCTCCATCAGCTGGGCATCAGCGCCTTTTTTCAATGTGTTGATGCCGGACATGGAGAAGATGTCGCCGATCTTGCCGATGGCGTGGACCTTGCGCCCTGCGTCCTGGACCCAATTGGTCAGCACCGGCGCAGGCGGGGTGATGGCAAAATCGCGGCGGTTGGTGGTGCGGGTGAACCCCTGGTCCGCCGACCCGATGAAGGGGCGCGCGATGACCCGCCCCACCTTCATCGCGTGCAGCCGCGGGGCAATGGCCTGGCAAAGCTTCAGAAGGCGGTCGAGGCCAAAGGTCTCCTCATGCGCGGCGATCTGGAACACGCTGTCAGCGGAGGTGTAGCAGATCGGCTTGCCGGTCCGCATGTGTTCCGCGCCGAGGTCGTCGAGGATCACCGTGCCGGAGGCGTGGCAGTTGCCGAGGATGCCGTCGGTGCCCGCCTGCTCCGCGACAAAGGCGGTCAGGTCCTCGGGGAACGAGGGCGACTGGTCGGGAAAGTAGTGCCAGTCCCAGGGCACCGGCAAGCCCGCCAGTTCCCAATGGCCCGACGGCGTGTCCTTGCCGCGGCTGAGCTCGCTGGCAGAGCCCCAGCGGCCCTGCGGTTCGGTGTCCAGGCCCGGAAACGGCACGGATGACGCCAGCCGCATTGCCGCGCCGAGGCCAAGCCGTTCCATGTGCCGCACGTTCAGCGGGCCGCTGCGGCCCTCATCCGCCTTACCGGCCCCGCAGGCCTGAGCGATATGGGCCAGCGTGTTGGCGCCAAGGTCCGGCAGATCGCCGTTGAAGAAGGTCCCGGCGTCGGGCGCG
The DNA here is from genome assembly GCF_000473325.1 of Leisingera caerulea DSM 24564. Lineage (NCBI taxonomy): Bacteria > Pseudomonadati > Pseudomonadota > Alphaproteobacteria > Rhodobacterales > Roseobacteraceae > Leisingera > Leisingera caerulea. The sequence goes on from NZ_KI421514.1 coordinate 209,088, forward strand.
CCGCCGATGCCGACGGAGTCCATCACCACAAGGAAGGCACGGGGCATCAGGAGATCCTTTCGTGAACCAGCGGCGGCAGGGTGTCCGGCGCCTCGCCGATGGAGACCGCCGCGAGAAACGCCGCCTCCGCCATTTCTGCCGCATCATCGCTGGCCGCGTGGATGCGGGCAAGGGTGTCCCCTGCCCCAACGTGCTGGCCCAGGCGGACAATGTCCGAAATACCGACACCCGGGTGGATGCGGTCGCTTTCCACCATGCGGCCGCCGCCAAGGCTGACAACCGCCAGACCGAGCGCTTCGCCGTTCATGGCAGCGACATGGCCGGCCGAGGGCGCTTTGACCTCGCGGATGACTTCTGCGCCGGGCAGATCGTCCTGCCAGCTGGCGGTAAAATCCGCAGGCCCGCCCAGGGCCGCGATCATCCGGGCAAAGCGGTCCGCAGCGCGGCCATCGGTGAGTGTGGCGGTGATCTTGGCCGCGCCCTCTGCCGTATCCGCGGCCAGACCGGCGTGGGCCAGCAGTTCGCCGCCCAGAACCGCCGAGATTTCGGCCAGCGGGCCGGATGCATCGCCGGTCAAGACGCGCATCACCTCTGCCACCTCCAGCGCGTTGCCCAGGGCCGGCGCCAGCGGCTGGTTCATGTCGGTGATCAGCGCCGAGGTCTTGCAGCCGGCCGCATTGGCGGTATCGCACAGGGATTGCGCCAAGGCGCGGGCCTCATCGGCGGTTTTCATGAAGGCCCCGGAGCCGATCTTGACGTCCAGCACCAGCGCGTCCGGGCTGGCGGCCAGCTTCTTGGACAGGATCGAGGCGGTGATCAGGTCGACACTTTCGACTGTCGCTGTCACGTCGCGGATGGCGTACAGCCGCTTGTCCGCCGGCGCGATCTGCGTGGTGGCGCCGACAATGGCGCAGCCAACGTCCTGCATCATGCCCCGCAAGCGATCCTCGCTGACCTGAATGGAGACGCCGGGAATGGCCTCCAGCTTGTCCAGGGTGCCGCCGGTGTGGCCCAGGCCGCGGCCAGAGATCATCGGCACATAGGCGCCGCAGGCGGCCAGCGCCGGGGCCAGCAGTAGCGAGACGCAGTCGCCCACCCCGCCGGTGGAATGCTTGTCCAGCACCGGCCCGTCCAGATCCCACTCCAGCACGTCACCAGTGTCGCGCATCGCCAGCGTCAGCGCGCGGCGGCCCTCGACGCTGAGGCCCTGCAGGCAGACGGCCATGGCAAAGGCCCCGGCCTGCGCGTCCGTCACGCCGCCGCTGGCAAGCCCTTCGGCAAACCAGCGCAGCGCGTTCTCGCCTGGGGTTTCGCCGCGCCGCAGCTGCGCGTTGATGGCGCGGGCGTCCATCAGCTGCGCTCCATATGGTCCGTATCAAAGGCGCCGGGCAGCAGCTCGCCTATGGTGGTTTCCTGCTCGGCGCCGTCAGTGGTGGCCATGATGACCTTCACATCGCCGGTGCCGAATTCCTTGATCTTCTGGCGGCAGCCGCCGCAGGGCGTGATCGGCGACGGGCAATCGGCGATCACATAGACCTCCGCCAGCTCTTTTTCCCCCGCGGCAACCATCGCGGCGATGGCGCCGGCCTCGGCGCAGGTGCCTTCGGGATAAGCCACGTTTTCGACGTTGCAGCCCACATAGATCTGGCCGGAGGCAGAGCGGATGGCAGCGCCGACCTTGAAGTTGGAGTAAGGCGCGTGGGCGTTTTCGCGGACGGCGGCGGCAGCGGCTTTGAGGCTCATGGCGATTCCCCGGTTTTTTTGATCATTTGGTCAAGATGCCGCAGGATAGCGGAAATGCCCCGGGGAGCGAAAGCCCCCGGACGCGGTTCCGTCACTGCCCCAGAGTGGTGTTGAACACGCCGGGCAAGGTCACCTCCAGCAGCTCCACGTCCTGCGAAGGTTCACTGAGGCGGGTTTTCATGCCCGGCGGGATGACAAAGGCGTCGCCCTGCTCCAGCCGGTAAGGCTCCCTGCCCTCGCCTTCCAGCGTGACCGTGCCGTTCATCACAAAGGTGAAATGGATGTCGGTGTCATGCGCGGCCCATTGCGGCGCGCCATCACCCCGGCGCAACACCTGCACGCCGGCGACGCCCTTGGTGTTCTCGGCAATTGTGGTGTCGCGGCATATGTAGCCCGGCAGACGGAACGGCACCCATTCGGCACCCTCCGCCCTGTTGTAGACAAAGCGCTGGCCCTGCCATTCCCGTTCGGGGCGGTAATCCGGTGTCGGCAAGGTCATCTCGTGGTCGATTTCGGTGACGTGTTCTGCCGGCACGCCGATTTCGATCACCTGGACATTGTCGCTCGCCTCCAGCACGCGGTGGCGGATTTCCGGCGGCTGGATGAAGCAGTCGCCCGCTGTGAGCCGCATCTTGTCGCCCTGATCCTCATAGACCACATCGACCCAGCCGTGGATGCAGAAGATCAGCTGAAAGCCGACCCGGTGGAAATGCACCATGTCCGGCACCGGGCCGCCGTCGGGAATGCGGATGTGGCTGGCGATGATCGAGCCGCCCAGCCGGTCCGGCACCAGGTCGCGGTAGTGCATCCCCGCGCGGCCGATGATCCAGGGCGCCTGGTCCTTGAGGCGGCGGACCACAAAACTGTGCACCGTTTCCGGCATCACCATCGGCGGGTGGCGCTTCTCGATCTCCACCATGGTGCCGTTGGGCGCGGTCAGGCGGCGCTGGCCTTCGGCAAATCCATCAGGATCTTCAGTCAGAATGCGGATTGTGCCGGGGCTTTCCTGTGCCCCTTTTTCGATGCGCAGACGCAGGCCGTGGCCGGAAAAAACCGCGGTGCGCGGATCATCTGCCGGATAGATCATGTCCATCTTCATGCCCAACACCTTGGTGTAGAACGGTATATCGTTCCGCAGCTCCTGAGTGGGCAGGCGGATTTCGGCGATTGTATCGCTCATTTTTCACTCCCTTTTCATTTGCCCGGAACTGTGGCCGCAGGGCAGGCTTTATGCAAGAAGCCGCCGCCCGCCCGCCGCCGCGCCCGTTTGCGTCAGTTTGGACTAGGTTTCCGGCAGAAAAAATGGTTTAACACTAAACAATACGATTTTCGAGGAGCGCCAGATGTCCGACTCACAGAACCTGCGCCAAGCCGCACTCAACTATCACGAGTTTCCGCGCCCCGGTAAGCTGGAGATCCGGGCGACCAAGCCGATGGCCAACGGGCGCGATCTGGCGCGCGCCTACTCCCCCGGCGTCGCTGAAGCCTGCACCGAGATCAAGGCGGATGCGGCCAATGCCGCCCGCTACACCTCGCGCGGGAACCTAGTGGCGGTGGTGTCGAACGGCTCAGCCGTTCTGGGGCTGGGCAACATCGGTGCACTGGCCTCCAAGCCTGTGATGGAAGGCAAGGCGGTTTTGTTCAAGAACTTCGCGGGCATCGACTGCTTTGACATCGAGGTCAACGAAAGCGATCCCGAGAAACTGGCGGATATCGTCTGTTCGCTGGAGCCGACCTTTGGCGCGATCAACCTTGAAGACATCAAGGCGCCGGACTGCTTCATCGTTGAGAAGATCTGCCGCGAGCGCATGGGCATTCCGGTCTTCCACGACGACCAGCATGGCACCGCGATTGTCGTGGGCGCGGCAGCCAAGAACGCGCTGCATGTGGCAGGCAAAAGCTTTGAGGAGATCAAGATCGTCTCCACCGGCGGCGGCGCCGCGGGGATTGCCTGCCTCAACATGCTGGTGAAGCTGGGCGTGAAGCGGGAAAACATCTGGCTGTGCGACATTCACGGGCTGGTTTACGAGGGCCGCGAAGAGGACATGAACCCGCAGAAAGCGGCCTTTGCCCAGGCATCTGACCTGCGCACGCTGGATGAGGTGATGGATGGCGCGGATCTGTTCCTCGGCCTGTCCGGCCCCAACGTGATGAAGCCGGAGATGGTGGAGAAGATGGCGAAGCGTCCGATCATCTTTGCCTTGGCCAACCCGACGCCGGAGATCATGCCGGACCAGGCGCGCAAGGTGGCGCCCGATGCGATCATCGCCACGGGCCGCAGCGATTTCCCCAATCAGGTCAACAACGTGCTGTGCTTCCCCTTCATCTTCCGCGGGGCGCTGGATGCGGGGGCGACAGAAATCAACGATGCGATGCAGATTGCCTGTGTCGACGGTATTGCAGAGCTGGCCCGCGCCACCACCAGCGCCGAGGCCGCGGCGGCTTACAAGGGGGAGCAGCTGAACTTCGGCGCCGACTATCTGATCCCCAAACCGTTCGACCCGCGTCTGGTGGCGGTTGTGTCCTCTGCTGTGGCCAAAGCGGCGATGGAAAGCGGCGTGGCGACCCGCGCGATCGAGGATATCGAGGCCTATAAGCAGAGGCTGAACCAGACCGTGTTCAAGTCCGCCCTGCTGATGCGCCCGGTGTTCGAGGCCGCCCGCGCCGCCGCCCGGCGGATCGTGTTTGCCGAGGGCGAGGACGAGCGGGTGCTGCGTGCCGCGCAGGCGATCCTGGAGGAAACCACCGAGACCCCGATCCTGATCGGCCGTCCGGAAGTGATCGAACGCCGCTGCGAGAAGCTGGGTCTGGACGTGCGCCCGGGCCGCGATTTCCAGCTGGTGAACCCGGAAAACGACCCGCGCTATTACGATTACTGGAACAGCTATCACAAGGTGATGCAGCGCCGCGGGGTGACGCCGGATCTGGCCAAGGCGATCATGCGCACCAATACCACCGCCATCGGCGCCATCATGGTCCACCGCGGCGAGGCCGACAGCCTGCTGTGCGGCACCTTCGGCGAGTACCGCTGGCATATGAATTACGTGCAGCAGGTTCTGGGCGGCAACAGCTATTCCCCGCACGGGGCGCTGTCGATGATGATCCTGGAGGACGGCCCCCTGTTCATCGCCGACACCCACGTGCGGATCGAGCCGACGCCGGAGCAGATCGCCGAAACCGTGATCGGCGCGGCCCGCCATGTGCGCCGCTTCGGGATCGAGCCGAAAATCGCGCTGTGCTCTCAGTCGCAATTCGGCAATATCGCCTGCGACACCGGCAGCCGGCTGCGCGACGCGCTGGAGATCCTCGACGACAAGCGCCGGGACTTCTCCTATGAAGGCGAGATGAACATCGACACCGCGCTGGACCCGGATCTGCGCGCGCGGATCTTCCCCAATTCCCGGCTGGAAGGCGCCGCCAATGTGTTGATCTTTGCCCATGCCGACGCAGCCTCGGGCGTGCGCAACATCCTGAAAATGCGGGCCGGCGGGCTGGAAGTGGGGCCGATCCTGATGGGCATGGGCAACCGGGCCCATATTGTGTCGCCCTCGATCACCGCGCGGGGCCTTTTGAATATGGCCGCCATTGCCGGCACCCCGGTGGCGCACTACGGTTAATTCCGCGGCCAAGGAAAACCGCTGGCCGCCCACCCAGGGAGGCCAGTATGAGAGGGCATTGCCACTGCGGCGCCGTGCATTGGGAGAGCCAGGCCGAGGCGGCCTGGAGCTGTTATTGCCACTGCGCCGACTGCCGCCGCATCTGCGCGGCACCCGTCACCGCTTTTTTTGCCTTGCCGCACGAGGCGGTGAATTGGTCCGGCGCCGAGCCGAAGGTCTACAACTCGTCCCAAGGCGTCGAGCGGCTGTTCTGCGGCACCTGCGGCACCCAGATGGCCTACCGCACCGCCAGGGATGGCGTGAACCTGCATCTGTACACCGCAACGCTGGAAAGCCCCGGCACGACGCCACCGCGCTTTCACGTGTTCCACTCCGAACATGTCAGCTGGCTGCACCTTCAAGACAGCCTGCCCCGCTATGCCAAGCTGTCCGGCGAGGAGTGATTCTGTCCGGCCCGGCGGCGGGTCAGCGGCGGAGTTTGCAATTTTGCAATTCTGCAGGGGCTTTCCTGAAAACTCCGCGCCAAAAACCTGTTTGCAAAGCGGATTGGCTGCAAACGGCAAACCGGGTGTAAATTCTGTAAAGCCACGATGGAAATCCGCCTGCAAACTGTAAATTCTTTGACGAACCTTGCGTGCCCCTTGCGCAAAACTTGCCCGGTCCCCGGTTCGTCGCCTACGCAGATGGCAGGAGGAGATAGACACCATGGGATATCAGGATACTTACGCCGCGTGGAAACAGGACCCGGAAGGTTTCTGGATGGAAGCCGCCAAGCAAATCAGCTGGGACGAGGCCCCCAAGCAGGCGCTGTTTGACAAGGGCGAGGGCCTTTATGAATGGTTTGCCGATGCCAAGGTGAACACCTGCTACAACGCTGTCGACCGCCACGTCGAAGAAGGCCGCGGCGAGCAGACCGCAATCATCTACGACAGCCCGGTCACCCATACCAAGCGTGAAATCTCCTATGTCGAGCTCAGGAACCGTGTCGCCACCCTGGCCGGCGCGCTGCGCGCCAAGGGCGTCGAGAAGGGCGACCGCGTCATCATCTATATGCCGATGATCCCCGAGGCGCTGGAAGCGATGCTGGCCTGCGCCCGCATCGGCGCGGTGCATTCGGTGGTGTTCGGCGGTTTTGCTTCCAACGAACTCGCCGTGCGCATCGACGATGCCAAGCCCAAGGCGATCATCGCCGCTTCCTGCGGCATCGAGCCGGGCCGGATCGTGCATTACAAGCCGCTGCTGGACGGTGCCATCGACCTGGCGGAGCATAAGCCCGAGTTCTGCGTGATCTTTCAGCGCGAACAGGAAGTGGCGGAGCTGATCCCGGGCCGCGATGTGAACTGGCACGGCTTCCAGTACGGTGTCGAACCGGCCGAATGCGTGCCGGTCGAGGGCAACCACCCCTCCTACATCCTCTACACCTCCGGCACCACCGGCCAGCCCAAGGGGGTGATCCGCCACACCGCGGGCCAGCTGGTGGCGCTGAACTGGACCATGAAGAACATCTATAACGTCGATCCCGGCGATGTGTTCTGGGCGGCCTCGGACGTGGGCTGGGTCGTCGGCCACAGCTATATCTGCTACGGGCCGCTGATCCACGGCAACACCACCATCGTCTTCGAGGGCAAGCCCGTCGGCACGCCGGATGCGGGCACCTTCTGGCGGGTGATTTCCGAGCATAAGGTGAAAAGCTTTTTCACCGCCCCCACCGCCTTCCGCGCGGTGAAGCGGGAGGATCCCAAGGGCGAATTCGTCAAGAAATACGATCTGAGCTGCCTTGAGCAGGTCTATCTGGCGGGCGAACGTGCGGACCCCGACACCATCACCTGGGCGCAGGAACAGCTGAAGGTGCCGGTGGTCGACCACTGGTGGCAGACAGAAACCGGCTGGTCGATTGCCGCCAACCCGCTGGGGATCGAGGAGCTGCCGACCAAGCTCGGCTCGCCTGCGGTGCCGATGCCGGGCTATGAAGTGGATATCCTTGACGAGGGCGGCAACCCGGTTGCCGCGGGCGAGCTGGGCGCGATTGCCGTGAAACTGCCGCTGCCGCCGGGCACGCTGCCGACCCTGTGGAACGCCGAGGACCGCTTTAAAAAGAGCTACCTGACCACCTTCCCCGGCTACTATGAGACCGGCGATGCCGGCATGAAAGACGAGGACGGCTACCTTTACATCATGGCGCGCACCGATGACGTGATCAACGTGGCGGGCCACCGGCTGTCGACCGGCGGCATGGAAGAAGTGCTGGCAGGCCATCCGGACGTTGCCGAATGCGCCGTGATCGGCGTGGCGGACAGCCTTAAGGGGCAGATGCCGGTGGGCTTCCTGTGCCTGAACTCGGGCGCGGACCGCGACCACGGCGAAGTGGTGTCCGAGGTCGTGAAACTGGTGCGGGAGAAGATCGGCCCGGTGGCCGCCTTCAAGCTGGCGGTTGTGGTGGACCGGCTGCCCAAAACCCGCTCCGGCAAGATCCTGCGCGGCACGATGGTGAACATCGCCGATGGAACGCCCTGGAAGATGCCCGCAACCATCGACGATCCAGCCATCCTGGACGAGATCACCGCGGCGCTGCAGAGCATCGGCTACGCCAAATAACGCGCGCGTTTCCCGGCGCGGGAAACGGCCAATAATCCTGCGAGGGTTTTTGAAGGCTCCGCCACCAGGCGGAGCCTTTCTGCCGTCCGGTTTTGCTTGCAACTCCGCCCTGCCTGCCTAGGCTGCGGCCTGGGAGGCCTTTGCATGACGAAACCGGACATCTGGCGCTTAAGCGCCACCGAACTGACCGCACTGACCCGCGCCGGGGATCTGAGCGCAGAGGACGCAATCCAGGCCTCAATTGACCGGATGAATGCGGTGAACCCGGCCTTGAACGCAGTCGTCGAGGACCTGAGCGCGGAGGCGCTGGAGCGTGCGCGCGCGCTCGACAAGGCGCGTGAGGGCGGCGCTGAGCCAGGCCCGCTGCACGGGGTGCCGGTGACCATCAAAATCAACATCGACCAGACGGGCCACGCCACCTCAAACGGGGTCGTTGCGCTGAAAGACCTGATCGCCCCGGCGGACGCCCCAGTCGTGGAAAACCTGCACAAGGCCGGCGCGGTGGTGATCGGGCGGACCAACACGCCGGAGTTCTCCTTTCGCGCCGACACCGACAATCCGCTGCACGGGCGCACCTATAACCCCTGGGGGCGGCATATTTCCCCTGGCGGCTCCTCCGGCGGTGCGGGGGCGGCCGTGATGGCCGGGATCGGTGCACTGGCCCATGGCAATGACATCGGCGGCAGCTTGCGCTTTCCCGCCGCCGCCAATGGCGCGGTTACAGTAAAGCCGGGCTTGGGCCGGGTGCCGGCCTGGAATCCCAGCCAGACGGCGGAACGCGGGCTGCTGGCGCAGCTGATGTCAGTGCAGGGGCTGATCACCCGCACGGCAGAGGACCTGCACTTGTCGATGGCTTCGCTGATTGCCGCCGATCCGCGCGACCCGTTCCATGTGCCCGGCCCATGGCGCGGCGCGGCGCTGGAGGGGCCGGTTCGGGTGGCCTTCACCAAGAACACCCACGGCTACGAGCTGCATCCGGAAGTCGAAGCTGCGCTGGACTTTGCGCGCGATGCCCTGGCGGATGCGGGTTACGTTGTCGAAGAAGTGGAGCCTCCGAATGTCTTTGAGGCCGGACGCACCGGCTACCGCGCGCTGATGGGCGAGATCTATGCGCTGATGAAGCAGGATGTGGATGCCGCCGGCTCGCAGACTGTACGGGATATCTTTGCCGTCTACTTTCAGGAGTTTCCGCCGTTTGCCGGCGATGAGCTTCTGCAGATGATGGCCAAGCGCACCCATTACGCGCGGCAATGGTCGCTGTTCATGGAAGAGTATCCGCTGGTGCTGTCGCCCTTCCTGCCGCAGCCTTTCTTCCGGCCCGACCGCGACACCGAAGGCGCTGAAGGTGTGCATGAGGTGCTGGGCTGCGCGGTTTACTCCTATGCGATGAATTACCTCGGCCTGCCTGCGGCCTCCGTCCCGGCCCGGCTGGCGCAGCTGACCAATGGCCCGCAGCCGATCAACGTGCAGATCGCCGCCCGCCGCTGGCGCGAGGATCTGGCCGTGGATGCCTGCGCCGCGATCGAGGCCCGTGCCGGCCGCATGTGCCTGCCCCTGTGGGAGAAGATGCAGGCCGGTTCCGCCTGAGACCGGCGGCCGTCAGAGGGTGTGCGTCTCGCAAGCAGCGGGTTACGGGGCGTGGTCCGTTTGACCGCAACTGGCAGGGCGCGCCGGGTTACAGATGCAGGACGCTCTGGCGGCCTGACGGCTTTCAGGGCGCCGCATATCAATCGGACTGCCACAAAAAAATGACCTGCTGAGTGCCCGCACAACGCAATGCAAGCCTCAGGGGCCCCTGTAATCACACGTTCTTTGAAGCTCGTGGGAGGGTCTGCTGGCCATGACGCCAAGGGTGCGGGTTACGGGTCGGGCGCATGTATACAGCAGCCACACACGCCAAGCGCACGGAGACACCCCTGCAAGCTGGCGGATTTCCCAAGCAAGCACCTGGATTTCAGGCCACTGTTTCAGCCCGGGGTTCAGGCCAGTGTTTCAGGCCGATATTTCATACCGGAAATACCGCCACGGCCCTGCAGCGTCACAGGCCGGCATCAGCATGTACTCAGGGCAGACAAGCACAACGGGCGGACATAAGGTCCCGGGGAACGGAGTGAACCGCCCCCGGGGAACTTCCATACTCAGACAACTCGCTACAAACAGCGCCCGTCCCGCCATAAAAGGCGGACCCGGCTTCGGGCGCAGGCTCCGTGGGCGCTACCGGCTGGAAACAATTGCACTGGTTATTCAAACCACGCCGGTACGGCACTCTGGCGCTTCAGCCCTGGGGCAGACGCCATCCACATCTGCCTGTGGAAAAGCATCGCATGAAATCGTTACCGGGGAGTTCACAAACTCGTGAAGGTTCCGTTAAACGGTTAAGTAAACTGCTCGGAAATAAGCCTTTCCTCCAGCCCATGGCCAGGATCGAACAGAATCTTGTGGCGGACTTCCGGATCCGTGCGGATCTCGACCCAGTCGATATCGGCCACCGAGATCGAGTCCGCATCGGCCATCACCGGGCGCTTGTCGGCCTCCAGCACGTCAAAGCGCACCATCGCGTTGCTGGGCAAAAGCGCGCCGCGCCAGCGCCGTGGGCGGAAGGCGGCAATGGCAGTGAGCGCAAGCACATCGGCCCCGATCGGCAGGATCGGCCCATGCGCCGAGTAGTTGTAGGCGGTGGAGCCCGCCGGTGTCGACACCAGCGCCCCGTCGCAAACCAGCTCCTCCATCCGGACCCGGCCATCCACCGACACCTTGAGCCGTGCCGCCTGCGGGCCGGCGCGCAGCAGCGACACCTCGTTGATCGCCAGCGCCTTGTGAACCTCGCCGCGGCGGTCCATCGCGGTCATCGACAGCGGGTTGATGATCTCCTGAACCGCATCCCCAAGCCGCTCGATCAGCCCGTCTTCACGGTATTCATTCATCAGAAAGCCGACAGTGCCGCGGTTCATGCCGTAAACCGGCGCCGGGTGGTTTACCATGCTGTGCAGTGTGCGCAGCATGAACCCGTCCCCGCCGAGCGCCACAATTACATCCGCCTCTTCGGGGGGCACATGGCCATAACGGCGGGTCAGTTCGGCGAGGGCTTCCTGGGCAACCTCCACTTCGCTGGCCAGAAAGGCGATTCTCAAACCCATCAAATCTGTTTCCGGTATTAGGCAACTGGTTCCGAAACAATCACAGCTTTCCGCCAAAGGCCATAGTTGCCGTTCTGTCGCAGGGAAATGTCGCTTTACAGGCTTCCTGCGCAAAGATGTTTCCGATAGGAAATCCCTCAATTCTGACCCCTGCTCAAACGGAGCCACCATGACTGAAGCGACCCGTGATCCCGGCTTTTTCACCCAATCCCTCGCCGAGCGCGATCCTGAGCTTTATGCCTCGATCACCGCGGAACTGGGCCGCCAGCGCGACGAGATCGAGCTGATTGCCTCCGAGAACATCGTCTCTGCCGCGGTGATGGAAGCGCAAGGCTCTGTCCTCACCAACAAATACGCCGAAGGCTACCCGGGGCGCCGCTACTACGGCGGCTGCCAGTATGTCGACGTCGCCGAAAACCTGGCGATCGACCGCGCCAAGCAGCTCTTTGGCTGCGAATTCGCCAACGTGCAGCCGAACTCCGGCAGCCAGGCGAACCAGGGCGTGTTCCAGGCCCTGCTGAAGCCCGGCGACACCATCCTGGGCATGGATCTGGCCTCCGGCGGCCACCTGACCCACGGCGCGGCGCCGAACCAGTCGGGCAAGTGGTTCAACGCGGTGCATTACGGCGTGCGCAAAAGCGACAACCTGATCGACTACGACCAGATCCAGGCGCTGGCCACCGAGCACCGGCCCAAGCTGATCATCGCCGGCGGCTCCGCCATCCCGCGCCAGATCGACTTTGCCAAGTTCCGTGAAATCGCGGACAGCGTCGGCGCCTACTTCATGGTCGACATGGCCCATATCGCGGGCCTGATCGCCGCCGGTGAGCACCCCTCGCCGTTCCCGCATGCGCATGTCGCCACCACCACCACCCACAAGACCCTGCGCGGCCCCCGCGGCGGCATGATCGTGACCAACGACGAGGCGATCGCCAAGAAAGTGAACTCGGCGATTTTCCCGGGCATCCAGGGCGGCCCGCTGATGCATGTGATCGCCGGCAAGGCGGCGGCCTTCGGCGAGGCGCTGAAGCCGGAGTTCAAAGAATATCAAAAGCAGGTGCGGGCGAACGCGGCGGCGCTGGCGGACCAGCTGATCAAGGGCGGCCTGGACATCGTGACCGGCGGCACCGACACCCATGTGATGCTGGTCGACCTGCGGCCCAAGGGCGTGACCGGCAACATCGCCGACAAGGCGCTGGGCCGCGCCCACATCACCACCAACAAGAACGGCATCCCGTTCGACCCGGAAAAGCCGACCGTGACCTCCGGCCTGCGCCTGGGCACGCCTGCCGGCACCACCCGCGGCTTCGGCGAGGCTGAGTTCCGCCAGATCGCCGACCTGATCATCGAGGTGATCGACGGCCTGGCGGCCAACGGTGAGGACGGCAACGCGGATGTGGAAGCATCCGTCCGCGCGAAAGTCGCAGACCTCTGCGCCAAATTCCCGCTGTACCCGAACCTGTAAGCGTTTTCTCAGGTCAAAAGAAATTGAACCGTCGCGGCCCATCGGCCGCGGCGGTTTTGCATTGCCGCACCGGCAGCTCTCCCGCGCCCCGCCGGTGCATCGCAGATGCCCCGGCACGGGCCTTGGGCCCGGCAGCGCCCCTGACAGGGGCGCTGCCCGCGCCGTGCAGCAAGCACGGCGCCCTGCCCAACGCTTTCGGGACAGCCGCAGGCGGGCCTGAAAGGGGCGGGAGCGCTTGGCGGCTGGGCGGGAGGGACCTCAATGCAATTAGCGTCAGCAGACCGGCCTGCAGGCGTAAAACACCAGCAACTGTTCAAAGGCCGGCAGCCGCAAGGTCTAGGACTTGCGGCTGAGGGAGGCTTTCACACTGCAGGCAGCGTGAACCGGGAAATCAGATCAGCCCGCGCCAGCGCAGGACCACGATCAGCAGGATCAGCACCATCAGAATGGAAAACGCGATGCTGCCCAGCACGCCCAGCCAGAAGCCCTTGCGCCGGTCGGCAATGTCGACTTCCTTCAGATGCGCCTTAACCTCCCGGGCGGCGCCGCGCAGCGGTTTTTCGTCCACTGTCTGCCGCAGCTTGGGGTGTTCCAGCAGCGGCAGCGCACCGGCCAGTTTCATGCCCTGTTTGTAGATCCGGCGCGGCAGCCGGCGGCGGACACGTTTCAGCGCGGCGGCAAAGTCGCCGGAGGCGTGCTCGCGCTCCTTCAGCAACGTGCGGATCTCTTCGATATCCTGGTCCAGGCTGGCGGCCATTCCGGCACTCTCCCTCAGCTGCCTCGTTCCGGCACCCTAGCCTGCGGCCGCGCCCGCCTCAATGGGGCTGGCAAGCCTTTGCCTGCCCCGCTATCAAGGCGGCATGCTGAACTCGATCACTCATGGCTCTGCCACCGGAAAACCGCCGCTTCTGATTGCCCATGGGCTTTATGGGTCCGCCCGCAACTGGGGCGTCATCGCCAAACGCCTGTCGGATGAGCGGCAGGTGATTGCGGTGGACATGCGTAACCACGGCGACAGCCCGCGCACGGACAGCCACACCTATCCGGAGCTGGCAGAGGACCTGGCCGGGGTGATCGCGGCCCATGGCGGGCAAATGGATGTGATCGGCCATTCGATGGGCGGCAAGGCCGCGATGATGCTGGCGCTGAATCACCCGGAGGCGGTGCGGCGGCTGGTGGTTGCCGACATTGCGCCGGTGGCTTACGGCCATAGCCAGATCCAGTACATCCATGCGATGAAGTCGCTGGATCTGGAGGCCATTGAGCGCCGCCCCGAGGCCGCAGCCCAACTGGCCGAGGCCGGGGTGGATCCGGCGCTGCAGAGCTTCTTCACCCAGTCGCTGGACCTGCCGAACAAGCGCTGGAAGCTGAACCTGGACACGCTGGCGGACCAGATGCCGAACATCATGTCTTTCCCGCAGACCGAGGCATCCTGGGACGGCCCTGCCCTGTTCCTGTCAGGCTCCGAGTCGGATTATGTGCTGCCCGAACACCGGGACGAGATCCGCACGCGCTTTCCCGCCGCCCGCTTTGCCAAGCTTCCCGGCGCGGGCCATTGGCTGCACGCCGAGAAGCCGCGGGAGTTCGAAGCTGCCGCGCGGGTGTTCCTCAACGCCTAGGCGCCGCGGGCATAAAGCTGCTTGGCAACCAGCCAGGCGACCGGCAACCCCGCAACCGCACCTGCCGCCGCCGAAGCTAGAATCGCCTGAACCGAGACCATTCCTGCCACCAGAACCGCGATCACGCCAACGCCTGCCAGGCTGCTGCCGATCAGCGAATAGAGGATGGATGCAAGGCGCATCATGGGCTTTCTCCTATGCCTTTGACTGTCTTGCGTACAGGCATAGGGATTCGCGAATATGTACGCCTTGATCCTGATCAGTTTGCGCCTGAAGCAATCCTAGCGGGTATACATTTGCTTCTTGAAGGCCCGGGTCCGGTCGGTCGCCGCCGCAGAGCCGTCGTGATAGGTGCCGAACCATTTATCGAACGGAATTTCTGAGGTGCCGTAGTTGCACTCGAAATAGCGGTGATGCAACTGGTGGAAGAAATCCCCGGCCTTGGCGGCTTCGGTTTCCCCGGCAATCACCCGCTCAAACCCGGAATGCGACAGGACCGGGCTGATCTGCTGGAACATCGCGTGAAACGCCAGATGCAGCGGGTGCGACGGCACGATCAGGTGGATGAAATAGGTGGTGAAATACAGCAGGTTTTCATACCAGTGGTTGGAGATCCCTGACCACGGGCCTGTATTGACGTTGCGGTGATGCACCGCGTGGACGTGTTTATAGAGCCGCGGGTGATGTTCCAGCCGGTGCACCCAATAGAAATGCAGGCCGGACCACATCGGGATGAACAGCATCCAGACCACGCACCAGACCGGGGCTTCGGCAAAAGTCACAACCGGCACCCAGCCATTGGCCATCAGCCAGTAGATGCCCCACTGATAGACCGTCGCCACGGTGATGGCGCTACCGAGGGTCCACCAGATATTGTCCAGAACCTGGTTCTTGAAGGTGAAGGTACCGTTGCCCCGGGACAGGTCGCGCTTGTCGAACTTCTTCCGCATCCCCTGGCCCTTGCGCATGTACAGCCACCAGTGCAGCCCGCCGGCAACAGCCGCCTGCGGCAGCAGGTTGGCAAGCCAGACCTGCAGCATCCAGCCTGGGCGGAACGCCGCCATCCCCGCCAGCGGCGGCAGCAGCCACACATAGACCGCCAGCGCCAGCAGGAAGCAGACCGTCAGCGATGTGATTTCCATCCAGGCGCCGCGGTACCAGGCGAAAACCGCCGCCGGGCGCGGCGGCCAGCTGAACAGCGGGTTGAGCGGCACAGGTCCGTTGGGGCGGTAATGCCAGCGGTCTGCCTCGCGGTCGGGGAGTGTGCCGTGCATCGGGCTGCCTCCTGCTTATGGCCTCAGGTTGCGTAGTTCGAGCCCTCGTCGTCGAGGATCGCCTTCAGCTCCGCCAGGTGCCGGTCGGCCTGGTCCGGATACTCCTCCAGCTCCTGCGCGGTCTTCTCGGCGATCTCGTCGCTCAGCACCCGCAGCTTCTGGCCGGTTTGCAAGGCACGGATATAGGTCTCCGCGGCGCGCTCGAAGTAATATAGCCGGTTAAATGTGTCCGCGACGCTGTCGCCGATCACCAGCACCCCGTGGTTGCCCATGATCATAGTCTTGACCTTGGGGTCGGTCAGCATCGAGGCACAGCGGGCGCCCTCGTCCTCAAATGCCAGGCCCCCGAAATCGCTGTCGACCACATGGCGGTTGTAGAAGGTGGCGGTGTTCTGGTCGATCGGCGGCAGGGTGCTGTCGGCGAGGCAGGCCAGCACCGTGGCGTGGATCGAATGCACATGCATCACGCAGCGCGCGTGCGGACAGAGGCGGTGGATGGAGCCGTGCAGCCCCCAGGCGGTTGGATCCGGCGCGTCGGGGCGCTGCATCGTTTTGGGATCATTTGCATCCAGCAGCAACAGGCCAGACGCCTTTACACGGGCAAAATGAACCTGGTTGGGGTTCATCAGGAACCGGGTGCCGTCCTCATTCACCGCGAGGCTGAAATGGTTCGCCACAGCCTCGTGCATGTTCAACCGCGCGGTCCAGCGGAAGGCCGCGGCCATGTCGACTCGCTCCTGCCAATGCGTGAGGTTCGGGCTCATGTCCGCTTGCTTGTTCATTCTGGCGCCTCCAAGTTCGCTTCTCCTAGTGGTGCCAGCCGCTTGCCCTGCTGACAAACGATGGATTCAGCCGCTATGCATTAATTGAGCTAATGCATAGGTGATACATTCATGCAGCCCCCCGGACCGCCGTCATCCTCCCTGCCCCCGCTCACCTGGCTGCGCGCCTTTGAGGCCAGCGCCCGGCATCTGTCGTTCACCCGCGCCGCGGCAGAGCTGAACCTGACGCAATCGGCAATCAGCCAGCATGTGCGCAGCCTGGAGAACTTTCTGGGGAGGGAGCTGTTCATCCGCAAAACCCGCGCGCTGGAGCTGTCGGAGGCCGGGGCGAATTACATGCCGATCGTGCGCGAGGCGTTCGACCTGATTGCCGCCGGCACCCAGGCCTTTACCGGCGGCGACCAGGGGCGGCATCTGGTCTTGCAGTGCAATATGGCATTCTCGGTGTTCTGGCTGTCGCCGCGCCTGCCCCGGCTTTATGAGCGCTTTCCTTGGCTGGTGCTGAATATCGTGACGCCGATCTGGGATCCGGAACGCCATGCCAGCTCTGCCGGGACAGAAATCCGTTTCGGCCGCCCGAATGACATGTCAGCGGCAGCGGTGCGGCTGACTTACGACCGGTTCTATCCGGTCTGCGCTCCTGATTATCAGGATGGCGCGTTTGATTTCGGCAGCGCAACGCTGCTGGATTGTGCAGGCGTGACAGGCTCCTGGGGCGCGTGGTTCAAGTCGCAGGACCTGCCGTTTGAACGCAATCACGAGATCAACCTGGCCTCCACTTACGTGATCGCCATGACCGCGGCGCTGAATGGTGCGGGCATGGCAATGTCGCATGACACGCTGGCGGGCGGGCTGCTGGAGAGCGGCCAGCTGGTCCGGGCCAGCGATCACTCGGCAGAGCTGCTGGAGAATTACTTTCTGATGCCGCCGCCCAGCCATGCCAGCACCCCGGCATCGCGCGCGTTTCTGGAGTGGCTGGAGGGGGAACTGCCGCCGGTTTAGACTGCCCCGCCCGGCGGCACCCCGGGCAGCGCCCGTCCGCCCCCACGGGCGGGCGCTACGCTTCCGCCCGCGGACGAGCACTGCCCTCACAATGTGCCGCCAACGCCAAACTTTCAAATTTCCCTAACAAGTCCTGCCGAATGTTCGCAATGCGCCCGCACCTTGCGCCATTCCCGCCTTGCTGCTAAACGCGCGGCACCGGTCGCAGCCTACCCGGTCACCAAAACAAGGGTTCAAAAATGAAAACTATCGTTATCTGCTCGGGCGGGCTGGATTCCGTTTCGCTTGCCCATATGGTCGCTGAGGAACATCAGCTGACCCGTCTTGTCTCCTTCGATTACGGCCAGCGCCACAGGAAGGAACTCGACTATGCCGCCGCCGCAGCCAAACGGCTGGGCGTGCCGCATGACATCATCGACATGAGAGGCATAGGCGCCGCGCTTTCGGGCTCGGCCCTCACCGATGACATCGACGTGCCGGACGGCCACTACGAGGAAGAGACCATGAAGGTCACCGTGGTGCCGAACCGGAACGCGATCATGCTGACCATCGCCTATGGCATTGCTGCCGCAAACGGAGACGACGCGGTGGCAACCGCAGTGCATGGCGGTGATCACTTCATCTATCCGGACTGCCGCCCGGCCTTTACTGAGGCCTTTGATGCCATGCAGCGGGCCGCGCTGGACGGTTATGCCGACGTGCGGCTGTATACCCCGTTTGTGCAACGCACCAAGGGCGACATCGTCACCGCCGGTGCCAAGCACAACACCCCCTTTGCCGAGACCTGGTCCTGCTACAAGGGCGGCGAGAGGCACTGCGGGCGCTGCGGCACCTGCGTGGAGCGGCGCGAGGCGTTCCACTTGGCTGGGGTCGAGGATCCGACGGACTACGCCGACCCGGAGTTCTGGAAGGCGGCAATAGCCGCCAAGGACGGCGCCTGATGTTCCGGATCACCAAGGAGTTCCACTTCTCCGCCTCTCACCAGCTGACCCATCTGCCGCCGGACCACCAATGCGCCCGGCTGCACGGGCACAACTATGTCGTGGTGGTGGAGCTGGCGGCGAAGGAGCTGAACAGTGACGGCTTCGTGCGCGACTATCACGAGCTGAAGCCGCTGAAGGAGTATATCGACGAAACCTTCGACCACCGGCATCTGAATGACGTTCTGGACGGGCATTCAACAGCGGAAAACATGGCGAAGCATTTCTATGACTGGTGCCATGCGCGCTGGCCCGAAGTGGCCGCGGTGAAGGTCTCGGAGACGCCTAAGACCTGGGCGGAGTACAGGCCGGAGGTTGGGCCGTGACCCTGCGCATCGCTGAAATCTTCGGCCCCACCATCCAGGGCGAAGGCGCCCTGATCGGGGAGCCCACGGTGTTTGTGCGCGCAGGCGGCTGCGATTACCGCTGCTCGTGGTGCGATAGCATGCACGCGGTCGACAGCGGCTACCGGCGTGACTGGGCGGTGATGGCGCCCGAGGAGGTCATGGCCGAGGTGCGCCGCCTTTCTGGCGGCAAGCCTTTGACAGTGTCGATCTCCGGCGGCAACCCGGCGATCCAGGACTTTGCCCCGGTGATCGCTTATGGCAAGGCCGAAGGCTACCGCTTTGCCTGCGAGACCCAAGGGTCGGTCAGCAAACCCTGGTTTGCGGATCTGGATACGCTGGTCCTGAGCCCTAAACCGCCCTCCAGCGGCGAAACCGTGGACTGGAAGGCCTTTGATCAATGCCTTGAGGCGGCACAGGGCTGCGGCCAGGCGGTGATGAAGATCGTGATCTTTGACGACAAGGATTACGCTTGGGCCAAGGCCGCCGCTGAACGCCACCCGGAGCTGCCGCTGTACCTGCAGCCCGGCAACCCGGAGGTCGACCCCGCCCAGCCGGTCGACTTGCAGCAGGCCACTGACCGTCTGCTGTGGCTCATCGAAAAAGTGACCGGCGACGGCTGGTTCACCCCCCGCGTCCTGCCGCAGCTGCATGTGCTGGTCTGGGGCAACAAGCGCGGCGTCTGAACATAGGAACCCTGATATGTCCGACAGCATCTACAGCAACCTGAAACAGCTGGGCGGCGACACCGTCGTTCCCAGCAGCCCGGAAGAGGCGGAGCTGGAGCGCGTCCAGAACCCGCAAGGTGACGTGGCTTATAACGTGCGCTTCACCGCGCCGGAGTTCACCTCGCTCTGCCCGATGACCGGGCAGCCCGATTTTGCCCATCTGGTGATCGACTATGTGCCGGGTGAGTGGCTGGTGGAAAGCAAATCGCTGAAGCTGTTCCTCACCTCCTTCCGCAATCACGGCGCTTTCCACGAAGATTGCACCGTTTCCATCGCCCGCCGCCTGGCGGAGTTTTTGGAGCCGCAGTGGCTGCGCATCGGCGGCTATTGGTACCCGCGCGGCGGCATTCCGATCGACGTGTTCTGGCAAACCGGGCCGATGCCCGAAGGCGTCTGGATTCCGGACCAGGGCGTGCCCCCCTACCGAGGCCGCGGCTGAACCGGTATTGCAGCAGAGATGAGAACGGCCCGGGACCTGATGGTTTCCGGGCCGTTTTTTTCTGGCTGCCGGCGCAGCTTGCGCGCCATAGCCGCCGCGGGGCTGGTTCGCGCGGGAACCGGTCTTTCCGTCAAACGTTATGCTTCCAATGCCGCAGGCGCCCCGGCCCCTGCGGCCATCAGCACAGCAATTGCGCGAAAGAGGGGAAGCGATGGCAACGGATTACACGCAAGGCGACCGGATTGTCCGGCATTCACCAGCGGGCAGCAGCAACAGCCCCGATGTTTGGGGCCTCTATGAACCGGAAAGCGGATCGGTCCAGTACATCTGCGCCGATCCGTCCACACGCAAGGCGGCGCTGATCGACGTGGTGTGGGATTTCGACCCGCAAAGTGCCCGCACTGCCCAGGACAGTATCGACCACGTGATGCGGGTGGTCGAGAGCGAAGGGCTAGAGCCCGCCTGGATATTGGACACTCACCCGCACGCCGATCACTTCATGGCCTCCGCCCGGCTGAAGGAGCGCACGGGCGCGCCCACGGCAATCGGCGAGAAGACCCGCGAGATTGCTGAACTTTGGCGCGGCTACTACCACATGCCCGAAGCGTTTGATCCCAGCCGCGACTTTGACCGGCTGCTGGCGGATGGCGACACAATCGCGCTGGGTGATATGCAGATCCGGGTGATGCTGTCGCCCGGTCACACGCTGGGCTCGGTCAGTTATGTCTGCGGTGATGCGGCCTTTGTCCATGACACGCTGATGCACGCCGACACCGGCACCGCGCGCGCCGACTTCCCCGGCGGCTCCGCTGAGGAGCTGTGGCAGTCCATCCAGGAGATCCTGTCCCTGCCGGACAACACCCGCCTGTTTATCGGCCATGACTACGGCACCAACGAGCGTGACACCCCCGCCTGGGAGGCCACGGTGGCAGAGCATCTGGCGCGCAACCCGCACGTGAAGGCCGGGACCCGCAAGGAAGACTGGATCAAGCAGCGCACCGAGCGCGACGAGAGCCTTTCCCTGCCGGACCGGATGCTGGCAGCCCTGCAGGTAAACCTGCGCGGCGGCCGCCTGGGCGCGGCGGAAAGCGACGGCAATCACTACCTGAAAATCCCTGTCAACAAGTTCTGAGGTGAGACGGATGGCACGAAGCATGAAAGAGATGGTCGAAGACGCCAAGGCGCAGACCGAAACGGCCAGCCCCCGCGAGGCCCATGAGGCGGCCGCAGCAGACCGCGTGATCCTTGATGTGCGCGAACCCGGCGAACTGCAGCAGGAGGGCACCGTCGCCGGCAGTTTGCATATCCCCCGCGGCGTGCTGGAATCAAAGGCCGATCCGGACAGCGGCGCCGCCGAGGACTCCCTGACCAGCCGGCGGGACGGCGCGAAAATCTATGTGCTGTGTGCCTCCGGCGCCCGGGCCGCGCTGGCCGCGCACACCCTTTGCCAAATGGGGTACGACGCCGCCATCATCGAGGGCGGCCTGCAGGCGTGGAAAGACGCCAGCCTTCCGGTTGAAGACGCTTAGACCCGGCGCGCGCATCTAACAGCACATGACAGACTGGCACGGCGCCGCCGCCGTGCTGGCCAAGTTATCTCGGCGCTTGACACCAGGGGCGGCCGCCCTGCCCTGCAACAGCCGCCCCGCAACCGGAATTCTGCGATCAAATCGAATGCCGTGGCCAGCCGTTATTGTGATCCTTTCTACCGCCAATACTCTTGCAGCTCATAGCTGCATTACCTTCCCTCCGGTAAAGCAGATGATTTTCCGAAATTTTATTTAAGATTTTATGCAACTTGCACTCTTTGGCGGCGCAGGGGCGTTTTTCGGGCTATTCGAATAGGAGACTTTACGACAGGGGACCTTAATGAATTCACTCGATATGGGAAAAGCGCTTTCGGGGTACTTGCATACGCTGTCGCAGGCCGGCCTTCAGGTCGAAATGTTCACCGATTTCGAGAAAGTGCCCGAAACCGCCGCCCTGTCAGGCCGGCAGTTCCAGATGCCGGGTTTCGCGATTGAGCGCGCCGACCACACCGAGAATTCGGCTTTCTGGCTGTTCCTGAAGGAGAACGGCACCTATATCGGCGGCGCGGCGGCAATGCTGCAAGACTTAGGCCGGGAAACACTGGCCGATTTCCTGCTGCGCACTTCACGCCATCAATTCCCCAATGCAGCCGGCGGCGGCGTCGAAAGCGTGGCGGAGCCGCTGGCGCGCGAAGTGAGCGGGCGGCTGGCCTATATCGGAGAATTGAATTTCCTGCCCGGCCGCCGCGGCAAACGGGCGGAGCGGCTGGCGCCATTCATGCGGATATTCCAGATTCTGGCGATCCAGAAATGGGATGTGGATTGGATCTATGCCTTCATTCCCGACCGCCACATGCAGGCGCGGCTGGATCTGGTCTATGGCTTCAGCCGGGCCATCCCCCGCGCGCAGAAATGGCGCGATCCGGAGCCGGAGGTGCGCAGCAGCACTGAATGGTTTGTCGGCTCTTCCCGGCTGGAGATGGAGCACATGCTGCAAAGCGACCTAGCCGAATTTGATATCCTGTGAAAAATTGGCCACCAGCAGCTTGCCATCCGGCAGGTAAACCGGCGCCAGGACCCGCCGGTACTGCCGGGTAAAGCGGCGGCCGTTCAGCAGCTTCACGTCAAGCGAGGGGTGGGTGATCACCGGTTCGCCCCGGTTGATCGCCTCGCTGTGGGCCATCACCAGATCGGCATTCACCTTGTCGCTGAACCCGTTCAGCGTATCGCGCAGCTGGCCGCTGCTGGACACCTCAAAGCAGACGGACGCCAGGCTGTGCGGCCCGGACTGGATCGGCTGGATGCGGTTCTTTTCCGGATCCGGCGGATCGAACATGTCCACCGTGTGCTGCAGCTGGTCAAACCCTTCCAGGCGGCCGCTGTTGGAAAACCACCAGTCCAGGAAGTCCTGCAGCGAGACATCGCAGCCGCTGTACTGGCGGGTGCGGGTGGCCGCCTGCATCTGGGCATTGAGAATCTCAAACGCCTTGCTGCCGGGCCCGCCTGGCTGCCGGTCCGGCAGCAGCTCCAGCCCGGCGGTATCGGACGAAAAGTAGCGGAACGACACCCCGAGCCCGCGCGACAATGCGTCCAGCGTGCTCCAGCCAATCTCGCGCTCATTCTTAAGCGCGCTGTTAAATGTGCCGTAGGGAATGCCGCATTTCAGCGCGGCCTGCCGGTTGGACAGATTCATATCCGCAAGCAAAGCGGAGATTTTCTGGTGGATCAGCGCCATATGCCAAAGATCTTTCACATTTTGTGCGACATCTTGCATAATATTAACGTTACAGCAATGCAATCTTTACGTGATCGCGCGGAGAGTCATCTGCGCTGAAGCCGCAGGCAATGCTTAGCCGCAGGTGGTTCTGTCAGGAGGGCTGATACTGCAAAGATAACAGTGGTGCGGACGGCGGGACTCGAACCCGCACGGCCATAAGGCCAGGAGATTTTAAGTCTCCGGTGTCTACCATTCCACCACGTCCGCCAGCGGCACCGTCGGGCGGCGCCACAGCTGCAGATCTAGCCGTCTGATTTCAGACAGACAATCTGTTTTCGGCATTTGCCGGGATTTTCTGCAACGTGCGGGCGTGCTGCTACAGCTCCACATCCCCGGCTCCCGGCGGCGCCAGCGGACCGCCGGGATCGGCCAGGTAGCGCTCCGGCAGCCAGGGGTTCAGCGCCAGCGCCTCTGCCAGTGCCTCCCGTGCTTCCTCCAGCCGGGACAGGCCATAGAGCGACAGCGCCCGCCCGCTCATCGCCGCGACATGGCGCGGCGACAGCTCCAGCGCCCGGTCCAGATCCCGCAGCGCGGCGGCAAAATCGCGGCGCAGGTAATGCACGAAGGCGCGCTGGTTGTAGCCCTCGGCGTAGGCAGGGCAATAGGCGATCAGCTGATCGAAATCCTCCAGCGCGCCGAGGAAATCGAATGACGAGCGACGGGTCATGCCGCGGTTCAGGATCTCCTGCGCGCGCTCATCCGGGGCATCGGCCCAGAATTCCCACATCCGGTTGGCGATCTCGCGCGCCTGCGCCTCGCTGTCAGCCTGCTGGACCTCGCTCAGCAGCCCTTCGAGCGGCGTGCTGTGGTCAGGTGCGGAAGGGCAGCCGGCGGCGGCGGCTTGCACCGCCAACAGGGCGGCAGCAGCCGCCGCAACACATATGGCCGGACGTCGCGGGGGTCGGAACACAAAGCAAAACATGCCCCCAATGCTGGCACATTTGCGGTTTCGATCAAGTCACCTGTGCGCGCGCTTCATCCTCTACACACTAAAGCGGCCCCAGCGCGCCGTCTTCCTTGACCGCTTCCATCGCCACATAGGTGGAGGTCGAGGAGACATGCGGCAACGAGGAGATCTTCTCTCCCAGCACCGCCCGGTAATCGGTCATCGAACGGGTGCGCACCTTCAGCAGGTAGTCGAAATGCGAGGCCATCATATAGGCCTGTTCAATCTCCGGCAGCTTGGACACCGCGGCATTGAACTTGGCCAGTGCCGCCTGCCGGGTATCGTCCAGCTTCACCTCGACAAAGGCCACGTGGTCCAGCCCCAGCCGGATCGGATCGACCAGGGCGCGGTAGCCGGTGATGATACCTTCCGCCTCCAGCCGCTTGAGCCGGGTTTGGGTCGGGGTTTTCGACAGCCCGATCCGGCGCGCCAGATCGGCGACGGAGATCCGCCCGTCCTCCGCCAGCACGTTCAGAATCGCCCGGTCGAACCTGTCGATATCAGGAAAGGTCATTTGAACTGTCCTTCCGCCCGCCTTTTTGACACTTGCCCTGCATATTACACATATTCAGGCGATTGTCCCGCCAGAAAGCGTGTATTCTTTGCAAAAGCCCTGCATGTTTTCTGTGGAGTTCCCTGCATGACAACCCAATCCAAGCTGCGTTACCGGATTGATTCCGGCACCTACGCCGATCAGACCGCCATGCGCGACCAGCTGATTGCCCAAGCCGCCCTGTCCGAGGCCGACCGGGCCAGGATCTGTTCCAGCGCCGCCGCCCTGGTGCGCGATATCCGCGGCCATTCGGCGCCCGGGCTGATGGAGGTCTTCCTGGCCGAATACGGCCTGTCGACCGAGGAAGGTATCGCCCTGATGTGCCTGGCCGAAGCACTGCTGCGGGTGCCGGATGCCGACACCATCGACGCGCTGATCGAAGACAAGATCGCGCCGTCCGACTGGGGCAAGCACCTGGGGAAGTCCACTTCCTCGCTGGTCAACGCCTCCACTTGGGCCTTGATGCTGACCGGCAAGGTGCTGGACGAGGACCGCAGCCCCATCGGCGCCCTGCGCGGCGCCATCAAGCGCCTGGGCGAGCCGGTGATCCGCACCGCCGTCAGCCGCGCGATGAAGGAAATGGGCCGCCAGTTCGTGCTGGGCGAAACCATCGAAAGCGCGATGAACCGCGCCGCGGGGATGGAAGCCAAGGGCTACACCTATTCCTATGACATGCTGGGCGAGGCCGCCCGGACCGAGGCCGATGCCTCCCGCTACCACCTGTCCTACTCCAAGGCGATCTCGGCCATTGCCGCCGCCTGCAACAGCGATGACATCCGCAAGAACCCCGGCATCTCGGTGAAACTGTCGGCGCTGCACCCGCGCTATGAGCTGGCGCATGAAGACAGCGTGATGGAAGCGCTGGTGCCGCGCCTGAAGGCGCTGGCGCTGCTGGCGAAGGCGGCCAAGATGGGTCTGAATGTCGACGCCGAGGAAGCCGACCGCCTGTCGCTGTCGCTGGAAGTGATCGACGCCGTGGTCTCCGATCCGGCGCTGGCGGGCTGGGACGGCTTTGGCGTCGTGGTGCAAGCCTACGGGCC
Source organism: Leisingera caerulea DSM 24564 (assembly GCF_000473325.1). Lineage (NCBI taxonomy): Bacteria > Pseudomonadati > Pseudomonadota > Alphaproteobacteria > Rhodobacterales > Roseobacteraceae > Leisingera > Leisingera caerulea. Next base: position 234,658 of record NZ_KI421514.1, read on the forward strand.
CCGGACCGGGCTGGCGATCGACGCGCTGCATGAAATGGCAGAGAAATACAACCGCCGCTTCATGGTACGGCTGGTGAAAGGCGCCTATTGGGATACCGAAATCAAGCAGGCGCAGGTCGAGGGCGTCGATGGCTTCCCGGTCTTCACCTCCAAGCCGCTGACCGACGTCTCCTATATCTCCAACGCCCACAAGCTGCTGGGGCTGACGGACCGGATCTATCCGCAGTTCGCGACCCACAACGCCCATACCGTTGCCGCCATCCTGCACATGGCAGAAGGCATGGATAAGGGGCTTTTTGAATTCCAGCGCCTGCACGGCATGGGCGAGACGCTGCACCAGATGGTGCTGGAGCAGAACAAGACCAACTGCAGAATCTACGCACCCGTCGGTGCGCACCGCGACCTGCTGGCCTATCTGGTGCGGCGCCTGCTGGAAAACGGCGCCAACAGTTCTTTTGTGAACCAGATCGTGGACGAAAATGTCCCGCCGGAGGTTGTCGCCGCCGACCCCTTCGACGCGGTGGCCGATATCACCCGCAAAATCCCGACCGGGCCGGAACTCTTCCTGCCTGAACGGATCAACTCCAAGGGCTTTGATCTGGGCCACGCGCCGACGCTGGCAAAGATCGAGGAGGCCCGCGCGCCCTGGCGCAGCCGCCAGTGGCAGGCCGGACCGCTGCTGGCGGGCGACGCCCAGCCGGAGGCCGCCAAGGATGTGACCAGCCCCACCGACCTGAGTGCCGTCGGCACCGTCAGCCAGTGCAGCCCCGAGGATATCGAATTGGCTCTGGCGCTGGCCGAGCCCTGGGAGGCCCCGGCGGCGGAACGCGCGGCGATCCTGAACAAGGCTGCGGATCTCTATGAGGAAAACTATGGCGAGCTGTTCGCCATCCTCGCCCGCGAGGCCGGCAAGACAATTCCCGACGCGGTGGCCGAACTGCGCGAGGCGGTGGATTTCCTGCGCTACTACGCGGCGCGCATTCCCGATGCGCCGTCTGCGGGCATCTTCTCCTGCATCTCGCCCTGGAACTTCCCGCTGGCAATCTTCACCGGCCAGGTGTCTGCCGCACTGGCCGCGGGCAACGCCGTGCTGGCCAAGCCCGCCGACCAGACGCCGCTGATCGCTCACCGCGCCGTGCAGCTGATGCATGAGGCCGGGGTGCCGCGCAGCGCCCTTCAGCTGGTGCCGGGCCGCGGCAGCGTGGTCGGGGCGGCTATCACCTCTGACCCGCGGGTGAACGGCGTCGCCTTCACCGGCTCCACCGCCACTGCCCTGCGCATCCGCAAGGCGATGGCCGACAACCTGCAGCCGGGTTCCCCGCTGATTGCGGAGACCGGCGGCCTGAACGCCATGATCGTCGACTCCACCGCGCTGCCGGAACAGACCGTGCAATCGGTGATCGAAAGCGCGTTCCAGTCGGCGGGCCAGCGCTGCTCAGCTTTGCGCTGCCTCTACCTGCAGGACGACATCGCCGACACCGTTCTGAAGATGCTGAAGGGTGCAATGGACTGCCTGCGCCTGGACGATCCGTGGCACCTGTCCACCGACAGCGGCCCGGTGATCGACGAAGGCGCCCGCGCAGGCATCCTGGCCCACATCGACCAGGCCCGCACCGAGGGCCGGGTGATGAAGGAGCTGATGGCGCCGCAGGGCGGCACTTTTGTGGCGCCCACGATGATCGAAGTGCCCGGCATCAGCGCGCTGGAGGACGAGATCTTTGGCCCCGTCCTGCATGTGGCACGGTTCAAATCGCACCAGCTGGACCAGGTGATTTCCGACATCAATGCAACCGGTTACGGGCTCACCTTCGGGCTGCACACCCGCATTGACGACCGGGTGCAGCATGTCTGCGACCGGGTCCATGCGGGCAACATCTATGTGAACCGCAACCAGATCGGCGCCATTGTCGGCAGCCAGCCGTTCGGCGGCGAGGGCCTGTCCGGCACCGGCCCCAAGGCCGGCGGCCCCTTCTACCTCAACCGCTTCTGCGCGCCCGACCGGCAGCAGGTCAGCGCCGAATGGGACACTGAGACCGCCGCGCTGCCAGGCGCAAGTGGCGTCCCGGCGCAGCCTGTGACCACCACCCTGCCCGGCCCGACCGGTGAATCAAACCGCCTGACGGTCTCCGCCCGGCCGCCGCTCCTGTGCATGGGCCCGGGGCCGGAGGCCGCCGCCGAACAGGCCAAGCAGGTGATCAGCCTCGGCGGCACCGCGATTGAGGCGCATGGCCTTCTGGGGCTGAACCAGTTGGAAACAATTGACGGTATCTCCGGCGTGCTGTGGTGGGGCGATGAAGCGGCGGGCCGCGACATCGAGCAATGCCTTGCCAAGCGCGATGGCCCGATCATCCCGCTGATCCCCGGCAAGCCCGACCTCGCCCGCGTCCTGGCTGAGCGCCACGTCTGCGTCGACACCACCGCCTCTGGCGGCAACGCGCAGCTGCTGGGCGGCAACGCCTGAGCTATCGGCGCTAAGCACTTGACGCTGGGCCATTTCCGGCCCAGCGTTCCCCCATGTTTCCGATCCGCGATCACAACCCGTCCGGCCGCAGGCCCTTTGTCGTCTATGCGCTGATTGCCGCAAACGTCCTGGCCTATATCTACTACACCGCCAGCTATGCCTCGCCGCGTGCGCTGGCCTATTTCTATGACGCCTATGCAATCGTTCCGGCCGAGATTATCCATGGCTACGGGTTCGAAACGCTCTTCACCTCCCTGTTCATCCATGGCGGTCTGATGCATCTGGGCGGCAACATGCTGTTCCTGTGGATCTTCGGCGACAACCTGGAGGAGGAGATGGGCCACCTCCCCTTCCTGCTGTTCTACCTTCTCAGCGGCTTTGGCGCCGGGCTGATCCATGTGATGTCCGCGCCCGGGTCCATGGTGCCCACGGTTGGCGCCTCCGGAGCCATTGCCGGCGTCATGGGCGGCTACCTGCTGATGTTCCCAAGGGCGCGCGTCGATATCCTGCTGATCCTGATCGTCTACTTCCGCATCTTCACCATCCCCGCCTTTGTCATGCTGGGCGTGTGGCTGGCGATGCAGTTTTTCGGGGGCCTCGGCTCTGATCCCAACCAGGGCGGCGTCGCCTATTGGGCCCATGCCGGCGGCTTTGCGGTGGGTCTGATCCTGTGCCTGCCCCTATGGCTGCGCCGCGGCGGCCCGGCGTTCTGGAACCGCACCCATGGCACCCCGCCGCATCCGGAGAGCGCGTACGAATATTCTGCCAGCCGCATCCCCAAGCTGCCGCGCAAGAAGCGCAATCCGGGCCCTTGGGGGAAGTGAAACAGCGCCTGGCTTGATGCCACGAGGTTTGAAAGAGGCGGCCTGCGCCACTGTCGGAACAAGCTACTGGTAAACACGCAGGCCGCCGCCCCGACGGGCATCGGGGCAAGTAAATGGTAGAGCTGCCCCTATGGATTTTGCGGGGAATTATTTGCGGGATAACTCAACCTTGCGCCGCATATGAACCAGAAAGGAACTTTGAATGGCCCATCTGAAAGCCACCTGCCACTGCGGCGCCGTTGAGATCGAGGCGGAGTTTCCCGAGGGCCTCGCATCGGCCGCGCGCTGCGACTGTTCCTTCTGCCGCCGCCGCGGGGCGGCTGCCGTCACCGCCCTGACCGCCAGCCTGAAGGTGCTGAAAGGCGCCGGAAACCTCAGCCTCTACACCTGGGGCAGCCATACCGCGAAGCACTATTTCTGCAGGACCTGCGGTATCTACACTCACCACCAGCGCCGCTCCGATCCCAAGGAATGCGGCGTCAACCTGGGCTGTATCGAAGGCGCCAATCCGCGCACGCATCCGGAGACCTATGGCGAGATCCCCTGGAACGACGGGGTGAACCATCCGTCGGACCAATAACTCTTCCGCCTGGCCGATAGGCCGGGCAGCGCCCGTCCGCCCCCATGGGCGGGCGCTTCGCTTCCACCCGCGGACGGGCACTGCCCTCATCGTGGAAAAATACTCTCCGCAACAAAAAACGCGGCACAGTGGCCGCGCTTAAAAGTCTCATTTTCTCAGGCCGGTTCAGCCGCGGATCACCTTGGCGAAGTTCTCAAAGATCGGCTCGTTCGAGCAGACAACAGAGCCGCTGTCGATGATGCCCGCATCCGGGTCGATCGCCTCGGCCAGACCGCCGGCCTCTTTCACGATGATGATGCCTGCGGCCAGGTCCCAAGAGTTCAGGCGGCGCTCCCAGAAGCCCTCGTAACGGCCTGCCGCCACATAGGCCATGTCCAGCGCGGCAGAGCCCCAGCGGCGCACGCCGGCGCAGGCGGGCATCAGGCGGGCCAGATCCTGCAGCGTCAGCGGCAGGTCGGCGCGGCCGCCGAACGGCACGCCGGTGGCAAAGATTGACTCAATCATCCGGTGGCGGCCCGACACGCGAATACGGGTGTCGTTCATCCAGGCACCGGCACCCTTCTCGGCAAAGAACATCTCATCCTTGGCGGCGTCATAGACCACGCCGGCGACGATCTTGCCCTTGTGCTCCAGCGCGATGGAGATCGCCCAGTGCGGCAGCCCGTGCAGGAAGTTGGTGGTGCCGTCCAGCGGGTCGACGATCCAGCGGCGGGTCGGGTCTTCACCTTCGATCTCGCCGCCCTCTTCCGCGATCCAGCCATAGGTCGGGCGGGCGTTGCGCAGCTCTTCCTTGATGATCTTCTCGGCAGCGATGTCAGCCTTGGAAACAAAGTCGCCCGCGCCTTTCATCGACACCTGCAGGTTTTCCACCTCGCGGAAGTCTTTCACCAGGGAACGGCCGGCCTTTCGGGCGGCTTTGATCATCACATTGAGGTTTGCGCTGCCAATCATGTCTGCAGAATCCTGTCACGTCGGGGAGATGCCGGGTCAAACCGTGCCTATACGCCCCCTGCCCCCGATTGCCAAGGGGCTTTGCCGGCAAGAGGGCAGCCGCTCTGACGCGCGGTTACGGCCCGGTAAGCGGTTGAATTCCGCTCCTGTGGGGCCCAGTCTCAACAGCAGCAATGACAGGAGAACTCCCATGCCCGACCAGATGCAGCGTATCGTGCTGGCCAGCCGCCCCGAAGGCCAGGCCAGCGAGGAAAATTTTCGCCTGGAGAGCGTGGACATGCCCCAGCCGGAAGAGGGCGAAGTGCTTGTAAGGGTTCACTATATGTCGCTGGACCCCTACATGCGCGGACGCATGAACGCGGGCAAATCCTATGCCGATCCGGTTGAAATCGGCGAAACCATGACCGCAGGCGGCGTGGGCGAGGTGATTGCCTCCAACAGCCCGGATTTCCAGCCCGGCGACTTTGCGCTTGGCGCGTTCGGCTGGGCCAGCCACGCCTGCGCGCAGGGCTCCGACATCCGCAAGCTGGACCCGGATATGGCGCCGCTCACAACCGCGCTTGGCGCTCTGGGCATGCCGGGGTTTACCGCCTGGCATGGCTTGGACGCCTATGGCCGCCCGCAGGCGGGCGAAACCCTGGTGGTTGCCGCCGCCACCGGCCCGGTCGGCTCGATGGTGGGACAGCTCGCAAAACAGAAGGGCCTGCGGGTGGTGGGCATCGCCGGCGGTGCCGACAAATGCAAGCTGGCGGTGGACACCTTCGGCTTTGACGCCTGCCTCGACCACCGCGCCTATGCCAGTGCCGAAGGCTTGAACGAGGCGCTGGCGGCGGAATGCCCCGACGGTATCGACATCTATTACGAAAACGTCGGCGGCAAGGTGCTGGAGGCGGTGCTGCCGCTGATGAACAACTTCGGCCGCATCCCGGTCTGCGGCATGATCGCCTGGTACAACAGCGCTGAAACCGACCTGACTGCGCCCGCGATCTGGCGGTCGGTGCTGACCAAGTTCCTGTCCGTGAACGGCTTCATCATCTTCAACCACTACGACCGTTACGGCGATTTCCTGGGCGAAGTGGGCCCCGGGATCGCCAGCGGTGACATCAAGTATCTGGAGGATATCGCCGAGGGGCTGGAAAACGCCCCCCGGACCTTCCTGTCGATGATGCAGGGCGGCAATACCGGCAAGCAGATCGTCAAGCTGGTCTGAGCCGCGTGCCGGCACCTGCCGGATCACGCAACCGCGCGGAGCGGGCACAGGCGCCGGACCGGCGCAGGCCGTTCCGCGCCTCTCCGGCGGCAGTATCTATTGATGCTGCAGCTTGCGCGCCTCGACCTTGGCCAGACGGATCAGTTCCTGCATGAAGGGTTTCCCGCGGTCCTCGGTCCGGATTGCCGCGTAAAGGCTGCGGGTGATGCCTGATTTGGTCAGCGGCCGGGTCACGTAATCGGAGGAGTATTTCACCTCCCGCACCACCCAGTCCGGCAGCACGGAAACCCCGCGGTTGGAGGCGACCAGCAAGAGGATCACCGCCGTCAGCTCCACCTGCCGAATCGAGGCGGGCTCCACACCGGCGGGAATCAGCAGCTGGCTGAACACATCCAGCCGGGTCTTGTCCACCGGGTAGGTGATCAGGTTCTGACCGATGAAATCCTCTGCCTCCACATAGGGTTTCGCGGCCAGCGGATGCTGCGCCGAAGCGACAAAGACAGGATTGTAGTCAAACAGCTCGATGAACTCGACGCCGTTGATGTCTTCCGGATCGGAAGAAACCACCAGATCCACTTCTTCTTTCACCAGCGCAGGCAAAGCGTCAAAGGCCAGCCCTGGCCGGATATCCACATCCACATCGCCCCAGTTCTTGCGAAAGCCCTCCAGCACCGGGAACAGCCATTCAAAACAGGCGTGGCATTCGATGGCGATGTGCATGCGGCCCGTGTTGCCGTCGCGCAGAGAGGAGAATTCTGCTTGCGCGGCCTCCACTTGCGGCAACACCTGGTCCGCCAGGCGCAACAGCCGCAGGCCCGCGGGGGACAGCTTCATCGGCTTGGAGCGGCGGATGAACAGCTCCACTCCGGCCTGATCCTCCAGCCCCTTCACCTGATGGCTCAGCGCGCTTTGAGTAATGTTCAGTTGCTCGGCAGCCCGGGCCAGACCGCCGGCCTCATGGATGGCCTTGATGGTGCGGAGGTGGCGGAATTCTATATGCATCCTATCAGATCGCTCATGTTAATCTTGAGTATTATGAAATTGTCTCACAATGCTGCGCGTGCAACAAGGGCAGACATAAACCTAGCGAGAGACCTGAGATGACGACGCCCAAGATTTCCTTCGAATTCTTTCCGCCGAAAAATCTCGAAGCCTCCTTCCGGCTTTGGGACACCGTGCAGGTCCTCGCCCCGATGGATCCGCGTTTTGTTTCTGTGACCTATGGCGCAGGCGGCACCACCCGCACGCTGACCCGCGATGCGGTGGACACCTTGCACAATTCCTCCGGCCTGAATGTGGCTGCGCACCTGACCTGCGTGAATGCCTCCAAGGCGGAAACGCTGGAGATCGCAGACCAGTTTGCCGAGGCTGGCGTGACCGAGATCGTCGCCCTGCGCGGCGACCCGCCCAAGGGCGAGGGCAAGTTCACGCCGCACCCCGAAGGCTTTGCCGACTCGGTGGAGCTGATCAAGGGTCTGGCGGCACGCGGCGGCTTCACCATCCGCGTTGGCGCCTACCCGGACTGCCACCCGGAGGCTGCCAGCCAGGACGCCAATGTGGAATGGCTGAAGCGCAAGCTGGATGCCGGCGCTGATGAGGCACTGACCCAGTTCTTCTTTGAGGCGGAAACCTTCTTCCGCTTCCGCGACGCCTGCGAAAAGGCGGGGATCGACGGCAGCAAGCTGACGCCCGGCATCCTGCCGATCGAAAATTGGAAAGGCGCCCGGAATTTCGCCAAGCGCTGCGGCACCGTCATCCCGGATTGGGTCGAAAACGCCTTTGACAAGGCGCTGCGCGACGGCCGCGAAGACCTGCTGGCGACCGCGCTGTGCACCGAGTTGTGCTCGGACCTGCTGGAGGGCGGCGTCGACAAGCTGCATTTCTACACGCTGAACCGGCCGGAACTGACCCGCGACGTCTGCTTTGCCCTGGGCGTCACTCCCAAGGTCGCGCTGGAGAACGTGGCGTAAGCCTTGCAGGCCCTGGCGTGCGGTTTCTAATGCGGGGAACACCCCTGCCAAGGACCCGCGCGCCATGTTCTACGCCAAACAGCCCTCCGACCTGCTGACGATAGAGCAGATTGCCCGGATCTCCGGCCTCGATTTCATGCAAGGCATTCTGGAGGGCCGCCTGCCCGGCCCGCCGATTGCCAAGACGCTGGGGTATTACCTGCACGCGGTCGAAGAAGGCAGGGTCGTGTTCCGCGGCACCCCCGAATTCCACGTCACCAACCCGATGGGCACCGTGCATGGCGGCTGGTACGGCACGCTGCTGGACAGCGCCATGGCCTGCGCAGTGATGACCAAGGTGCCGCTGGGGTCGGTCTACACAACGCTGGAATTCAAGATCAACATCCTGCGGCCGATCCCGCTGGGCACACTGATCGGCTGCACCGGCACCGTCGACCATGCGGGCCGCTCCACCGGCGTGGCGCATGGTGAGCTTCGCGGGGTCGAAGACGGTCGGCTTTACGCAACCGGGTCCACCACCTGCATTGTGATGAAAATTGCCTGAAACGGGTTGCAGGGTTTTGCCCCACGCCTTGCCAGCCGCCTTTTTCCAATTATCTTCAAGGCAGTAAACTGACAAGCAGCGGAAGGGCCGACCATGGCGCCAACCTCACTCGCGCGGGCTGCCACCGCCCGCATTCAAGTCCTGGCCCCCGCCGCGGAACTGGATTTCCTGGATACGCAATCCATTGTCCTGCCGGTGCAGATCACCCCGCTGGAGGCCTGGACCCTGATGCACGCCCGGCCGCTGCCGGGCCTGAAACTGGCGTTCAAACTGCGCGACGCGGTATCCGCGTGTTTCGGCGTCAAACGCATCGGCGGCATTTCCAGCAAGCCGCACACAGACGTGCAGACCGGTGACAAGCTGGATTTCTTCCTGGTGGAGGCCGTGTCGGACACACTCCTGACTCTGACCGTGCGGGACAGGCATCTGGACGTGATGACCTGCCTGTCCAGCAGCAACGGCATTCTGTCCGTGACCTCATCCGTCAAGACACACAACATGTTCGGCCGGGCTTACATGATCCCGGTCCGGCCCGCCCACAAGCTGATCGTCGCCATGTCGCTGAAACGCCTGCGCCAGGCGCTGGAGCAGCGCAGCGCCACGGGCTGACGGCATCACGATTGGCCGCTTCTGGCCGGACCGGCGGCACAAACACCTTCTAAAAGCGCTGGGAAACAGCTGAGCCCCCGCTCAGCCTCAAGTCTTGGAGAACATCGCCAGCCAGCCGCCAGAGGAAGCGGTGTTCCGTTTTCCTGCATCGACGCTGCTGTGCAACCGTTCGCTGCCGTCCAGCCCGACCCGGCGGCGGCTGCGCAGCAGAAAGATCTTGCCCCAGCCGCGCCAAGTGCCGACCGACGGCGCATTCGGGTCCACCGGAAACCGCATCCGCCAGTCCAGGGGCAGCGGCAGGCCGCGGTCCTCCGCCTTTTCCAGCATCCAGATCAAAGAGACATTGGCCAGCGGCCGGGCTTCTTCATACCCCCCCAGCTGACCACCGACATCACCATGAGCGCCGCGGAACCAGACTTGTTCCACATGCCCGTCCCAGCCCTTGGGGCAATCCCACAGTACCGGTTTGAACACATCGCGGGTCTCATCCAGCGCCAGCGCGTGATAGCCGCTTTTAACATGGGGGCCCAATTCATGGTTGTGGAAATTGTGCCGGTTTTCCGCCCAGCGCCACAGCAGCGGCAGCCGCAGGCCCAGCGCCTTGACCGTGTCCCAAACGCCGACCATCTCAATCCCGACCTCATCGTGGCAATGCGCCTTGGTAAAGGCGGCGCCGGTCTTGGAGCGTCCGTTCAGACGGTAATGGCGGTACGCCGTGCGGATGTTGCGCACAGTGGCGTGCTCCGGCTTCAGCAGGCCGATCCGGTCGATCACCCCGGCCAGCGACCGCACCGCATAGGCGCCGCGGGAATAGCCGAACAGATAGATCCTGTCGCCCGGCCGGTAGCGCGAGGCGAGATAGCCATAGGCGCGTCGGATCTGGCGGTTGATGCCGCGCCCCATCATCACATCGGGCGCGCTGCCCCAGCCCTTCCACTGGACGCCGGATTCATAGAAGACCGAAACCTGCCCGCTGGTCTGGCTGCAAAGCCGGTACAACTGACCGGCATGGGTTTCGTGCCCCTCCTCCAGCGTCGACATGGTGCCGTCCAGGATGATCACATGGGCTTGCGGCCCGCGCAGCTTGGTTTCGCCGGAATGTTCCGAGCGCAGCGGCCGTCCCAGCCACCCTAAAACCCTTTTACTCAGCTGCCGCAGAAACATCCCTAAGCACTTCCCAAATCCTCAGCGGGGTGAACGGCATATCCACCTGCCGCACGCCGCGGTCCCAGACCGCGTCCTGCACCGCGTTTGCAACCGCTGCCAGCGCGCCGACGGTGCCCGCCTCGCCGCAGCCCTTCATCCCCATCGGGTTCTGGGTCGAAGGCACCGGCTCGGAGGTGAATCCAATCATGGGGACGCCGCTGGCCCGCGGCAAGGCATAGTCCATGAACGAAGCCGTGAGCAGTTGCCCGTCCTCATCGTAGACAACCCGCTCCAGCATGGCCTGTCCCAGCCCCTGCGCCACCCCGCCATGCACTTGGCCTTCAGCCAGCACCGGGTTGATCAGATTACCGAAATCGTCAACTACAGTGTAGCGCTCCACAGCGGAATTCCCAGTCTCCGGATCGATCACGACCTCGGCAACATGGGCGCCGTTCGGAAACGAGCGTCCCGGCAGCCGGGCCCGCGCCGCGTGACGCTGCAGATCGATCCGCCCGTGCGCGCGGGCCATCTCTGCCGCTTCCAGCATGGTGGGCGTCAGGTTCGACCCGGGTGCGCGGAAGGTTTCGCCGTCGAATGCGACGGCCTCCTCCGCCACCCCCATCTCCTCCGCCAGGAAGGGGGTAAAGGCGGCAATCATGGTTTCAACTGCGGCCAGCGTCGCGTTGGCCTGGGTGGTGACAGAGCGTGACCCGCCGGTACCGCCGCCCTGGGCAATGCGGTCGCTGTCGCCCTGGATCACTTGGATCATTTCCGCAGGAATTCCGCTCTGGTCGGCCAGGAACTGGGCATAGACGGTTTCATGCCCCTGTCCGTTGCTCTGCGTGCCGACATAGATGTTCACTCGGCCGTCCTCCAGAAACTCCACTTCCGCGCCTTCCGAAGGATCACCCAAAATGCTTTCGATATAGTAACAAAGCCCAACGCCCCGCAACTTGCCGCGTTTACCATCTTCGGCCCGGCGGGCTGCGAATCCTGCAAGATCAGCCTCTTGCGCGGCGCGGCTCAGGACTTTATTAAAATCACCCACATCATAGGTCTCTCCGGTCACGGTGTCGTACGGAAACGCGCCGGACTGAATGAAGTTCCGCCGCCTCAGCTCCCACGGGTCCACGCCCAATTCGCGCGCGGCCCGGTCCATCACGCGTTCCAGGACATAAATCGCCTCCGGCCGCCCGGCGCCGCGGTAGGCATCGACCTGGGTGGTGTTGGTATAGATCCCCTCCACCTGCAGCCAGGCGGTCTGAATGTCGTAAACCCCCGCCAGCACCCGGCTGAACAGCTGAGTCTGGATCGGCTGGCCGAAATGGGAATTGTACGCGCCAAGGTTGCAGCGGGTGGAGACCCTGTAGGCAGTGATCTTCAGGTTTTCGTCAAAGGCCAGCTCCGCCAGCGAGGTCAGATCGCGGCCGCCGTTGTCGCTGAGCATCGCCTCGCTGCGGTCCGACATCCAGAACACCGGACGGCTCAGCACCGTGGCGGCATGGGCCACGGCGAAATACTCAGGGTAGGCAAAAGCCTTCATGCCGAAGCCGCCGCCGACATCCGGCGTCGTGACCCTGATGTCATCCTCATTCAGCCCCAGCTTGGCGGCCAGCTGGCTTTTCATGCCCCAGACCCCCTGACCGCCGAAGGTGAAATGCAGCCGCCCCTGCTGCCATTCGGCAAAACAGCCGCGCGGCTCCATGGTGCTGACCATGATCCGGTTGTCTTCGACCTGCAGCGCGACGGTATGGGCGGCGGTGCGGAACGCCTTTTCAGTTGCCGCTTCATCCCCCATGCCCCAGTCGAAGGCCCTGTTGTCCGGCACGCTGCCGTGCAGCGGCTCACCGCCGGGCATCAGGTCGAGCTTGACCGGCAGGTCATCAATCTCCAACTCGATCAGCTCACCCGCGTCGCGGGCCTGATCCAGCGTTTCAGCCACGACGACGGCCACCGGCTCTCCGACATAGCGGACCTTGTTGCGGGCCAGCATCGGGCGTTCCGGCGATGCGCCGCTGGTGCCATCCCGATTCTTCACCGTGGTGCCATCCATCGAGACGCTGATGCCCGCGGCTTCAAGCTCCGCCAGGGTGATCACCGCATGGACGCCCTCGGCCTCCAGCGCATCCTCTGTGTGCAGCGCGGTGATCACCCCATGGGCCACCGGGCTGCGCAGCACCCAGGCACGCAACGCATCCGCCGGGGCGGCATCCTCGATGTACCGGCCCTGGCCGGTCAGGAACCTGACATCCTCGACCCGTTTCACCGGCTGGCTTTTCCCGAATTTTTCCATGCTCGCCCCCTGTCCGCGCTGGCTGCTGTTGCGGGGGCGAGACTACTGTCAGCTGGCCGCTTGTCCAGCCAGCTCAATCACCGTCGCCACGTCAGACAGGCCATAACCGTTGAACTGCGTGCTCATGGCAGAGGAATAGGCGCCTAGCCCTGGAAACAGCACATAGTCCCCCGACGCACAATCGCAAGGCAGCGGCAGCCCGTCCGGCAGCCGGTCAAGGCTGTCGCAGGTCGGACCGAACACCACCCGCGGCTTGCGGATACCGCTGCGGTGGGTGCCGTCGGAGGCCACGACCTCCACCCGCCCCGGCAGGCCCATGTCGCGGATATCCACCAGCCCGCCATAGATGCCGTCATTCAGGAACACCACCGCGCCGTCCTTGCGCATCCCCTTGATGCGCGCGGCCAGGGTAAAGCTTTCTGACACCATCGCCCGGCCCGGCTCGCAGATCAGCGTGGGCTTGTCCGTGCCGAACGCCTGGTCCGCCGCGGTGCCGATGGCGGCAAAGACCTTCTCCAGATCCGGCGCCACGCCGTCGCGGTTGGCGGCAAAACCGCCGCCCACATTCAGCCGCGCGATCTGCACCCCAGCCGCACCGACAATCCGTTTTGCCGCGTGGACATATTCGACCCAGGCCGTCTCATCTTCGCATTGGGTGCCCGGGTGAAAACACAAGGCGGGCGTCCAGCCCTTGGCAGCCACTTGTTTCAGCAGCTCCACCGCTTCGTCCGGTGCAGCACCGAATTTGCTGCCGAAATCATAGGCCGCGCCCGCTACAGGCAACGCAAAGCGCACGGCGATCTCGCAGGAGCGCGGCACCGCATCCAGCTTCTCCAGCTCGCTCAGCTCATCCACCGACCAGCTGGCGACACCGTGTTCGATGCCAGCGGCGATCTCTGCCTCTGACCGCATCGGGTTGTTGTAGTGCATGACCGCATCCGGGCTGGCGGCGCGCACCGCCTCCATCTCGGCGGGCGAGGCCACGTCAAACGCCGTGATCCCCGCGGCCACGAGATTGGACAGCACCGCCGGATGCGGGTTTGCCTTCACCGCATAGGTCACCAGCCCCGGAAACCCCTGGCTGAACCGCCGCGCCACCTCGTGCAGGACCCGCGGCGAGAAATACAGGATCGGATGATCCGGCGCGCTGCGGGCCAGGTGGGATTCAGGCGAAAGCCATAGCGGGGGAATCTGCTGCATCGGGTAACCCTCATTCGTTTTACATATTTTCCGCGAGTTTTCCGTCGATTCCGCTCGTCACTCTGCCTATAGTGACGAAAATTTCCGTCATATCGCAGGCAACTTATGCAGAACGACGACACCGATCAGCGCCTTATGACCCTGCTGCGGGAGAATGCCCGCCGGCCGGTGGCCGAGCTTGCCCGGCGCCTTGACCTTGCCCGCACCACCGTGCAGGCGCGGATCGAACGGCTGGAAGCCACCGGCGTGATCACCGGCTATACGCTCAAGTCTTCCGCCGACGCCCGGCCGCCTCTGCAGGCGACGGTTCTGATGTCGATCGAGCCGCGCTCTGGCCCTGAGGTGCTGGCGCGGCTGCGCAAGCTGCCGGGGGTGGAAGTGGTGCACACGACCTCCGGCCGGTTTGATCTGCTGGCGCAGGTGGTGGCGCAAAGCACTGCGGAACTGGATGACACCATCGACCGTATCGCCGAAGCGCGCGGAGTGCGGTCCTCGGAAAGCCTGATCCACCTGGCCACCAAGCTGGACCGCACAGGACAGTAACGGTCAGGCCGTTCTCAAATAATCCAGCAGCCAGTCCCTGAACATCTTGGCTGCCGGACGCATGGCGCCCCGGTCGGGGTAGATCAGATGGTAAGCCTCCTGCCCCGGCACTTCGACGTCCGGCAGGCAGCGCACCAGCCCGCTGGCCCGGACCGCCGCATCCGAAGCAGGCGCCCGTGCCAGCGCAATGCCTAATCCTTGCGCAGACAGCTCCGCCGCCATCAACGAATTGTCGGCAAAGAAATAGCGCGCCTGCCCGTGGGACAGCCGCAACTGCTCAAAGACTTGCACCCAGCTGGCGCGGTGGGTGGACACCTCAATCAGCGCGAAGCGGAACAAATCCTGCGGCGCCTGGATTTGCGCCGCGATCTCTGGCGGGGCAACCGGATAAAGCACCTCGCGCTGCAGTTCGTCTCCTTGGGTGCCAAACAGCGACGGGTTGCCAAAGACGATCTGCAGATCGGTGAACTGATTGGCAAAATCCGCCGCCAGGTTGCCGGTGCTGAGCGCCAGGTTGATCTGCGGATGCGCCGCCTGAAACTGCGGCAGCCCGCGCGCCAGCACGCCATGGGCAAACAACAGCACCGACTGCACAAACAGCCGCTGCTCCCGGCTCTCTCCGAAAAGGCCGGTGGTGGCAGTTTCCAGCATCAAAAGCGACTGCTGCACCGAAGGCAGATAGGCCCTGCCCGCCTCCGTCAGCGTCACCGCATGGGCGTGGCGGTGAAACAGCGGCGTGCCCAGCTGCGTCTCCAGCGCCTTCACCTGCTGGCTGACTGCGGCCGCCGACATGTTCAGCTGCGCCGCTGCCCGGGCAAAGCTTTCAGTGCGCGCTGCTGCCTCGAACACGCGCAGCCAGTTGAGTGAGGGAATCCGGGTCGTCATGGCAGCAGGCTAAGCAAAACTTAGCCTAACCGGCAAGACATACCGTGCTGGGTTTTCCTGCCGCCCGCCTAGGGTTTCCGGCAGCATATCCACCACACGAACGAGAGACGCGACATGACAGGTCCCGCCAACAGCCCGCGCCCCAAACGCAAGGTCTGGAACTTCACACCCCCTCTGCCAATCCGGATTGCGCCCTATTGGGACTGGCCGGTAAAGCCGCTGGCCTCGATCAAATACCTGCTGCAAAGCTGGAACCCGCTGGCCCTCCGGGCGCTGCTGTTGGGTTTTGCGATCCTCACCTGGATGTTCTTCACGCCTTCGCTGGACCGCACCGCAGCCTTCAGCTGGGACTGGGTGTTCGAGATCTGGCTGCGCAACTTCTGCATCCTGATGGTGGTTGCGGGCGGCCTGCACCTGGTGCTGTGGAAATTCCGAACGCAGGCGGACGAATACCGCTATGACATGCGCCCGATGATGAAGGGCGCCAAGGTCTTCACCTTCAATAACCAGGTCTGGGACAACATGTTCTGGACCCTTGGCCCGGCGCTCACCTTCTGGACCTTCTGGGAGAGCTTCATCCTCTATGCCTATGCCAACGGGTGGGTCACGATGATCACGCTGGAGAGCAACCCGGTCTGGTTCACGGTCATGACCATCTTCATCCCGATCTGGGCAGGCTTCCACTTCTACTGGCTGCACCGGCTGCTGCATGTCGGCGTGCTCTATACCAGGGTCCACGCCTGGCATCACCGCAACATCAACACCGGCCCCTGGTCCGGTCTGGCAATGCACCCGGTGGAGAGCTTCTTTCTGATGTTCGACACGGTGATCTTCTTCCTGCTGCCCTCGCATCCGGTGCATGCGATCTTCCTGCTGTTCCACCATGGCATCGGCGCCCCGGCATCGCACGCCGGGTTCGAGCATGTGAAATTCGGCAACAAGGCCAAGCTCCTGGTCGGCGATTTCTTTCACCAGCTGCATCACCGGTTTTTCGACTGCAACTATGGCACCTGGGAGACCCCCTGGGACAAATGGTTCAACACGTTCCATGACGGCACCGAAGCGGGCAACGAAATGGTCAAGAAACGCCGCCGCAAAATCTGGAACACGGGCTGACCCTGTCAGCCGGCCAATACGCTATAGGGGAAATCGTGCGCCCGGCCCGTACCGCGGAATGCGCGTCAGCAAGGGCCGGGCGTCTTCAGATGCGGCGCCGCTGCATGGCGCCTGAAAGACCGGTGCGTCCCCCTCGGGTCCGCGGGGCGCACAGTGTAAGAGAAACGCGCCTGCCCGCCGCTGGTTCCATAAAAGTTGAAGGATGCAACGCACAGCAGGCCGCCGCCCCCCCCCGTTGCCGCTGGGACTTTCCCTTTGCCGCCCCTTTCGGTAAGGGATAGCGCGACCCGAAATTACACGCACGCAGGATCGAGCGCATGGCGATGGAAAAGACATTCAACGCGGCCGAAGCCGAGAGCCGACTTTACAAGGCCTGGGAAGAGGCCGGCTGCTTCAAGGCTGGCGCAAATGCCAAGCCTGAGGCCTCCACATATTGCATCATGATCCCGCCGCCGAACGTCACCGGCGTGCTGCACATGGGCCATGCCTTCAACAACACCCTGCAAGATATCCTGATCCGCTGGAAGCGGATGCAGGGCTACGACACCCTGTGGCAGCCCGGCACCGACCATGCGGGCATCGCCACCCAGATGGTTGTCGAGCGTGAGCTGGCCAAGACCCAGCAGCCTTCGCGCCGCGAGCTGGGCCGCGAGAAGTTCCTGGAGAAGGTCTGGGAATGGAAAGAGAAATCCGGCGGCACCATCGTTGAGCAGCTGAAACGCCTTGGCGCCTCCTGCGACTTCTCCCGCACCGCCTTCACCATGGCGGGCGCGCACGGCGACACCCGCGTGGGCCACGAGAACTCCCCCAACTTCCATGACGCCGTGATCAAGGTGTTCGTGGAGATGTACAACAAGGGCCTGATCTACCGCGGCAAGCGGCTGGTGAACTGGGACCCGCATTTCGAAACCGCGATCTCCGACCTTGAGGTCGAGAACATCGAGGTCGCGGGCCACATGTGGCACTTCAAATACCCGCTCGCGAACGGCGCCACCTACACCTATGTGGAGAAAGACGAAGACGGCAACGTCATCCTTGAGGAAGAACGCGACTATATCTCCATCGCGACCACCCGGCCCGAGACCATGCTGGGTGACGGCGCGGTTGCGGTGCACCCCTCGGATGAGCGCTATGCCCCCATCGTCGGCAAGCTGTGCGAGATCCCGGTCGGCCCCAAAGAGCACCGCCGCCTGATCCCGATCATCACCGACGAATACCCGGACAAGGACTTCGGCTCCGGCGCGGTGAAGATCACCGGCGCGCATGATTTCAACGACTACCAGGTCGCCAAGCGCGGCGGCATCCCGATGTACCGCCTGATGGACACCAGGGGCCAGATGCGCAACGACGGCGCGCCCTATGCCGAGGCTGCGGGTATTGCCATGGCAGTGGCCAGGGGCGAGCAAACCCTGACAGAGAATGAGGCCGACGCCATCAACCTCGTTCCCGACGACCTGCGCGGCCTCGACCGGTTCGAGGCGCGCAAACTGGTGGTGGAGCAGATCACCAGCGAAGGCCTGGCGGTGATGCAGACCGTCACCAAGACCGACCCGGACACCGGCGAAGACGTCCAGGTGCAGGTGCCTTACGTTGAGAACAAGCCGATCATGCAGCCCTTCGGCGACCGCTCCAAGGTGGTGATCGAGCCGATGCTGACCGACCAGTGGTTCGTGGACGCGGAAAAGGTTGTGGGCCCGGCTCTGGATGCGGTGAAGAACGGCGATGTGAAGATCCTGCCGGAGTCGGGTGAGAAGACCTATTACCACTGGCTCGAAAACATCGAACCCTGGTGCATTTCGCGCCAGCTGTGGTGGGGCCATCAGATCCCGGTCTGGTACATCCCCGGCGAGGAGGACTGGTACCCGATCTGTGCCGCAACTGAGCAAGAGGCGCTGGAAAAGGCGCGCCTCCAGTCGGCCGAAGGCACCGAATTCCGCATCGTTGCAGATCAGCACGAAGCGGCGAAGGTTCTGGCCGAACAGGTCAAGCTGATGGATGTGCAGGACGAAGGCGCGATCCGCAGCTTTGACGGGCCGATGCAGGTGCCGATGTTCCGCGACCCGGACGTGCTGGACACCTGGTTCTCCTCCGGCCTCTGGCCGATCGGCACGCTGGGCTGGCCGGACACCACTCCGGAAATGGAGAAGTACTTCCCGACCTCGACCCTGGTCACCGGGCAGGACATCCTGTTCTTCTGGGTCGCCCGGATGATGATGATGCAGCTGGCAGTTCTGGACGAAAACCTGCCGGTCAAGAAACGCATCCCCTTCGACACCGTCTACCTGCATGGCCTGGTCCGCGACGCCAAGGGCAAGAAGATGTCAAAATCCACCGGCAACGTGGTCGACCCCCTGGAGATCATCGAGGAATTCGGCGCCGACGCGCTGCGCTTCTCCTCCGCCGCGATGGCGGCGCTTGGCGGCGTGCTGAAGCTGGATATGGAGCGGCTCAAGGGCTACCGGAACTTTGGCACCAAGCTGTGGAATGCGGTGAACTTTGCCCACTTCAACAACGTCTATGACCCGAACGTCCCTGCCTACGCCTGCCCAGACGCGCAGACGGCCGTGAACCAGTGGATCATCGGTGAAACCGCCAAGGTGCGGGTTGAGGTGGACGCCGCCCTTGAGGCGTTCCGCTTCAACGATGCGGCCAACGCGCTTTATGCCTTTGTCTGGGGCAAGGTCTGCGACTGGTATATTGAGCTGTCGAAGCCGCTGTTCGGCTCCGAGGATGAGGCGGTGATCGCCGAAACCCGCCAGACGCTGGGCTGGGTGCTGGATCAGTGCATGATCCTCTTGCACCCGATCATGCCCTTCATCACCGAGGAGCTGTGGGGCAACACTGCCAAGCGTTCGAACATGCTGGTGCATGAAGACTGGCCGGCCTACGGCGCCGAGCTGGTCAACCCGCAAGCGGATGCCGAAATGAACTGGGTGATCACCGCGATCGAGAACATCCGTTCGACCCGCGCGCAGATGCATGTGCCGGCCGGTGCGAAGATCCCGATGGTGGTGACCGAGTTCTCCGATCAGGCCCGCGCGGCCTGGGACAAGAACGAGGCGATGATCAAGAAGCTGGCCCGCATCACCTCGCTGGAACAGGTGGAGAGCTTCCCCAAAGGCTGCGCCTCTGTCGCCGCCCCCGGCGCCTCCTTCGGCCTGCCGCTGGCGGATGTGATCGACGTCGGCGCCGAGAAGGCGCGGCTCGAGAAAACCCTGGGCAAGCTGGCCAAGGAGCTGGGCGGCCTGCGCGGGCGGCTGAACAACCCGAAATTCGCGGCCTCCGCCCCGGAAGAGGTTGTGGCAGAAGCCCGTGAAAACCTTGCCGCGCGCGAAGAGGAAGAAGCCAAGGTCAAGGAAGCGCTGGCTCGCCTGGCCGAGATCGGCTGACCCGGCCCTGCCGCTGCTGCAATCATGACTGCAAAGCGCCCGCCTTGCAGGCGGGGGTTCTGCATTCCGGCGCGGAGGCTGTGAAGCGAGCGCAATTTCCGGCGGAACGGGGAAATTCTTAACAACCGGCCCATTGTCTTTGCCGCGCTTTTGTTCCAGCCTGCATTTAACCATAAAAAGACGGGAGACTGCAGCCGATGCCCAAAGGATACTGGGTGGCCCATGTGGATGTGGCGGAGATGGAGCGCTACAAGGATTACGTCAGCGCCAACGGTCCCGTTTTTGCCGACTACGGCGCCAAATTCCTGGTGCGCGGCGGCCAGAAGGAAGTGCGCGAAGGGCAGATGAGATCGCGCACGGTGGTGATCGAATTCAAGGATTTCGCAACCGCAAAAGCCTGCTATGATTCAGTGGCCTACCAAGACGCCAAAGCCTTGCGTGATCCGGTGTCCGCCGGTGATATGGAAATCATCGAAGGCTACGGCGAATAATCCCGCGCCCAGCTGCGCAGCTGACTGAGGTCACCGAATGCCCCTGCTCAAGAAATTCTTCCAAGCTTTCCGCCCGTCCGAACCGCCGGCCCTGCCCGATCCGGACGCCGAACTGGCGCTGGGGGCGCTGCTGGTGCGGGTGGCGCAGTCCGACCGCGACTACCAGCTGGAGGAAATCAGCCTGATCGACCGGATTCTGGCCCGGCTTTACCAGCACAACGCGATTGAGGCCGCCAAGGTGCGCGCCACCTGCGAGAAACTGCACGCCGCCGCGCCGGAAACCGACACCTTCGGACGGCTGATCCGCGAAACCACCGGCCTTGAGGAACGCCTCGCTGCGCTGGACGCCCTGTGGGAAGTGGTTCTGGCCGACGGCAGCGCCCATGAGGGCGAGGTCACCATCGTCGAGGACGCCCGCAAGGCGATGGGGCTGTCCTACGCCGACAGCCAGAAAGCCCGCGAGCGCGCCGAGGAGAAACTCGGCAGCACCGCTGGAGAGCATTGATGTTCAGGGAGCTTCTGCACCGCCTGCTGGAGCCCGCACCTGCCACGCTGGATGACGAAGGCGCGCGGCTGGCACTGACCGCGCTGCTGGTGAGGATTGCCCGCTCTGACCACAATTACTCCGAAGTGGAGAAAGACCGCATCGACCGCATCCTGAAAGCCCGCTACGGGCTGGACACCGGCGGCGCGCTGATCCTGCGCGAACAGGCCGAGGCGATGGAGGCCGAGGCGCCCGACACCGTCCGCTTTACCCGCGCGATCAAGGACGCGGTGGTCTATGAGGACCGCACCGGCGTGATTGAGGCGCTGTGGCAGGTGGCCCTGGCCGACGGCCGCCGCGATGCGAACGAAGACGCGCTCCTGCGGCTGTCTGCCAGCCTGCTGGGCGTATCGGACGTGGACAGCGCCAAGGCGCGCAAACGGGCAGAGGCTGCTTTATGATTGCTCATCTCGGAATGTACGACCGCCCGGAAACCGCTGCGGCGAACGACCGGTTCTGGGCCTCGATCCGCGATCATCTTGGCGGCGGGCCGGACCGGCTGACCCGCGGCGCCGACTTCTGGGAGGTCTGGAAATCCCCTGATCTGCTGCTGTCGCAGACCTGCGGCTGCCCCTACCGCACCCGGCTTTACGGCGAGGTGGAGCTTGTTGGCACCCCGGACTATGGTCTGCCCGGCTGTCCGCCCGGTTATTACAACAGCGTTTTTGTCGCCCGCCAGGAGGACGCGGACCAGCCGCTTGCCAGCTTTGCCGGCCGCCGGTTTGCCTATAACGAAGCACTGTCACAATCGGGCTGGGCGGCGCCGATGGTGCATCTTCACGACCGCAATGTGCTGCCCGGCGCGCTGGTGGAAACCGGCGGCCACCGGCTGTCTGCCGAAGCTGTTGCCGAAGGCCGCGCCGACTTTGCCGCGCTGGACGCGCTGAGCTGGGAAATGGTCCGTGAATATGACGGTTTTGCCGCTGGGCTGACAGAGATCGAGCGCACCGAGCCAACGCCCGCCCTGCCCTATATCACCGCTCTGGGCAACGACACCAAGCCGCTGTTTTCCGCCATCGAATCCGCCATCCGCGGCCTGGACCCGGACACCCGCGAACGGCTGCATCTGAAAGGCCTGGTGCAGATCGCCCCCAGCGACTACCTGGCGGTGCCCACGCCGCCTGGCCCGGTGCTGACCAGCCAGCGCATCCGCACCGCGGAGCTGACGTAACGGCTCCGTCCGAAATGGAACCGCAACCGGCCATTTCGGCAGCTGCGGTGCCAGCTTATGCGGTTTGAACGTTGCATTCGGTCTTTTTTTCGGTCCAATAAGAACGAATTTCCACTCATAGGGACAACGACACCTTGACCGATACAACGCCCGTTCTGCAAATCCGCGGCCTGCACAAATCCTATGGTGAGCTGGAAGTGATCAAAGGCGTGGATATCACCGCCCACAAGGGGGATGTGGTTTCGCTGATCGGGTCTTCGGGGTCGGGCAAGTCCACCCTTCTGCGCTGCTGCAACCTGCTGGAAGACAGCCAGGAAGGCGAGATCCTGTTCAAGGGCGAACCCGTCACCTGGACCGGCCAGGGGCTGAACCGCCGCCCCTCCGACGCCAAGCAGATCCTGCGCATCCGCACCAATCTCAGCATGGTATTCCAGCAGTTCAACCTGTGGGCCCATATGACCATCCTGCAGAACGTGATGGAAGCGCCGGTCACCGTGCTGGGCCGCGACAAGTCTGAGGTGGAGGAGAAAGCCCGCTATTACCTGACCAAGGTCGGGATCGGCGACAAATGCGACGTCTACCCGGCCCAGCTGTCGGGCGGCCAGCAGCAGCGCGCCGCGATTGCCCGCGCGCTGTGCATGGAGCCCGAGGCGCTGCTGTTTGACGAGCCCACCTCCGCGCTGGACCCGGAGCTGGAACAGGAAGTGATCAGGGTGATCAAGGACCTGGCTGCCGAAGGCCGCACCATGATGATCGTGACCCATGACATGAAAATGGCTGCCGACGTCTCCAGCCACGTCGTCTTTCTGCACCAGGGCCTGATCGAAGAAGAAGGCACCCCCGACGAAGTCTTTGGCGGCACCCGCTCCGAGCGGCTGCGCGCCTTCCTGTCCTCGACGCGCCACGCGCATTGAGCAATAACAAACAAGTCCAACAACCAACCAAAAACGGGAGTATACTCATGAAATCACTGATCCTTGGCACCGCCGCCCTGGCGCTGTCCGCGGGCATGGGCCTGGCAGAGACGGTGCGCCTGGGCACCGAAGGCGCCTATGCGCCGTGGAACTTCGTCAACGACGCGGGCGAAATCGACGGTTTCGAGCGCGAACTGGGCGACGAGCTGTGCAAGCGTGCCGAGCTGACCTGCGAGTGGGTCAAGAACGACTGGGATTCGATCATTCCGAACCTGGTGTCCGGCAACTACGACACCATCATCGCCGGCATGTCGATCACCGACGAGCGTGACGAGGTCATTGACTTCACCCAGCCCTACACGCCGCCGGATCCGTCCGCCTATGTTGCCCAGTCGGCAGACATCGACCTGGAATCCGGCGTGATTGCCGCCCAGGCCACCACCATCCAGGCCGCCTTTGTGGCCGAGCAGGGCTGGACCCTGGTTGAGTTTGCCACCCCGGAAGAAACCGTCGCCGCCGTGCGCAACGGCGAAGCTGACGCGGTTCTGGCCGACAAGAGCTTCCTCGACACCGTGGTTGGTGACGATCTGGTGATGCTCGAAAAGACCGAAGCTCTGGGCGGCGGCGTCGGCATGGGCTTCCGCGAGTCGGACGCTGAGCTGCGCGGCAAGTTCGATGCGGCGATCCAGTCGATGAAAGATGACGGCTCGCTGAACGAACTGATCGCCAAGTGGGAAGTGTCCTCCCAGTGGTAATCTGATCCTGTTCCAGGATCTGCAGGCCCGCCGCTGCGGCGCGCGGGCCTCATTCATTCTCTTCCGGCAGGCATGCTGCCGGGCACGGCCGGAGAAAGACAGGCACCAACATGTTTTCCTATTGCACGGACCCGTCCACGCTTGAGGGGCTGAGCTGGCTCAGCTGCTACCTGACCACGGGCAAGCATTTGAACCTCTATATCTCGGTCGTCGTGGTTCTGGTCCTGCTGGCCATCACCGCCCCGGTTGCGCTGCTGTTCGGATTTGGCGCCGCCAGCGCTGCCCGCTCTAAGTTCCTGCCGCTGCGCTGGTTCGGCAAGGGTTATACCAGCATCGTGCGGGGCGTGCCGGATATTGCCTTCTTCCTGTTTTTCGTCATCGCACTGGACCAGGCGTTCGAATGGATGCGCCACAAGGTGAAATGCCCGGATTGGGACCAGCCGATCCGTCAGGGCATCGACTTTGTGGTGTGTGACGCGGCCAAGCTGCCGCTGTCGACCTCCCCGCAGTGGGTGCATGAAACCTACGGCTTCTTCCTGGCGGTTCTGACCTTCTCGATCGTGTTCGGGGCCTTTGCCGCCAATGTCCTTTACGGCGCGATGCGGGCCGTTCCGCACGCCCAGATCGAAACCGCCGAGGCCTATGGCATGACCACCCGCCAGGCGTTCTGGCGCATCCTGGTGCCGCAGATGTGGGTCTATGCGCTGCCCGGCCTTTCGAACCTGTGGATGGTGCTGATCAAGGCCACACCGCTGCTGTTCCTGCTGGGGGTCGAGGACATCGTTTACTGGGCGCGGGAGCTGGGCGGCACCAAGACCGCGCGCTTCACGGAATACCCGCATCCGAACTGGCACGTCTGGTACTTTGCCGCGCTGCTGGTGTTCTATCTCTGCTTCACCAAAGTGTCCGAAGTGGTTCTGGACCGGATCATGAAGCGGCTGACCAAAGGCCAGGCCACCGCCGGCGGCGAAGCTCAAAGAAAGGCAGCGGCATGAGTTGCGTTGAAACCATCCAGGCCTATGCCTTCCGCTCCCTGGGGTTTGGCGAACGGCTGCTGCCGCGCGGCGAGTATACCCTGTGCGAGCATTTCACCCTGATCGGCTCCGGCCTGATTTGGAACGTCTACTTCGGCGCGCTGGCGCTGATGACCGGCTTTTTCCTGGCAGTGGCGCTGGCGGTGGGCAAGTCCAGCCCCAACCCGCTGTGGCGCAAACCGGCGGAGTGGTTCATCTTTGTGTTCCGCGGCAGCCCGCTGTTCATTCAGTTCTTTTTTGCCTATGCCTGCTTCCTCAGCCTCAAGAGCGTTTCCAGCTTCTTCGACCCGTTCACCTCGGCCTGGCTGGGCGCGCTGATCGTGCTGTTCTGCAACACCGCCGCCTATTCGGGGGAGATCTTCTATGGCGCGCTGCTGTCGATCCCCAAGGGCGATATCGAGGCGGCGGATGCCTATGGCATGTCCGGCTGGACCCGGTTCCGCCGCATCACCTTCCCGACCATGCTGCGGCTGGCCTGGCCCGCCTACACCAACGAGGCGATCTTCTTGTTCCACGCCACCACGCTGGTGTTCTTCACCGGCTTTCCGGCCTGGCGGCAGCAGGGCGATGCGCTCTATTACGCCAGCTATTTCGCGGACAAGACCTTCAACCCCTTCGTTCCCTATCCGATCCTGGCGTTCTACTTCATCCTGCTGACCCTGGTGATCATCGCCATCTTCGGCGCCGTGAACAAACACCTGAACAAGCACCTGCCCCAGGAACGGCGCAAAAAATTTCGCTTGCGTCCTAATCTGATCCGGTAGTATCCATTATTTGATCAAATTCAAAGCCTGGGTGTCTGACCGCAGAATCGTGTGAGTTCATAGGCAAACTACAGGCTGCGCCGGATTATGATCAAAAATATGGACCAGGGGTGATAAGCTGCCCCGGCCCTGCTGCGCACCGTCCGGGGGCGCTGGCGGCCGGCGGTGCCCCCGAAACCGTCAGGTGATTGGATGAAGAACTGGCTCAGGAAAAACCCGCATGTGCGCACCATCCGCGTTGCGGCGGCGGACATCAACGGTCAGGCCCGGGGCAAGCGCGTCCCTGCCCGCTTTGCCGACAAGGCGGTCGAGGAAGGCACCCGCTTTCCGCTGTCGGTTCTCAACCTGGACATCTGGGGCGAGGATATTGATGACAGCCCGCTGGTGTTTGAAAGCGGCGATGCCGATGGCGTGCTGAAGCCGACTGAGCGCGGCTTTGTGCCGATGCCCTGGCTGGAATCGCACTCCGCGCTGCTGCCGATCTGGATGTACCGCGAAGACGGCCGCCCCTATGACGGCGACCCGCGCCATGCATTGCGCGCCGTGGTCGACCGCTACAAGGCGCTGGGGCTGACCCCGGTGGTCGCGGTCGAACTGGAGTTCTTTCTGATCGACGACAGTGGCAAGAACCTGCAGGTGCCGACCTCGCCGCGGTCCGGCAAGCGCCGCAAGGCGGCGGAGACCATGTCGATCCGGGCGCTGGACCAGTTCGACACCTTCTTCACCGACCTCTATGACGCCTGTGAGGATATGGACATCCCCGCCGACACCGCGATTTCCGAGGCGGGCCTGGGCCAATTCGAGATCAACCTGATGCACGGCCCCGACGCGCTGCGCGCCGCCGATGACGCCTGGCTGTTCAAGATGCTGGTCAAGGGCCTGGCCCGCCGCCACGGCTTTGCCGCCAGCTTCATGGCCAAACCGTACGAGGATTACGCCGGCAACGGCCTGCACACGCATTTTTCGGTGCTGGATCAGGACGGCAACAACATCTTTGACGACGGCGGCCCCAAGGGCACCGATGCGATGCGCCACGCTGTCGGCGGCTGCCTGAAGGCAATGGGCGATTCCACCCTGGTCTTTGCGCCGCATGGCAACAGCTATGACCGGATGGTGCCGGGCGCCCACGCCCCCACCGGCATCTGCTGGGCCTACGAAAACCGAACCGCCGCCATCCGCGTCCCCTCCGGCAGCCCCAAGGCGCGCCGGATCGAGCACCGCTTTGCCGGCGGCGACGTGAACCCCTATCTGATGCTGACCGCCATCCTTGGCGCCGCGCTCTATGGCATCGAAAATAAGATCGAGCCCTCGGAGCCGATCACCGGCAATGCCTATGCGCTGGACCTGCCGCAGGTGCCCAACACCTGGCAAAGCGCCATTGACGCGTTCGAGAACTCCGAGATCATCCCGCAGTTCTTCTCAGCCGAGATGATCCGCAACATGGTGCTGACCAAGCGCCAGGAGCTGCATTACATGGAAGAACTCACCCCGGAAGAGCGGGTGGAGATCTACCTGGATACGGTCTGACCTGACGGCCACTTGCCCGCCGTCCCGGCGGCGGGCTACCGTCCCGCGCAGCGAACTCCTTCTGACTGGTGACTTATGAAAATCGGCATCCTGCAAACCGGCCACTCCCCCGAAGACCTGTATGAACCGTTTGGCGATTACGACGGCATGTTCCGCGACATGCTGGACGGCAAGGGGTTCGCGTTTCAGACCTGGGCCGTGGTGGACGGCATCTTCCCGGACGGCCCGCAGGACGCCGACGGCTGGCTGATCACCGGCTCCAAGCATGGCGCCTACGAGGATCACGCCTGGATCCCGGCGCTGGAGGAACTGATCCGCGCCATTCATGCCAGCAAGCAGCCGCTGGCCGGCATCTGCTTTGGCCATCAGATCATCGCCCAGGCGCTTGGCGGCAAGGTCGCCAAGTTCGAGGGCGGCTGGGCTGTGGGCCGCGTCACCTACCAGACGCACGACGGCCCGCTGACCTTGAACGCCTGGCATCAGGATCAGGTGGTGGAACTGCCCGAGGGCGCGCAGGTGCTGGGCGGAAATGATTTCTGCCGGAACGGCATCCTGGCCTATGGCGACCACATCATCTCCTGGCAGCCGCACCCCGAATTCCCCAGCCCCTTTGTTGGCGGCCTGATTGAAAAGCGCGGCCGCGGCGTGGTCCCGGACGAACTGCTCGACAGGGCCGCCGCCGATCTGGACGCCCCCGTGGACAATCAAAACATCGCAACCATCCTCGCAGAGTTTTACAGGAAAGAGAGGACCTAATGTCAGCTTGGCTCGACGCCCTTCCCGAAGCAGCAAAAACCTATCTGGAGGGCCGTCGTCTCGACGAAGTTGAATGCGTTATCTCGGACCTTCCCGGTATCGCCCGTGGCAAGGCGGTACCGGCATCGAAATTTGCAAAGACCGATTATTTCCATCTGCCGGACAGCATCTTCTACCAGACCATCACCGGGGACTGGGCCGATGCCGCGGACGAGGACGGCTGGATCGAAAAGGACATGACCCTGAAGCCGGACATGTCCACGGCCACCGCCGCGCCCTGGACCGGCGACTGGACCCTGCAGGTGATCCATGACGCCTATGACCGGAACGACCAGCCGGTCCCCTTCAGCCCGCGAAACGTGCTGAAGCGCGTGGTGCAGCTCTACCGCGACAAAGGCTGGAAGCCGGTTGTGGCGCCGGAAATGGAATTCTTCCTGGTTGCCCGCAACATCGACCCGGCCAAAGAGATCGAGCCGATGATGGGCCGCTCCGGCCGCCCGGCGGCAGCGCGCCAGGCCTACTCGATGACCGCGGTGGACGAGTTCGGTCCCGTCATCGACGACATCTACGACTTTGCGGAGCATCAGGGGTTCGAGATTGACGGCATCACCCAGGAAGGCGGCGCCGGGCAGCTGGAAATCAACCTGCGCCACGGCGACCCGGTCAAGCTGGCGGATGAGGTGTTCTACTTCAAGCGGCTGATCCGCGAGGCGGCGCTGCGGCATGACTGCTTTGCCACTTTCATGGCCAAACCGATCGAAAATGAGCCGGGCTCTGCCATGCACATCCACCATTCGATCCTGGATGTGGAAACCGGCGAGAACATCTTCTCCGGCCCGCAAGGCGGCGAGACGGATGCGTTCTATCACTTCATCGCCGGGCTGCAGAACCACCTGCCCGCGGGCCTGGCGGTGATGGCGCCCTATGTGAACTCCTACCGCCGGTATGTGAAGGACCACGCCGCGCCGATCAATCTGGAATGGGCGCGCGACAACCGCACCACCGGCATCCGCATCCCGCTGTCGGGGCCAGAGGCGCGGCGGGTGGAGAACCGCATCGCCGGCATGGACTGCAACCCCTATCTGGGCATCGCCCTGTCGCTGGCCTGCGGCTACCTCGGCCTGATCAAGGAGGAGCGCCCGCGCAAGCAGTTCAAGGGCGACGCCTATGAGGGCGAAGGCGATATCCCGCAGGTCATGGGCCAGGCGCTGGACCTGTTCGACGAGGCCACCGAGCTGCACGAGGTTCTGGGACCGGAATTCGCCCGTGTGTATTCCATCGTGAAACGCACCGAGTATGAGGAATTCCTGCAGGTGATCTCACCCTGGGAGCGCGAGCATCTGCTGATGAACGTCTAGAAACTCCGGCGCTGCGCCCCGGTGCAGCGCCCGTGCAATTGAGTATTTACGGAAAGATGAAGCGCGGGCGCCCTGATGGCGGGCCTGCGTCTGATGAGGTGCGCGATGGGGATGAACCTGCTCTATTCCAATGACCGCAAGGGCGAGTATCCAAACAGCTGGTATGCGGCAACCGCCATTCCGATGGAGCGGTTTCCCGCCCTTGAAGGGGAGGTGAAGGCGGATGTCTGTATCGTCGGCGGCGGCTATACCGGCCTGTCGGCTGCGCTGCATCTGGCCGAGGCGGGGATGTCCGTTGTGCTGCTGGAAGCGCAGCGCGTCGGCTTTGGCGCCTCAGGCCGCAACGGCGGCCAGCTGGGCAGCGGCCAGCGGATGGATCAGGAGGGGCTGGAGGCGCTGATGGGCGGGCCGGAGGCGCAAAAGCTCTGGCAGCTGGGCGAGGACGCCAAGGACCTGGTCAAATCGCTGATCGCCCGCCACGGCCAGGACTGCCACCTGAAGCCGGGCGTCGCCTGGACCGCCTTCTCTGAAAAGGAAGCGTCGGAGCTGCACGACTATGGCCGCCACTTGCAGGACCGGTACGGCTACAGCAGCATTGAGCTGCTCGGCAAGGACGCCTGCTGGGCCATGTGCCCCTCGCCCGCCTATAAGGGCGGCATCCTGGATCATGGCGCAGCCCATCTGCATCCCTTGAATTATGTCTTCAGCCTGGCCCGCGCGGCCGCTGCCGCCGGGGCCCGGCTCCATGAGGGCAGCGAGGTTCTGGATATTGAGAAAGGCGTAAAGCTGCGCGTGCGCACCGCAAGCGGCAGCGTCACCGCCGATCACCTGATCCTGGCTTGCAACGGCTATCTTGGCGGACTGAACGGCCAGGTGGCTGCGCGGGTCATGCCGATCAACAATTTCGTCGTGGCGACTGAGCCGCTGGGCGAGGACGCCGCCCGGGTGCTGGCCCGCGACGTTGCCGTGGCGGACACCAAGTTCGTGGTCAACTACTTCCGCCTCAGCCATGACAAACGGCTGCTGTTCGGCGGCGGCGAAAGCTATGGCTACCGCTTCCCCTCCGATATCGCCGCCACCGTGCGCAAGCCGATGACGGAGATCTTCCCGCACCTGAAAGATGTGAAGATCGACTACGCCTGGGGCGGCACCCTGGGCATCACCATGAAGCGTATGCCCTACCTGGCGCGGCTGGCGCCCAATGTGCTGACCGCCTCCGGCTATTCCGGCCATGGGGTCGGCACTGCCACCCATGCGGGCCAGCTGATGGCTCAGGCCGTCCAGGGGCAGGCAGAGGGGTTTGACACCATGGCGCGCGTGCCTGCTCCGCGCTTCCCCGGCGGGCCGCGGATGCGCTCGCCGCTGCTGGTGCTGGCGATGACCTGGTTTGCCCTGCGCGACCGGCTGGGGGTCTGACCCCCAGACCTTGGGCCGGTTTCCGCGCAACTTCGCAACAGTTCTGTGAATTTTTGCCGGGCGCGGCAGATTTCGCCGCGTCCCCTCTTGGCACCGGTCAAAGTTAGTTTTACGTTTCCTGAAGAAACAATTCAGGATTTTGAAATATGGCCCTGCCGCCCAACGTTCATGACGCTGAACCCATTCCCGCAGCCGCCCGCGAGGCCATCGACACCCTGATGCAATCCGGCGATCTCTTCCGCTACACCGCGCCCCAGGACGCGCCGGTCACGCTGCTGGAACAGGAATATGCAGAACTGCTGGGCAGCAAATACGCGCTTGCGGTCTCCTCCTGCTCCGCAGCCTTGTTCCTGTCGCTGAAGGCGCTTGGCCTTCCCCGCGATGCGCGCGTGCTAATCCCCGCCTTCACCTTTGCCGCCGTGCCGTCCTCGGTCGTGCATGCCGACTGCGTGCCGGTGCTGTGTGAAGTGGGCGAGAATTACCGCATCGACCTGGGCGATTTCGAGTCCAAGCTGGACGGCGTGCAGGCGGTGATCATCAGCCACATGCGCGGCCATACCTCCGACATGGATGCGATCATGGCGCTGTGCGACGCCCGCGGCATCCCGGTGGTCGAGGACGCGGCCCATTCGCTGGGCACCACTTGGAACGGGCGGAACATCGGCACCATCGGCAAGGTCGGCTGCTTCTCCTTCCAGTCCTACAAGATGGTCAACGCAGGCGAAGGCGGCATCCTGATCACTGACGACGCCGACCTGATTGCCCGCGCTGTGATCATGTCAGGCGCCTATGAGCACAACTGGAAAAAGCACAAGGGCCCGCACGGCGAAAACACCCCGGATCTGGCGCAAGCTTTTTCAAAGTGGCAGAACCAGCTGCCGCTTTATAATCTGCGGATGAGCAACCTGTCCGCCGCCGTGATCCGCCCGCAGCTGCCGGAGCTGGCGCGCCGGGTGCGGGATGGCCTCGCCAACTACGATTACGTGGCGGAGCGGCTGAACGCCTCCCGCTTCTTTGACGTGCCCCAGCCGCTGGGCCCGGAACACCGCGCACCGGATTCGATCCAGTTCAACCTGGTGGGCCTGAGCGGAGACCAGACCCGCACCTTTGCCGCCACCGCAGAGGCCAAGGGCGTCAAGGTGCAGGTCTTTGGCCTGTCCACCGACAACGCCCGCGCCTTCTGGAACTGGCAGTTCCTGCGCGACCTGCCCGAGCTGCCGCAGACCCGCGCCATGCTGATGAAGGCTTGCGACGTGCGCCTGCCGGTGCGCCTGACCCGCGCTGAACTGGACGTGATCGCGGACATCCTGCTGGGGGCGGTCGAAGAAACCATGGGCAAGGCCGCCGCCTGAGACTCAGCCAGGACCTGACAATTGAAGCCCCGGCCCTGCGCCGGGGTTATTCATGATTGCAATCCAGGCTTGTGCCCTTCACCTTGCCACCCATGAAAGCCCCGTCCGAATTCAAGCGGCGCCCGGCCACCGCGCTGGTTGCCATGGCCAACTCTCTGAGCATGGGGGATTCCCTCCCCAAGGGCGACCTGACCCGGATCATCAGCGCGGTTATCTCAGACCGGGCTGAACGGGCCGCCCTGCTTGCCGCTATCCGCGCATCGAATGACCCGGACTGCGGTCTTGCCGTGGCCGACCTGCTGACCGCCTTTGCCACCGAAGCGGCAGAGACAGAAGCCCAAGCCCGCGATGCAGATCAGGTCATCGGCCAATGGGCGCAGCGGCTGGCAGCCGGCGCGCTGCTGGCGAGCTTTGGTGCGGCGATTGCCGGCACGGTGACTGGCGGGCTGGCCTTCGGCCTCACCCTTCTGTCGTTCTCGGGCTTTGTCTTTGCCACCGCCTCCAGAATCGGCGGACGGGTGAACATGCGCCGCCACGCACAGGCACGCGACAGCGCCGACTCCCTGGCCCGCCACGTTTTGGAAGCTGGCAAAATCGGGCCGGACGGGAAGTGATATGGAATTTTCAGCATTCCTCCCCTATATTGACAGTGCAACCGGAGAAACACATGTTTGAAGCCATGGGACTTGAGACTGTCATCGTCAGCACGATCATCGGCGCCTGCGCCCTGTCTTTTGGCGCCAGCGCCTATCTGTTCCTGCGCGCGCGCCCCGCTCCTGAGGCAAAGGATCTCGATCAGATCGTAAAGAACGCCCCGTATCACCGGCTGCACAACGTGCTGAAGGTCGAAGCCGGCTCCTGATCCGCCCCGCCAGACCGCGCAAGAAATAAGCCCCCGCCAAACTGGACCGGGGGCTTTGCTGTCAGTGCGAACCGCTCAGGCTCACTTCATCTTGGACAGCTTTTCCTGCAGCTCCGCCAGCTGCTTTTTGATGTCATCCAGATCCTCGCCGCCGCCGTCGGATTTCTCCTCATCGCGCGCGCCGCCGGTCCAGCCCGCCGTGCCAAAGCCGCTGGTCATCGCCTTCAGGAACGCCTCCTGCTGCGCTTTCACCGCCTCGAACCCTGGTATCTTCGCCATCGGGTTCATCGCGTTCATGTTCTCCATCATCTTCGACTGGCTTTCGCGCAGCATGTCGAATGAGGTCTGCAGGAATTGCGGCATCACCCCGCCGCCGGGCACCATGTAGCTGCGCACCAGATCGTTGAGCACATTCACCGGCAGCACGTTTTCCCCGCGGCTTTCATGCTCCGCGATGATCTGCAGCAGGTATTGGCGGGTCAGGTCATCGCCAGTTTTCAGATCGACGATCTGCACCTCGCGGCCATCCCGGATAAACCCCGCGATATCCTCCAGCGTGACGTAATCGCTGGTCTCGGTATTATACAGCCTGCGGCTGGCATACCGTTTGATCAGCAAGGGTTTGTCCTGTTCTGCCATGTGCTCCCTCCCCGGTCATGACGCATCGCAGCAAAGCCTATGCCACTGCAGAACAAAAGGGAAGCCTCAGCGCAGTTTCCGCAACATTTGTTCCCGCAAGGGCCGCCGGCAGCCTGCCGTATCAACCCTTGACCTGAACCTGGCTTGAGCTTTTACAGATCTGTCCTGCAGCACAAACCGCAGCAGGAGCGCACAGGAAATGAAAATTCTGATTCTCGGCGGCACCGGGTCCATCGGCACTGCCGTCACCCACGAACTGGTCCGCAACGGCCATCATGTCACCGGCCTCAGCCGCTCGGCGGCCTCGGACCGCAATCTGGAGGCAATGGGCGCCCGCCCCCTGCGCGGCGATCTGCGCCGCCCCGGCAGCTGGGTCGGGGAGGTTATCGGCACTGATGCGCTGATCCAGCTGGCCGCCACCTTCGACGACGGCATGGCGCAGGCCGACACCGCCGCCGTTACCGCCATCCTGCGCCAGGCGGCCCTGCGCCCTGAGCCGCTGCGGCTGCTCTACACCGGCGGCTGCTGGCTTTATGGCGCCACCGGCAGCCGGGTTGCGGATGAGGCCAGCCCGATGCGGCCGATCAAACCCTTTGCCTGGATGCAGGAAAACAGCCAAAAGGTGCTGGCGTCCCCTGCCCTCTCTGCCGCGGTCGTGCACCCGGCGATGGTCTACCACGAGGGCGGCGGCGCCTTCTCCCGCTATCTGGAGGCCGCCCGCGACGGCCAACCGTTCGAGATCTGGGGCAGCATCACCACCCGCTGGCCGCTGATCCACCGGGCGGACCTGGCCCGGGCCTACCGGCTTCTGCTGGAGCGGCCGCAGCTCACCGGCCATTTCAATGCCAGTGCCGAAACCGGCGTTCCCGTTTCGGAAATCACTGGTGAAATCGCCCGCCGCCACGGGCATGATGCCAGCTATGTGGTGCGCAGCCTGAAACATGTACTGATCAAATACGGCGCTTGGGCCGAGGGGCCGGCACTGGATCAGCAGATGGCGTCCGGCAGGCTGCGCCGTCTGACCGGCTGGAAAGTGCAGCACTCCAGCTTCCGCACTGCTCATTTTTGACGCTGAAGCGGACCAGGCTGCGCCAGAATCTTCATTTTCTGCATCTAAAGAGCAGCAAAAGATTCTCAATGTGATACAATTAATGTCAGGTCTTTGAGTGCATGGTAGCGGGGAAGATGGCTGACCAAGGGGACAGGCAAAGACAAGCCGCCGTTCTGATCGCAGACGTTGCGGGGTATTCCGCATTGGTTGAGGCGCAGGAAGCCGAAACCATTGCGGCGGTCCGCGATCTTGGCAACCGCATCATCGCCCCGGCTGCCGGGGAGCACGGCGGACGGGTTGTCAAAACAGTGGGTGACGGTTTCCTGATGGAGTTTCGCTCCGCGGTGCCAGCTGTGAAGGCGGCAATGGCTATTTCCGGCAAGGCAGCAGCCAGCCGCAACGGCCCCCGCGGGCTGAGCCTCAGACTGAGGATGGGCATCCACTCGGGCACGGTGTTCCCGTCGGACGATGACCTGCTGGGCAATTGCGTGAATGTTGCCTCCCGCCTGCAAAGCCTCGCTGCGCCGGGAGAAATCTGCCTCTCCGGCACCGTGCATGAACAGGTCCGCGGCAGGGTCGGCGCTGCATTCGACGACTTGGGTCTGCAGCAGGTCCGCAACATTGCCGAACCGGTGCGCATCTACCGCATCGCTGGCAACTCCCTGCCTGCCCTGGATCCTGAAGGCCCCTCGCCGGAGGCATCGGTGGCCGTGCTTCCCTTTGCCAGCGCCTCTCCGGCCAGCACCGAAGCCGAAGACATGGCGCAAACGCTAACTGAGGACATAACGATCGGGCTGTCCCGGTACCGCGCGCTGCGCGTTGTGTCCCGCAATGCGGCGCTGCAGTTCGCCGGCAGCAAAGCCAGCCCCTCAGTGGCGGCAGCCGAGCTGGGCGTGCGGTTTCTGGCTGAAGGAAGCGTCCGGCAGCTGCCCGGGAAGCTGCGTGTCACTGTCACACTTTCAGATGGCGCCAGCGGCCTGTCCCTGTGGAGCGGCCGCTATGACCGGGAAGATTGCACCGATTTTTCACAGCAGGATGCGCTGGCCGCTCAGATCACCCAGACCCTCGCGACGCAGCTTCAGTCCGTTGCAAGCCAAAAATCAGCCATGCGCGCGGCCAAACGCGGCACGCCGACGGGGCGGGAACTGGTAATGCAAGCCAGGTCCCTCATCTTGGATTCCCGCGGCAGGCTCACACAGTGCAGGACACTGTACCAGCAAGCCTGCGATGCCGACTTCGGCAATGCAGCGGCCTATTCCGGGCTGGCGCTGACTTATTTGGTGGAGTGGATGAGCGGCTGGGCCGTGTCAGCGGAATTGACCTTGGACAAGGCCTTTCCGCTGCTGCGCCATGCCGCCCGCATCGACCCGCTCGACAGCGTTGCGCAGCGCAGGCTTGCCGTGATGCATCTGTGCAAGGGAAACTTCACACTGGCAGAGGACCACTTTCAGCGCGCCTTGATGCTGAACCCCAACGACACCGATACCATGGCTTTCCGCGGGCTGTCCCTGATCTATCAGGGCAGGCCGGAAAAGGCACTGGCGGAACTGGACCAGGCCACGGCCCTGAATCCGTTCCACCCGACATATTTCCACTGGTTCCGGGGGCTCGCCCTGTACATGTGCCGGGCCTATGATCCGGCTGTTTCCGAGGTCACCAAGGCGATTGAGCTGTTCCCGGGGTTCCCGGTCCCGCACCGCCATCTGGCCGCCTGCTATGCCCAGCTGGGGAACCGGCCCGCTGCAGCGCGGGAATGCGGGCGCGTTCTGGACCTGGAGCCCGGATTCTCGGTTGCCCGCATCAGCAAGACGCTGCCCTTTGCCCGGGCACAGGACCTGGAGCATTACTGCGAAGGCCTGCGCCAGGCCGGATTGCCTGAATAACCCCCCCTGAAACGCAAAAGGACAGGCCTTGCGGCCTGCCCTTCTTCACGGTCCGGCTCCGTCAGGGAGGAGAGCGAGGGCCGGATCGCGGACGTGCTTACTTGGCGGTTGCCGAAGCTTTTTTCGCTGCGGTGGTCACTTCGTCAGTGGCCTTTTTCACGGCAGCGGTTGCTTCCTCGGTCATGTCCTTGCCAGCGGCCATCATCAGCTCGACGGTGTCCATCTGAACCTTCTTGGCCACTTCAGCAAAGGCAGCCATGTTTTCAGCAGCCACTTCAGCGGAAGCGGAAGCGAAATCGGTTGCGGCCTTGGCGTAGTCGGCCGGCTCTGCCTTGACCTTGGAAACATCGCCCAGCTTGGAGATGGTTTCTTTGGTCCACTTGTTCGAGATCTCGGCGGATTTGCCGGCAGCGTCCAGCGCAACGGCGGACAGCTTTTCGTTCAGGGCTGCGGTGTTCTTGAACACGTCTTCCATCGCCTTGGTGTCGACCGGGAAGGC
Source organism: Leisingera caerulea DSM 24564 (assembly GCF_000473325.1). NCBI lineage: Bacteria > Pseudomonadati > Pseudomonadota > Alphaproteobacteria > Rhodobacterales > Roseobacteraceae > Leisingera > Leisingera caerulea. The sequence goes on from NZ_KI421514.1 coordinate 271,395, forward strand.
GCCCATGAAGTCTTTCATCATCGCGGTGAAGTCTTGGGTCTTTGCCATAGTTCTAATTCCTCAGAAAGCTGCAGCAGGACCATCCTGCGCTCTTAGCATGAGAGGAATATGCGTGCCGCACCGCAGCATTTCAAGGTTTTTTATGCTGCGGTGCAGAAAAAGTTTGTAAATCCCGTGGAATCAACTGTTTGCCTTGACCTTCACATAGGACCCCGGCGCCGGCATCAAAGAGGGGTATCCCGAATCCCCGACCTCGCGGGCGGTAACCTGCTTGCCGGACCGCTTTTTCAGCCAGTCATTCCAGCGCGGCCACCAGGAGCCCTCGTGGAACTCCGCGCCTTCCATCCAGGCCTCGCTGTCGCCCTTCAGATCGTCGTTGGTGTAATGGCCGTACTTCTTCTTGCTGGGCGGGTTGACGATGCCCGCGATATGGCCGGACTGCGACACGATAAAGCCTTTGCTGCGCGACCCCATCTGCTGCACGCCGCGGTAGCAGTCCTTCCAGCGGGCGATGTGGTCGGTTTCGCAGGTGATCGACATCAGCGGCACATCCACGTCCTTGATATGCAGCTTGTGGCCCATCAGCTCGAACCCCTCGCCGACGAATTCGTTGTTCTGGCACAGCCCCCGCAGGTACTGGATCGCCATCCGCCCCGGCAGGTTGGCGCCGTCGCCGTTCCAATAAAGCAGATCAAAGGCGGGCGGTGTCTCGCCCATCATGTAGCTTTTGACAGCCGGACCATAGATCAGGTCCTTGGAGCGCAGGAACGACATGGTCCGCGCGATCACCCACGACCGCAGCAGCCCCTCCTGCTCCACCTGCGCCTCGATACCGTCGACGAAATCGTCCTGCAGGAAGGGGGTGAACTCGCCCTGCTCGCCGAAATCGGTCAAGGTGGTGAAAAAGGTTGCCGATTTCACCGACTTGTCGCCGCGCTGTTTCAGCAGCGACAGGGTCAGTCCAAGGGTGGTACCGGCGATGCAGTAGCCCACTGCATTGACCTGATCGACCTTGCAGACCTCCTTGGCCTTTTCGATCGCGGTCAGGAAGCCCTCCTGAATGTAATCCTCCATCCCGACATCGGCGAGGCTGGCATCGGCGTTGACCCAGGACACCACGAACAGCGTGTAGCCTTGCTCAGTCACCCATTTGATCAGGCTGTTCTGCGCCTTGAGGTCGAGGATGTAGAATTTGTTAATCCAGGGCGGGAACAGCACGATGGGGGTTTCATGCACGGTTTCCGTCACCGGCTTGTACTGGATCAGCTCCATCATCCGGTTGCGGTAGATCACGTCGCCCGGCGTGGTGGCGATATTTCCGCCCAGCTCAAACGCGCTCTCATCTGCCAGCCGCACCACCAGCTCGCCGTTGTTGGCCTCCAGGTCGCTGACCAGGTTCTCCAGCCCGTCGACCAGCGACTGGCCTTCGGTTTCCACCGCCTTCTCCAGCGCATCCGGATTGGTGGGCAGGAAATTGGTCGGCGACATCATCTCGATGATCTGATCGGCAAAGTAGCTCAGCCGCTGCCTGTCCTTGCCATCCATCTCGCCGGCACTCTGCACCGCCTTGCGGATCGCTTCGGCGTTGGTCAGGTACTGCTGTTTGACATAGTTGAAGTAAGGGCTGCTTTGCCACAGCGGATTCGAAAAACGGCGGTCCTTGGGGCCGCCGTCATCTGTGCTGTCCAATTGTCCGGTCAGAGCTTTCTGCGCCTCGGCGAAATTCAGCACAGATTTACTCCAGAATTCGAGCTGATGCTCCAAAAGCTTGGCAGGATTCTGCATCGCCTCCGTCCAATAGGCGGTTGCTGCACGCGCATAAAGTTCTTGATTCGGACCGTCCAGAGCCGGGTTATGCGGCACTTTCCGGGACATCACCTCGGCCAGGCGCTTGCTCAACTCCTCGACGCGGCTCATATTTTCCTTAAGTTTTTCAAAGCTCTCAGAATTGGACGTTGCGGATACTTCGTCACTAGTTGTCATATAAAGGAATCCCTCATAGGCTTTCTGCTATGCAGAATACTCGTCTGCAAAAGGCAGGGCAAAGCGGCGATTGGTCCGATGTTCCGGATTTTCTGGTCCGATGACGCGGGGACAGAGCCCGTAAGGAGACGCGCATGCGATACATGATGACCTACGACCTGATGGAGACCGTCCGGAACACCAACCAATGGCTGGGCGCCACCGCCCTCTCCATGGCATCTTACCCGGTCTTTTCCGCCTTGCCAAATCCCGCGCTCAGCTGGATGGCCGCGTGGGGCGAGGTGACCGAACGCACTTACCAGCGGATGGTGGTGAAACCCGACTGGGGCATCCGCACCTTCACCTGCGAAGACGGCAAGGACCACTTGGTCGATATCACCACCGTGGTGGAACGCCCCTTTGGCGACCTGATCCATTTCAAGGTCAACGGCCGCGAGGAACAGCCGCGCAAGGTGCTGCTGGTCGCGCCAATGTCCGGCCATTACGCCACCCTCCTGCGGTCCACCGTCAAAAGCTTGATCGTCAACTGCGAAGTCTATGTGACGGACTGGCACAACGCCCGCGACATCCCTGTTTCCGCGGGGAAATTCGATATTGAGGATTACACGCTATACCTCGTCGATTTCATGCGCGAGCTCGGCCCCGACACCCATGTCGTCGCGGTCTGCCAGCCGGTGCCGCTGACGCTGGCCGCCACCGCATACCTGGCGGAGCGCGAGCCCAAGGCGCAGCCTTCCTCGCTGACCCTGATCGGCGGCCCGGTGGACCCGGACGCCACCCCGACGGAGGTCACCGACTTCGGCCGCCGCGTCACCATGGGCCAGCTGGAGGAGACCATGATCCAGCAGGTCGGGTTCAAATACCCGGGCGTCGGGCGCAAGGTCTATCCCGGCCTGCTGCAGCTCTCCTCCTTCATGTCGATGAATGGCGAGCGCCATACCAAGGCCTTCATGGACCAGATCCAGCGTGTCTCCCGCGGGGAGGCCTCGGACCACGATGCCCACAACCGTTTCTATGATGAATACCTGGCGGTGATGGACATGACCGCTGAATTCTACCTGTCGACGGTGGAGCGGATCTTCAAGAAGCGCGAGATCGCCCGGAACGACTTTACCGTCAACGGCCACAAAGTCGATTTCAGCAAGATCACCGATGTGGCGGTCAAGACCGTCGAAGGCGCCAAGGACGATATCTCCGCCCCCGGGCAATGCGTCGCGGCGCTGGACCTTTGCACCGGCCTGCCGGAAAGCAAGAAGGCCAGTCATGTGGAGCCGGGCGCTGGCCACTACGGCATCTTTGCGGGCCGCAGCTGGCGCGACAACATCCGGCCGCTGGTGATCGACTTCATGAACGCCAACGGTCGCAGCAAACCGGCCCGCAAGCCGGCCAACAAGAACACGGCCGCCTGACGGGATGGTTGCCGGCCTGGCATTCTCCTGCAATTGCGGGACCTTGCGCGGCGAAGTTTCAGCAGCGGGTGTCAAGACCGGCACCCGCGTTGTCTGCTACTGCGCCGACTGCCGCGCCAATGAGCTGTATCACGGCCAGCCGGATCCGGCCCCGGATCCGGTCGATTTGTTCCAGCTGTCGCCCGATACCATCACCATCACCCAAGGGGCAGAGCAGCTGAAGGCGATCCGCCTCGGCCGCCGCGGCCCTTTGCGCTGGTACGCCGCCTGCTGCGGCACGCCGTTTGCCAATACGCTGGCCAAGCCCGGCCTGCCCTTTGCCGGGATGCGCTCTGATGTGTTCGAGGACAAATCCGCGCTTGGCAAGATCCGCGCCCAGGCCTTCCTCCCTGTCCCGGGCAAACAGTCCCGGACCAAAGGCGGCGGTGTCATGGCCTGGGGCATCCTCAGCCGGATGATCACCGCCCGCCTGTCGGGCCGCTGGAAAGAGACGCCATTCTTTGATGCGGAAACCGGCAAACCGGTGGCCGAGCCCGAATTGCTCAGCAAAGCGCAGCGCGCGGCGCTGTATCCTTAGGCAGGTACCGCCAGCCAGTGCAGAAGCGCCCGGTTCACCGCATCGGGCGCCTCCAGCACCGGGAAATGCCCGGCCTCCGGGATGACCTCCAGACGCGCGTGCGGGATCAGCTGTGCCAGCAGCTCCTGCTTGGCCGGCGGCACGATGGTGTCATGCTCCCCCGACAGCACCAACGTTGGCATGTGCACCCGCCGCATCGTGGCCTGCTGGTCGGGCCGCCGCTGCAGGGCGCGCGCCTGCGCCACATACAGCTCCGGCCCCAGTTCCATCCCCATGTGGCAAAACAGGTTATGCACCTCCAGCCGCAAAGGCCCCGGCGCCAGCGCCTCCATCGGCAGCGCCGCGCGCAGGACATCCTCCAGCCGCCCGGCCCGCGCCGCGATGATCTGCGGCTCCCGGTCGGCGGCCTGCTCCGGCGTCTCCGCCAGCGGGCTCGCCCCCATCAGGCACAACCGGCTGATCCGCTCCGGCGCCCGGCGCACCAGCTCCATCGCCAGGATCCCGCCCATCGACAGCCCCGCCAGCGCAAAGCGCGGCGGCAGGTGGCTCAGCATCCGGGCGGCAATCTTCTCCACCGTGTCGCCGCCTGCCAGCGGCAGCACCATCACCGGCATGCTGCCGGAAAAGGTCCTGATCTGAGTGTCAAAGATCCGGCCGTCGCACATCATCCCCGGCAGCAGAACCAAAGGTTCGCGGCTCGGTTGCTGGTCTTGAGGCATATCCTGCCCTCGCGGTTTGCCTGCCACCCGTTGTTCCGACTTTGCGGATAGCCGGCCAGGGGATCAACAAAAACCTCCCGCCGCCAGCGATTTGCCCGACCGCTGCCGCCGCCGCGCCACGCTCAATAACCGTTCCAGCGAAAGGCGCCATTCTCCGCCAGCGGGGAAAACGGGTTGAAGGCGATCTCCCAGATATGCCCGTCCGGGCTGCGGAAATAGCCGTGATGGCCGCCCCAGAACACATCCTGCCGGCTTCAGAACCTTGGCGCCTGCGGCTTCTGCGGCCGCCATCAGCTCTGCTACCGCTTCCTTGCTGCGGGTGTTGTGGCTCAGCGTCATGGCACCGGTGCCCAGCTCCCGCTCCTCCAAACCAATATCGGCCGCCAGCGCCGCCAGCGGGTACAGCCCCAAGGTCTGCGAGATCAGGTCAAAGGCGATCACCCCGTCCGGGCTGTCTGCCCGCTGCCAGCCCAACGCCTCATAGAAAGCTGCGGCTTTCTCCATGTCCGGGACGCCCAGCGTTATCAGGCTTATTCTTTGATCCATCTTTCCCCCGCGTTTCAAACTGCGTCCAAAAATGCCGCTGCCCGCGCTGACCGGGCGGCAAAAGCCCACCCTCGGCCGGACCAGCCTGACCGGCGCTGACCGGCGCTGACCGGGACGATGGCGCGGCGTCAGCCCTCGCCCAGAATGTCCAGCACCGCATCTTCGATCATTTTCAGGCAAGGCCCGTCCGAAAACCGGTGATCGGCGTCTTTCACAAGGTTCAGCCGCATGTCCGGGCAGGTGGCGTGCTCCAGCAGCCGCAGCGCAGTATGGGTCGAAACCGCTGTGTCCGCAGTCCCCTGCAGGCAGCGCACCTTGAACGGCAGGAACAGGGGCGTGCGCAGCACCAGCCGCTTGCGCCCGTCTTCGATCATCCGCTTGGAGATGTGGTAGGGCTCCATGTAGTCGCTCGGCAGCTCCACATAGCCGTTGCTCTCCAGCTCCGCTTTCTGCTCCGCAGAGAAATTCGCCCAATAGCCATCCTCGGTGAAATCCGGCGCCGCGGCGATGGTCACCATCCCCTTGATCCGTTCCGGCATCTCGCGCGCCAGCAAAAGCGCCTGCCAGCCGCCCATCGAGGAGCCCACCGGCACGATCTCGCCCTCGGTCAGCTGCTCCACCGCCGCCAACGTGTCCTCATGCCAATCCCCGATGCAGCCTTCCTCGAATGTGCCGGAGCTTTCGCCATGGCCCGAGTAGTCAAACCGCAAAAACGCCTGGCCGCGCGCCTTGGCCCAGGCCTCCAGATGCACCGCCTTGGTGCCCTCCATGTCGGATTTCAGCCCGCCCAGAAACACCACGCACGGCCCCTGCCCTTCGCTCTTGTGATAGGCAATCCGGCGGCCTTGGGCGGTGTCGAGAAACGATGTGGCGGGCATGTCTTTGGTCTCCTGTCCTTTTCCTCAAGATGTGGCACGGCTTTGCCTGCCCTGCAAGCGGCAGCACAGCCTGCTTGCAAGCCCCCCGCCGTCCTCCTTATGGTCCGCCAAAATTTTCCGGGGGACCATGCGCATGTTCAAATTCTTCAAAACCGCCGCGCTGGCCGTTGCCATCCTCGCCGTGGCGCTGGCCACTGCCTGGGCAGCGCTGGCGCTGTGGTACCGGCTGCCCTTCGGCACATTGCCGCGCGCCGCCCTGTCGGGCGGGTTTGCCCTGCTGGGCCTGGCCGTCATGGCCGGGCTGTTCCGCCGACGCGCCTTGCGTGCGCTCACCACATTTGCCCTGGCGCTCGCTGCGGTGATCCTGTGGTGGTCCACCCTCACCCCGCCCGAGGGCGGCAACTGGTCCCCCGATGTTGCCCGCCAGGTCACCGGCGAAGTGGAGGGCGATATCCTCACCCTCACCGATGTCCGCAACTTTACCTGGGAAACGCCTGAAGACTACACGGTGAACTGGGAAACCCGCAGCTACGACCTGACTGCGCTCCAGACCGTGGACCTGTTCATGTCCTACTGGGCAGGGCCGCAGATGGCGCATATGATCGTCAGCTTCGGCTTTGAAAACGGCGGGCAGATCGCCTGGTCGGTCGAGGTGCGCCGCCAGGAGGGCGGCGGCTTCTCCCCCGTTGCCGACCTTTTCAAATCCAACACCCTGGTGCTGATCGCCGCGGATGAGCGCGACCTGGTCGGCACCCGCACCAACGCCCGCGGCGAAGACGTGCAGCTGTTCCGCATCGGCGTCAGCCCCGACACCGGCCGCGCCCTGCTGCTGCGTTATGTGGCGGCCGCCAACAGCCTTGCCGCGCAGCCGCAGTGGTACAATTCGCTCACCACCAATTGCACGACCGTGGTGATGGCGCTGATCCGCACTTTCGCCGCAGAAGTACCGCTGGACTGGCGGGTGCTGGCCAACGGCTACCTGCCGGATTACGCCTGGGAGCAGGGTGTGCTGGACCAAAGCCGCAGCGTCGAAGAGCTGCGCGCTCTCGGCAGCATCACCCCCATCGCCCGGGCGCATGGCCTCACCCCGGACTATTCCGCCGTGATCCGCCAAGGCGTCCCCTCGCCCGCGCCCTGAGCCGGGATCCCCTTCATCTGGCCGGAAATATCCCGGGGAGCGCGAGGGGCCGGCCCCTCGCTTACCTTCAGGCGGGCCGGACGCCCGCCTGAAGGTAAGGCATCAGGACAGGCCGGCAGCCGGTGCTCCGTCGGCCTTCTGCGTCTGCAAGCGGCCAAGCAGGCTCTGGATCCGGCCCAAGGCCTCCTTGGTTCGCACCGCCTTTTCCTGGCTGGCCCCGCCTTCGATATGCGCGCAATGCTCATAAGACAGATGGCGCTGGGACAGTATCTTTTGTGACTGGCACAGCGCGGTTTCAATCAGATCCACATCTTCAACCGTCAGGTCAAAGTTCGGGTTCGGGCGGGTCATCGGAACACTCCTGGTATGTCCATTGGGCCTAAGATTTCGGCCACCCTGCCCCGGATTGCCACGCATGGCAACATTTTTTTCTGTTATTTTTCAATCGCTTAACAGTATACACATATGTGCCATCGCATGCACAGGCACACAATCCGATTTTCCGTCGTGAATACAATCACGTGCAAAGCCGCCTTGACTTGCACCGGCTTTGACCGCAAAACGCGCGGACGAAACACATACCCGCAACCGGGCGTTCTGTGGGCGCCAAACCGACGAGGAGCAGCCAGCCAATGGCCCAAATCTCTCTCACCTTCCCCGATGGCAATGCACGATCCTACGACGCAGGCGTAACCCCTGCGCAGGTGGCCGCTGACATCTCGACCTCGCTGGCCAAAAAGGCCATCTCCGCCACCGTCAACGATCAGCACTGGGATCTGCAGTGGCCGATCGACGGCGACGCCACCATCGCCATCCACACCATGAAGGACGAGGCGCAGGCCAACGAGCTGATCCGCCACGACCTGGCGCACGTCATGGCGCGCGCTGTGCAGGAAATCTGGCCCGACACCAAGGTCACCATCGGCCCGGTGATCGAAAACGGCTGGTACTACGACTTCGACCGTGCGGAACCCTTCACCCCGGAGGATCTCGGCGCCATCGAGAAGAAGATGAAGGAAATCATCAACAAGCGTGATGAGGTCCGCACCGAGGTGTGGGAGCGCGACCGCGCGATCCAGCATTACACCGACAATAATGAGCCCTATAAGGTCGAGCTGATCGAGAGCATCCCGGGCGATGAGCCGCTGCGCATGTACTGGCACGGCGACTGGCAGGACCTGTGCCGCGGCCCGCACCTGCAGCACACCGGCCAGCTGCCGGGCGATGCGTTCAAGCTGATGAGCATCGCGGGCGCCTACTGGCGCGGCGACAGCTCCCGCGCCATGCTGCAGCGGATCTACGGCGTCGCCTTCACCGGCAAGGAAAAGCTGAAGGCGCATCTTCACATGCTGGAGGAGGCCGCCAAGCGCGACCACCGCAAGCTGGGCCGTGAGATGGACCTGTTCCACATGCAGGAAGAAGCCCCGGGCCAGATCTTCTGGCATCCGAACGGCTGGACCGTCTACACCCAGCTGCAGGACTATATGCGCCGCCAGCAGCGCAAGGGCGGCTATGTCGAGGTGAACACCCCGCAGGTGGTCGACCGCAAGCTGTGGGAACGCTCGGGCCACTGGGACAAATACCAGGAGAACATGTTCATCGTCGAGGTTGACGAGGAGCACGCCCGCGAAAAGGCGGTGAACGCACTGAAGCCGATGAACTGCCCCTGCCACGTGGAGATCTTCAAGCAGGGCCTGAAGTCCTACCGCGACCTGCCGCTGCGCATGGCCGAATTCGGCTCCTGCAACCGCTATGAGCCCTCGGGCGCGCTGCACGGCATTATGCGGGTGCGCGGCTTCACCCAGGATGACGCGCATATCTTCTGCTCGGAAGATCAGATCGAGTCCGAGACCGCCACCTTCATCGAATTCTTGTCGACCATCTACAAGGACCTCGGCTTCGAGAAGTTCTCGGTCAAATTCTCCGACCGCCCGGACACCCGCGCCGGTTCCGATGAGGTCTGGGACAAGGCCGAGGCCGCGCTGCTGTCCGCCACCCGCGCCGCTGGAATCGAGCCGGAACTGAACCCGGGCGAAGGCGCCTTCTACGGCCCCAAGCTGGAGTTTGTACTGACCGACGCCATCGGCCGCGACTGGCAGTGCGGCACCCATCAGGTGGACTTTGTGCTGCCGGAGCGCCTGGACGCCACCTATATCGGTGCTGACGGCGCCAAGCACCGCCCGGTCATGCTGCACCGCGCCACCCTGGGCTCTTTTGAGCGTTTCATCGGCATCCTGATCGAGGAACACGCCGGCAAGCTGCCGTTCTGGCTGGCGCCGCGCCAGGTGGTGGTCGCCTCGATCACCTCGGAGGCGGATGACTACGTGATGGAGGTTGTTGCCGAACTGCAAAAGGCCGGCGTGCGCGCCGAGGCCGATATCCGCAACGAGAAGATCAACTACAAGGTCCGCGAACATTCGGTGGGCAAGGTTCCGGTCATTCTCGCCGTCGGCCATCGCGAAGTGGAGGAGCGCACCGTCTCCGTCCGCCGCCTGGGTGAAAAGCAGACCAAGGTCGAGAGCCTCGAAAATGTTACAAAGGCGCTGGCGGCGGAAGCCACCCCGCCGGATCTTCTGTAACAATTCCCCCTATTTTTAACGCAAGCGGCCCCCACTCGGGGGCCGCTTTGTTTCAACCGACATTAAAACGCCTTTAAAGCAAACGGTTAAGTCACTTTCACACACCCCTTCGGGTCACATGCTCTGACGCGGATGTGAGACACGGCCTCGTGACTTAAACTCCGGAAAACCTCGGGTTAGTGTTTCCGTGTCATCACGACACCGCATGTAGAACCGAAAGGAATTCACGAGATGTCGAACACCGCAAAATCCCTGGCCGTTGCGGGTGCCGTAGCCGCCGCTCTGACCGCAGCTTCCACCATCCCCGCCGCCGCCGGCACCAAGGAAAAGTGCTATGGCGTATCGCTGGCAGGCCAGAACGACTGCGCCGCAGGCCCCGGCACCACTTGCGCAGGCACCTCGACCGTCGATTACCAAGGCAACGCCTGGACCCTGGTTGACGCAGGCACCTGCGAAGGCATGGAGCTGCCGGCCATGGCAGACGGCACTGAGCGCAACGGCTCGCTGGAGCCGCTGGAGCGCGACCTGCCGGCATAATCGCCGCTGAAGTTCAGGGGCGGGAGCGCAAACTCCCGCCCCGGCTGCCCCCGTTAACAGGACCCGCCATGCTTGACGCCGCTGCCCATGACAAACTGCCCGCCGCCCCCGGCGTGGGCTACAAGCCGCAGCACTTTGCCCGGATCACCACCGATGCCGGCGCGGTCAAATGGCTGGAAATCCACGCGGAGAACTACATGGGCGACGGCGGCCGCCCGCTGGCGCAGCTGCGCCACCTGGCGGAACGCTTTGCCATGTCGGTGCACGGCGTTGGCCTCTCTATCGGCGGCGTAGGGCCGCTGGATGCAGACCACCTCGCCCGGCTCAAGCATTTGATTGGCTGGCTGAACCCGGCCAGCTTCTCCGAACATCTGGCCTGGTCCACCCACGACAGCCATTTCTATAACGACCTGCTGCCGCTGCCCTACACGGATGCCAGCCTGCAGCGGATCTGCGATCACATCGACGAGGTGCAAGAGACCATCGGGCGGCGGATGCTGCTGGAAAACCCCTCCAGCTACCTCGCCTTTGCAGAAAGCACCTGGTCCGAGCCGGACTTCCTGGCGGAAATCTCCCGCCGCACAGGCTGCGGGCTGCTCCTGGACGTGAACAATGTCTTTGTCTCCGCCACCAACCTCGATTTCTCGCCGCAGGGCTACATCGACGCCCTCCCGCTGGACAAGGTCGGCGAAATCCACCTTGGCGGCCATGACGAGGATGAGGACGGCCAGGGCCGCCCGCTGCTGATCGACAGCCACGGGCGCGCCGTGGTGGACCCGGTCTGGGCGCTCTTGGACTATACGCTGGTCAAATCCGGCCCCAAGCCGGTGCTGATCGAATGGGACAACGACGTGCCGGACTGGCCGGTGCTGGAGGCCGAGGCCGCCCGCGCCGCAAAAGCGCTGGAGCGCATCCCGGCATGAGTGTGACCCAGGCAGACTTCACCCGCGCCATGATGGATGCGGGCCAGCCGGTGCCGGACGGCCTCACCGATCATCTGGGCGCGCCTGCGGGCCGCCGGTTCAGCGTCTACCGCAACAATGTCGCGGTCTCGCTGACCGAGGCGATGCACAGCGCCTTTCCGGTGATTGCCAAGCTCCTGGGCAAGCAGAACATGGACGGGCTGGCGGGCCTCTACCTGCGCCAGCACCCGCCTTCTTCGCCGCTGATGATGTTCTACGGCGGACACTTCCCGGCCTTCCTGGAAGGGATGGAGCAGCTCAAGCACTTGGGCTACCTCGGCGATGTGGCCCGACTGGAGCTGGCCTTGCGCCGCGCCTACCACGCCGCCGATGCCGCCCCCATCGCACCGGAGGCGCTCGGCGCGATGGCACCGGATACGCTGCTGAACACCCGGCTGGAACTGGCGCCGGCGGCGCAGGTGCTGCGCTCTCCCTGGCCCATTCACGCCATCTGGCGCTACAACACCGAAGACGGCGCGCCCAAGCCTGAACCGCAAGCCCAGGACGTGCTGATAACACGCCCCGAATTCGACCCCATCCCCCAGATCCTGCCGCCCGCCGGCGCGGTCTGGATCAGCGCCCTGATGGCGGGCGCAACCATCGGCGAAGCGACGGAACACGCCGCCGCCGAAGACGAAGCATTCGACCTCGGCGCCACGCTGGCCCTGCTGTTGCAGGGCGGCGCGGTAACCGGCCTGGACAGCAAAGGGTAAGACCATGCACGCACTTGTCTCCACGTACTATTCCATCACCAGCAAGGCCGACAGAACGTCGGACTTCCTGGTCCCGACCCTGGCACGGCTGGTTTTCGCGGCCGTCCTCCTGGTCTATTACTGGAACTCCGCCGGGCTGAAGATCGACGGCTCTATCTTCACGCCTTCGGCCGGCGCTTTCGGGCAGATCTTCCCCAAGGCGGCTGAGGAGGTCCTCTATGACGTCTCCCAGATGAATATCTTCCAGCGGCTGGTGATCTTTGCCGGCACTGTCGCTGAATATGTGCTGCCCGCGCTGATCCTGATCGGTCTTCTGACCCGCCTGGCCGCGCTTGGCACCATCGGATTCATCTGGGTGCAGACCCTGGTCGATGTCACCGGCCACGGCGTCAAGCTTGGCAGCCTGTTCGACAACAGCATCGGCCTGATCGACCAGCGTGTGATGTGGACCTTCCTGCTGCTTGTGCTGGTGGTCAAGGGCGCAGGCCCGCTGTCCCTCGACGCGCTGCTGCGGCGGGTGGCCAAACCGGCCGCTGCCTGACCTGCCCTGCCAGGCAAAGAACAAGGCGCCCTGCCCCGGCAGCGGCGCCTTTTTCCGTCCCTTGGCAGGTGTCAGAAATGCGCCTTGGGTTCATCCGGCTGACCCGCGGCCAGCGCCATCAGCCCGGCAGTGACGGCAAAGCTGATCGGGAAGATGGTAAAGACATTAAAGCCGAACCCCCCATACATGCCAGCGGCCGAGCCCAGCAGCAGAACGCCGCCCCACAGGGCCCGCGCCCGCGCCATTGCACCGCCGGCAATCGCCAGCAGCGGCGACAGCACTGCCAGCAGCCGCAGCTGCTGCACATTGCCGACCTGTTCCGCCAGCCCCTCAACCTCGCCGAAATGCTCAACCGCTGCGGTGTAGCCGTAACCGAAAAAACCCACGATCATGCCGAAAATTCCGGCGACAATCCCCAGAACCAGGGCTGCATTGCGCATCTTTATTCTCCCAAAACCTGCCGTACCGACATAGTCAGCCGGTCAAGCAGCACCAAGGGCGGCCCGCGTGTTCTGATCCCAACCAAGGAATAATTCCCCGTCGCGCTCGATCAGCGGCCGCTTCATCAGCGCCGGATGCGTCCGCAGCAGGGCCAGCGGTTCACCGCCCCGCTCCGCCTCGCTGAGCCCGCGCCAGGTGGTTGACCGCGTATTCACCAGTTTGGCACCGAATTCAGCATAGGCCGCCTCCAGCAAGCCGTCCGGCATTCCATCCGCGCGGATATCGACCAAACTGGAATCCGGCAATTGTTTCAAAGCCTTGCGGCAGGTATCGCAGTTTTTAAGCCCGTAGATTTTCATGCTTCCCCCTATGTCCCGCAAAGCGGCGAACACAATTTATGGTAGAATTCACCAGTTTCTCTTGATTTTCATGCATCCCGTGCAACACTCAAGGTTGTCCGGCCTCGCCTTGCAGAACGACCCAAGGAACCGGCCGGATGCCCTGGGCAGCCCCCAAGGCAGAGTGCAAAGTAGAAGGAGACACGGGAAATGCCAAGCGGCACCGTGAAGTGGTTTAACACCACCAAGGGGTATGGGTTTATTGAACCCGATGAAGGCGGCAAGGATGTGTTCGTGCACATTTCAGCGGTGGAGCGGTCGGGCATGACCGGCCTCGCCGACAATATGAAAGTCGGCTACGAGCTGTCCGAAGGCCGCGACGGCCGGAAAATGGCTGCAGAGCTTAAAGCGCTTTGATCAATTGATTACGCACTGCGCCCGGACTTGGGCTGGGCGCAGGCACTGACGGGCCGGGGATATTGCCCCTGTCACGCCCGCCTCAGATATTCAACCATCACGCAGGCCGGATCGCTGTCCCGCAGGACCGTTTCACCGGCCTTGACCCAATTGTCCGGATCGAACTCCGGGAAAAAGGCATCCGCCTCTTCAATGGTCAAATCCACCTCGGTGATCAGCAGCCGGTCCGCCATACCCAGCATCCCGCGGTAGATCCCCTCACCGCCAATGCCGTAGACGCGCCGGTGCCCCTGCGCATGGGCCTCTTCCACCGCCGCTTCGATTGACGGCAGCACAATATCTGCCGCCTCGGGGTTCGAGGACACCACCAGGTTCAGCCGGTTCTTCAAGGGTTTCACCGGCAGGCTGTCCCAGGTGTTGCGGCCCATGATGATGGCGCCGCCCAGGGTCTCGCGCTGAAACGCCTTCAAATCCTCCGGCGCAAACCAGGGGATATCATTGTCCTTGCCGATGGCCCCGTTGCGCGCCCGCGCAGCGATCAGGGTAATCATGGATGTTTTCCTTTGAAATCAGACCGCGACCGGCGCTTTGATGCCCGGATCCGGGTCATAGTTCAGGATCTCGAAATCCTCGTACTTGAAATCGAAGATCGAGCTGACCTGCCGCTTGATCCGCAGCTGCGGCAGCGGCTTGGGGCTGCGCGACAGCTGCAGCTTCACCTGCTCCACATGGTTGGAATAGATATGCGCATCGCCCATCGTATGCACGAAATCCCCCGCCTCGTATCCGGTCACATGCGCCAGCATGGCCAGCAGCAGCGCATAAGAGGCGATGTTGAACGGCACGCCCAGGAACATGTCGGCAGACCGCTGGTACAGCTGCAAATGCATCTTGCCGCCCGCGACCCGCACCTGCCACAGCGTATGGCACGGCGGCAGCGCCATGTCCGGCACGTCCGCCGGATTCCAGGCCGAAACGATCAGGCGGCGGCTGTCGGGGCTTTTGCGGATCATCTCCACCAGATCCGCGATCTGATCGACACTGCCCGCCCGGTACAGCGGCTCATCCCCGGTGGTGCCTTCGGCCAGCTCCAGCTTGGGGAACCGGCGCCACTGGTGGCCGTAAACCGGACCCAGATCGCCGTTCTCATCCGCCCACTCGTCCCAGATCGAAACGCCGTTTTCCTTCAGGTACCGGATGTTGGTGTCCCCCGACAGGAACCACAGCAACTCATGGATGATCGACCGCAGATGCAGCTTCTTAGTGGTGACCAGCGGAAACCCGTCGGCCAGGCTGTAGCGCGCCTGCATCCCGAAACAGCTCAGCGTGCCGGTGCCGGTGCGGTCGTCCGACGGTACGCCATTGTCCAGAATATGGCGCAGCTGATCCAGATAATGCTGCATGGAGCCCCCCCTGGCTTTGCCCTGAATGTCACGTCCCGGAATACCCCCTGCACCGCCAGCCGCCAAGAGCAAAAATCACCTTTGCGCCTGCCCCGCAGCACAAGATATGCTCAGACCGACCCCAAAAAGACCTATATACAGGTAGCGCATCCGCCACGGTTGCGCCGGAAACAGAAGTGTTCAATTGACTTTGCCACGGCCGCGCCCGATGGTGGCGCAAAACGATAAAGATATTGAGGTAAAGGCAGATGAGGCGCTTTTGGCTAGGGATCGCGGCGGCGTCCGCGCTGTCCGCGTGCGGCGGGGGCAACCCGTTTACCACCGGGACAGATGATCCGGATGACGTCACCGGCACGATCCCGGAAGCTGTTGCAAACGATCTCGACAGCGTCAGCTACAATCCCGCAAGCCAGACCCTGACCGTGACTGGCGTCAGCTTGGACGAAACGCCCTTCTCCGCCACCTACGTGCGCAAACCGTCATTGGACCGCAACGGCTACGAGGCCTACACGGTTCAGGATTCTTCGCTCGACCGCCACTCCACCGCCTATGCGCGCGAGATCGAGGGCGGGTATGCTGTTGTTGTCGCAACGGGCGGTCAGTTCGGCTATTATTTCGCCGGCGCCAACTACGGCCGCAGCGGCGCTTATTCCGCGCCCGTCACAGATCAGCCCTCCGGCGGTCTCGTCAGCTACGCAGGGTCCTACGTCGGCCTTTTGAATACCGCCGGCAGCGGCGAGGACCTGCTGCCCGTGACGCCCGGCACTCCAACCGACGTGCTGCCGTCGCAAGCCGCCGAAATCACTGGCGACGTTCTGGTCAACGCAGACTTCACCGACAATGTGGTCAATGGCCTGATCTACAACCGCGCCGTCAGGGATGACGGATCAGTGTCGCCGACAAATCTGGAACTGGCGCCGACTGCCATTGCTTCGGACGGCACTTTCTCCGGTTCGGCAACGATCGGGCAGCAATCTGTCGGCGAATATGGCGGTGTGTTCTCCGGAACGAATGCCGCGTCGGTCGCCGGCGGTGTCCACGCCACCGGCCATATCACCGAATACGGTTCGGATATCGAGGAATACGGCGTCTTTGTGCTTGGCCAATGCGGGGGCGCCAGCAGCGACCCGCTTTGCGACCAGCCGACGCCTTAAATCATGCGGAAGGCAGCCGCCGCCGCGCTGCTGGGACTGGGGCTGTGTTCTGCGCAGCCCCAAGCGCAGGAAACCGGACGGCAACAGGCTCACCTGTCGCTCCAGCAGGGGCATATTCTGGCGGTGCACGCCTTGAATTCCGGCAACCCGCAGCTGGCGCTGCGGCTGTCGGACGCGCTGCTGCAGGCCGACCGCAAGAACCACCTGGCCTGGCATCTTCAGGCCGCCGCCTATGCCCAGGCCGGGCAGCCCGCCAAGGGCCGCAAATCCGCCGCCCGCGCCTTCCGCTTTGCCCCCGACGACGCCACCAAGTACCAGATGGCCCAGCTTGCCTCGCGCCTGGCGTTTCAGGGCGGCAGCGCGGTCCTGTCCCAGTACTGGCTGCGCCGCACGGCCGTCTACGCCCCCGACAGCAAAGCCGAAGAGCTGATCGCCAAGGACTATCAGGCGCTGCGCCGCATCAGCCCCTGGTCCTTCCGGCTGAGCGGCGGCCTGAAGCCATCGAACAACGTGAACAACGGCTCTGACGCCGCGACGCAGGAAATCGACGGGCTGTCCTCGCATGAAAACAGGTTCGGGCCGCGGGCGATTGCGCTGTCCGGCCTCACCGGTACCCTTGATGCCGGCATAACCCGCCGCCTGCGCCAGAGCGACGCCAGCCTGACCACGCTCAGCGGACGCCTTTACGTGCAGCGCGTGGCTCTGTCCTCCAGCGCCAAGGCAAAGGCGGCAGACCTTGCAGCCCGCACCATGACCACAGCACCGCGGAACTCGGAATTCGGATCCACCTACGGCGAGATCACCCTCAGCCACGCCTTCGCCGCCGGGCCTGCAGACAAGGGCGGCAACGCCCGGATCGCCCTCACTGCCGCCACCTCCTGGTACGGCGGGCAGCGAAACTACAATCTTGCAAAACTGTCTGCCGCCCGCAGCTGGGCCCTCTCGCCCCGCAGCCGCCTCACCCTCAACGGCAGCGCCGAGCACCGGCTGGATCCGCGCCTGAAAAGCCTGGAAGCCGATGTCTTCGGCCTTGGGGCGTCGCTGTCGCGCAAGCTCGAAAACGGCGACAGCCTCAGCTTCACCCTCGGCCTGCGCGACACCCGGGCAAACAGCGTGAACTCCAGCGGCCATACCGCCACCGTTCACGTCGGCTATGCCTTCGGGCAGCTGGTCGGCCCTGCCAGGATCAGCACCGGCCTGATTTTGGGAACCGCGGATTACCCCGACCACACCTTCTTTGACGGCAGCGACTGGCAGCCCATCCCGGGCGGCCGCCAGGACCATTCCGTCTATGCCGATCTGAACCTGTTCTTCGAAGACTACGACTATGCAGGCTTTGCGCCGATGCTGCGGGTCCGGGCCGGCAAGCGCAGCTCCAACCACAGCCGCTTTGACAGTTCGGAATTCTCCGTCTCGCTGGGGATCGAGTCAAAATTCTAAGACCGCCCCGGCGCTTTTGCTGGCCTTCGCGCCGTGGCCCGCTAAAGTCCCTGACAGCGATAACAGGAGACCCCCATGCCCCTCAAATACCTGCACACCATGGTCCGGGTGAAGGATCTGGAGAAATCCATGGCTTTCTATGAACTGCTGGGCCTCAAGGAGACCCGCCGCTGGGAAAACGAACAGGGCCGCTTCACCCTGATCTTCATGGCACCGCCGGGCCAGGAGGAAACCCCGCTGGAGCTGACCTACAACTGGGATGGCGACGACGCGCTGCCCGATGACAGCCGCCATTTCGGCCATCTCGCCTATGGGGTGGACGATATCTATGCCACTTGCCAGCACCTGATGGACAATGGCGTCACTATCAACCGGCCGCCGCGCGACGGGCATATGGCCTTTGTGCGCTCGCCCGACAATGTGTCGATCGAGCTGCTGCAGAACGGCGACTCGCTGGCCCCGGCGGAACCTTGGGCGAGCATGGAAAACACCGGCCACTGGTAAGAGCCGGCAGGCCGCGGGGCCCGGCAGGGCCCCGGGTGCGGCCTGTGTTTTGGATCGGCTTAAAAGAAATCAGCCCTCCGGCTTGCACCGGAGGGCGATCAGGCGGCTTCGCACGCCGCGCTTCTGTCCGGACCGTCACGCCCGGCGGTTCTGGTATCCGAACGTCAGCGTCACTTGCGTGCGCTTTCCTGCGATGCAGGGGCTGCCGCCATCGGGACCGTCATCGTCCTCCTCTTCTCCATCATCAAGCAGGGCCGCCTGCATATCCTCCAGATCGGCGCTGTGCAGAAAGCCCGCGCCGCTCAGCGGATGGGTGAACTGGAACATTACCGCCGCCTCCCTATGCCGATTGCTGCTGATTGAAGCCCGGCAGCCCGCTGCGGCGCAACTGACCCAGGCAGCGCATGATCTCATCCTTGGTCCGCAGGCGCTGGCGCTTCAGCCCTTGCAGCATCATGCTGCACGGCGACGGGCGTTTCAGCTCCTTGGCGATTTTCGCCTTCAGCGACTGATGTTTCAGGCGCAGCTTCGCCAGCCTCACCTGCAGCGAGAAAACCTTTACCCGTGGACTGTTGTTCATCAATTGCCTCCTTTTTCCTGTGTCAGGCGGCGCGGCAAGCCGCGGCCTCACAGTCAAGATGGGCAGGCATTGCATTTTAAGAACCCAATACTATTGTCCTTTAAGATAGGTTTTTCCTATATCTTGCGAGGAGAGCCACAGATGCCGGAAATCACCCTGCGCCAGCTCCGCTATTTCGCCGTCCTCAGCAACGCCTTGCAGTACCGCAGCGCAGCCCGGCAACTGGGGATCAGCCAGCCCTCCCTCAGCTTGCAGATCGCCGCCCTGGAGAAAGCCCTGGATACCCGGCTGATCGAACGGCGGCGCAACGGCCTGATCCTGACCCCGGCAGGGCGCAACACCGCGGCCCAGGCCGAAAGGATCCTGCAGGACGTGGAACGGCTCAGCCAAACCGCCGGCGCCTCCGGCAACGCTCTGGACGGCACCCTGCGGCTGGGGTCTTCGCCGACAATCGGCCCCTACCTGCTGCCGCGGGTGCTGCGGCGCCTGCATCAGTCTTTTCCGGACCTCAAGCTGGTCATCCGCGACGCTCCCCCGCGCGAGCTGACCGAGGATCTGCTGGCGGGCCGGCACGATCTGATCCTGACCCAGCTGCCGGTGCCGCGCGATGACATCCGCCACACCTTCCTGTTCCGGGAGCCGCTGAGCCTGGCCGTGGCCCGGGATCATCCCCTGGCCGGCCGGAGCCGGGTGAAGACCGCGGATCTGGACGGGGAGAACCTGCTCAGCCTCAACCCGTCTTACACGCTGAGCCGCCAGGTATCGCAGCTCTGCGCGGCATCGGGGGCGAACCTGCGCGAGGATTTCGAAGGCACCAGCCTTGATGCGCTCCGCCAGATGGTATCGCTCGGCATGGGCGCAACCCTGCTGCCTGCGCTTTATGTCGAGTCCGAGGTGAAACGCGGCGAAGGCGATGTCGCCGTGGTTCCCATGCAACCGCTGCTTTACCGGCAGGCAGGCCTCGCCTGGCGCCGCAGCAGCGGCAGCCCGCCTGCCTTCCTAATGCTTGCAGATTTCATCCGCAGCGTCATCGAGCAGGAGTTTGCCAATCAGGTGATTTTGTAAGGCAGAGTGGCACCGCCGCCGGGCTGCCCTCAGCCAGTCTCAGTCTGCTGCCGCCACTGGCAGCCGCAGCTGCCCCCTTGGGCCTGGGGGACCGGACGGAACCCGGCCCGCTGCCGGCCCGCCCCGGCCCGTCCGGGCGTTGCAAGCGCGGCGGCCGGAGCCGCGCAGGCGTCAGCAGCCGCATGACGCCGTAAAACGCAAATGACCCCGCATAACGCAAAAAACCGGCACAGCGCCTGTCCGGTGCTGTCCGTGCCTGGCGGTGCAATGACCCGCCTTCCGGTTTTCTGAAAAACACAAACCAATAACAATTTCCCGCCTAAGCAGGACCAGCCGCCCCGGGACAAAATCCTCTCGCGGCAGCAAGGGCGGTCACTTCTGCAACCTTCAGCCGTGGCCCCGTGCGGGTCCCGGCGCTTTGCCCTTCAATACAGCCGGAGCACGGTTTCCCCTCATGCCCCGATTTGGCCTGCCGGTGCTTTGCCGGTGTTTTGCGGCCCGTTGCCCACCGGAACCCTCTCCCGGCCAGCGCCTTAGTAGATATAGCGGATCTGATCCGACCAGTAGCGCTCCACCCGCTTGAGCGAGGCGGTGATATCCTCAATCCCCTGCGAGGAGATCACGTTCTTGCCCTCCAGCCCCTCGGCATGGCGGGAGAACAGCGCCGACACGATATCGCGGATCTCGCGGCCGCGCGGGGTCAGCCGCACCCGCACCGAGCGGCGGTCGATTTCACAGCGCTGGTGGTGCATATAGCCCATCTCGACCAGCTTCTTCAGGTTGTAGCTGACATTGCTGCCCTGATAGTAACCGCGGGTCTTCAATTCCCCGGCAGTCACCTCGTTGTCACCGATGTTGAACAGCAAAAGCGCCTGAACCGCGTTGATTTCCAGCACGCCAACGCGTTCAAACTCGTCCTTGATGACATCCAGCAGCAGACGGTGGAGACGCTCGACAAGGGCCAGCGCCTCCAGGTAGCCAGTCATGAAACCTTTCCGGTCTGTCTGGCCAATTGGCATTTCCATACTCATTCGCATCTCCGACTCGAATTTGCTTCTAAGACAAGATGCCAACAATTCCCGAAAAATCGGTTAAGCCGGTATTTTATTATTTTTGGTAGGTTTGCGCTATGTCCGCGACCAGTGCGCGGAACCGCTCTCGCGGCTCCGCCTGGCCGGTCACCCACTGGTACAGATCCTGGTCGTTTTCGTGCAACAGCTGGTCATAAAGATCCAGCTGCGCAGCGTCCATCTGCTCCAGATTCGCGGCTGCAAAGGCCGACAGCAGGATATCCATTTCCTTGATACCCCGGCGCATAGAGCGCATCTGCAGCCGCTTCAGGCGGATGGTCCGGTCTTCCTGCATCCTGGTCTCAGGCGACTTCTGTGGTCTGGCCGTCATTGACCTGAAGCAGGGTCCGCAGCTTCTTCTCCAGGCGTGCAGCCCGCTCCGCATTCTGGCGCATTTCGCTGCGCAGATCACGCAACTCGTTCAGAACGCTTGTGAAATCGCCTGCTTCCAGCTCCAGCGGCGCCGGTTCCGACATGCCTTCGCCTTCGCCGGTCAGCAGCCAGGACATCGACACGTTCAACACGCCGGCCAGCATCGTCAGCTTGTTGGCGCGCGGCTCCGCCAGGTCGCGTTCCCAGGCGCTGAGCGTGGACTTCTTGATCCCAAGCCGGCGCGCGAGCTGGCCCTGGGTCATCCCGGCAGCTTCCCGTGCAGCCGCCACGCGGTCGCCAAATGTCGCTGCGTCCGGGCCGTACCAGTCTGTAGTCTGCTCCGTCATTGCCAGTTCTCCTAATCCAGTTTGAACGCGGCTTGATCGCCGTTAAGCCGCACCCTATGACAGTTGCGAGCAACATACAAACCGAGGCCGCAGACCATGTCTTTCCTGTCCGAGACCTTATCCCGCGTCAAACCGTCACCGACCATCGCAATGACGGCCAAGGCCGCCGAACTGAAGGCTGCCGGACGCGATGTCATCGGCCTCAGCGCCGGCGAGCCGGACTTTGACACGCCGCAGAACATCAAGGACGCAGCCGTCGCCGCCATCGCTGCGGGCAAAACCAAATACACCGCCCCCGACGGCATCCCGGAGCTGAAGCAGGCGGTCTGCGCAAAAATGAAGCGCGACCACGGGCTCGACTACACCCCGGCCCAGGTTTCCGTCGGCACCGGCGGCAAGCAGACGCTGTACAATGCGCTGATGGCCACCCTGAACGAAGGCGACGAGGTGGTGATTCCCGCGCCTTACTGGGTCTCCTACCCCGACATGGTGCTGCTGGCCGGCGGCACGCCGGTGATTGCCGAAACATCACTGCAGACCAATTTCAAACTGACCGCCGATCAGCTGGAAGCGGCAATCACCCCGAACACCAAATGGTTCATCTTCAACTCCCCCTCCAACCCAACCGGCGCGGGCTACAGCCGGGCGGAACTGAAGGAGCTGACAGACGTTCTGATGCGCCACCCGCATGTCTGGGTGATGACCGACGACATGTATGAACACCTCGCCTATGACGGGTTTGAGTTCTGCACGCCGGCCCAGGTGGAGCCGCGGCTTTATGACCGCACCCTGACCTGCAATGGCGTCTCCAAGGCCTATGCTATGACCGGCTGGCGCATCGGCTATGCCGCAGGCCCGGAGAAACTGATCGCAGCGATGCGCAAGGTGCAGTCGCAGTCCACCTCCAACCCCTGTTCGGTCAGCCAATGGGCCGCGGTGGAGGCGCTCGATGGCACTCAGGACTTCCTGGCCCCGAACAATGAGATGTTCGTCCGCCGCCGCGATCTGGTGGTCTCGATGCTGAATGACATCGACGGCATCTCCTGCCCTACGCCGGAGGGCGCGTTCTACGTCTACCCCTCCATCGCCGGGCTGATCGGCAAGACCACCCCCGCGGGCAAACGCATTGAAACGGATGAGGATTTTGCCACCGCCCTTCTGGAAGAGGCGGACGTCGCCGTGGTCTTCGGCGCCGCCTTCGGCCTGTCGCCGAACTTCCGCGTCAGCTACGCCACCTCTGACGCAGCACTGGAAGAGGCCTGCCGCCGCATCCAGAAATTCTGCGCTGCGCTGACGTAAACAGGAGACCAGGCATGAGCGCAGATCTGCCGGAGTATTATTTCCGCGTCCGTGAAAACGGCGCTTTTGTCTTCCGCGTCGATACCGAGAACCGCCAGCGGCGGATCGAGATGGACCAGATCGCCGTTGTGAACATCCGCAACGGCGAGATCAAACCGCACGGCCAGCGCCAGCTCAGCGATCAGGACATGGCCGAGATCAAGTCGTGGATGGCGGCCCGCACCGCCACCCTCGCCGCCCGCGATACCGACGACATTCACCGGGCCATCGACCATCTGAACCTGACCGCCCACTGGGCCAACAGCCGCGCCACGGATGAGCAACTGGAAGACGTCACCGACGCCCTGCTGCTGGCAATGCACGACCTGCGAAGCGTGCTGGTGCGCAAGAAGGCCGACCGGCTGATCAAGGCCCGAGGCGGCGCATAAGCCATCCGGCGCGCGGCCGGTTCAGCCGCAGAACAGCGAGCGCACCGTATAAGACCGGAACCGCGCCGGCGGCCGCTGCCCGACCCGGCTCTCCAGCCCCGAAGCACGCGGCGGCAGCAGCGGGTTGCCCAGCAGAAACAGGCTGCGCTGCCACTGCTCCAGCGGCGTTCCGGCCCGCGGCCCGCCCAGTTGCAGCCGCCACTGCAGATGCAATATGCCCCGTGACCGCGCATCGCCGCCCAAATGGAACTGGCGCAAGGGCTGCGCGCGCCCTGGCAGCAGCTCCGGCGCCTCCAGGCTGGCGATCTGGCAGATGTACTGCGCCTTCACCGCCGCTTGCAGGCCGCCGCCCGGCGGCTCCCGCGACAGGGTCACCACATGGCCGCCTTTGATACCGGCCCCGCGGATGGCAAATTCCAGCGGATACGGCAGCTCAAACCGCTGCGTTTGCGCCCCCGGCCCGAACAGCCGCTCCTCGCCCTGCCAGCGCTTGCCGCTGGCAAAGCGCAGCACATAGCGCCCCGGCGGCACCAGCACCTTGAAGAACTTGCCGCCCTCGATATAGGCCCCCAAAGCCGCCGCGCCGGTTCCCGCATCGCTGAGGATGAGGTAATAATCCGCCCCCGCCGGCGTCCTGACCTGCAGCGGAAACACCGCGGGCAGCCCGGTGCGGTTCCACATCAGCCCGGCCCGCGGCGGCGCTGCCATCAGTGCCAGCGGCACAAGGCAGGCCAGCAGCACGGCCAGCAGCCGGCCTGCGCCTTTTTCAGCACATCTGAATGTCATCGCAGCCTCCTTACCGCCACTGCTGCGCGGCTGCTGCCAGACTAACACAAATGCCGCGCGGCCAGCGCAGCCGCCCTGCAAACCCTGCGGTTTCTGCCCCCGGCCAGACCGCCCCGCCGGAACAATCAGCCAGCCGGGACGTTGGTTTTCCATCCACACGAGAAACAGGAGCAAGACCATGCAACAGGCTCAACACGGCTCTGGCGGCAGCCTCGTCTCGACAAATGAGATCACCGGCACCGCGGTCTACGGCGAAACCGGCGAAAAAGCCGGTACCATTGACCACCTGATGATCGACAAGACGTCGGGCAAGGCAGCCTATGCAATCATGACATTCGGCGGCTTCCTGGGCCTTGGCGAACAGGAATTCGTCATTCCCTGGGGTGCACTTTCATACGACAGCGGCCTGGACGGGTACCGCACCAGCATTACCCCGGACCAGCTGGAAAGCGCCCCGGCCCAGTACGAGGGCTGGCACCGTGACCGCAAGCACGAGGAAAGCATCTACGACCATTACCACGTACCCTATTACTGGTTCTGATCGCCCAGCCCCAGCCCGGCGCCCCTATTCGGCGATGTCCTCCGCCCACAGCTCCGGCTTTTCGCGGATGAACCGCTGCATTAGCGCGATGCAGTCCGGGTCCTCGGCAATCACCACCTCGACCCCGCGGGAGCGCAGGAACTCTTCGTTGCCGCCGAAATTCTGCGCGTCGCCGATCACCACCCGCGGGATACCGAACTGCACGATGGTGCCGCTGCACATCATGCAAGGCGACAGCGAGGTGTACAGCACCGTATCGCGATAGGACGCCTGCCGCCCCGCCTTGCGCAGCGCATCCATCTCGCCGTGGGCAATCGGGTCGCCCTTCTGCACCCGCTGGTTGCGCCCCTGCGCCACCACCTGGCCGCCCCGCGCCAGCACCGATCCGATCGGGCAGCCGCCCTCATCAAATCCCGCCTTGGCTTCTTCATAGGCGATCCGCAGCAGGCGCTTGTCGTCGTCGGTCATCATGGGCAATGGGCCTTCCGGTTGCAAAATCAGACTGTTCAAAGACCCTGCCCCCAGCGCAGATGGCGGTCAACCCTGCCCCGCGCTCCTCAGCAAGAGGCTGGAGTGAAACGCCTCCCCATGCCACACTCGCCAAGGCCGGGGGCTGCCCGGGCCAAGCCTTGGGAGGGCCGCCATGTATGTCGCCGGATTCGTGATCCCCGTCCCCGAAGAAAACTTCGAGGCGTACAAGGCCTGGGCCCAAGCCAGCGCCGAACTGTTCCGCGAATACGGCTGTCTGGAGATCGTCGACTCCTGGGAGGACAACGTGCCGGACGGCCAGCACACCGATTTCCGCCGCGCCGTTGCCGCCCGTAAGGGGGAGCGCATCGTCCTCTCCTGGCAGGTCTGGCCCAGCCGGAAGGAGATGGAGGAGGCCGAAGCCCGGATCGCCAAAGACACCCGGTTCGACATCCCGGTCGAAATCCCCTTTGACCACCGCCGCCTGATCCTGGGCGCGTTCTCTCCCATTCACACAATGGGCCGCAGCACCGCCGGGGGCTGAGACGCAGGGAACAGCGCCGCCCGGCTTACGCGGCCTGCAAACCCACCCGTTTGATCGACTTGCCCCAGAACCGCCGCATCAGGAACAGCCCTGCCGCCGACAGGCCCGCAACCAGTCCCATCCAGACACCGACGCCGCCCCAGCCGAGCACAAACCCCATGACATAAGAGGCCGGGATGCCCACCGCCCAATAGCTGAGCGCGGCAATCACCATCGGCACGCCGGTGTCCTGCACGCCCCGCAACAGGCCCAGCGCAATCGCCTGCATCCCGTCCATCATCTGAAACAGCGCCGCCGCCGCCAAGAGGCCCGCACCGATCAGCAGGATCTGATCCTTCTGCGGGTCGGCCGAATCCAGGAACAGCGACATCAGCGGGCCGGGAATGGTCAGGAACAGGGTGATCCCCACCACTGAAACCCCCAGCGACATCGCCGTCACCACCTTGCCGCCGCGCGCCATATGCGCCCGGTCGCCGCGCCCGAAGGCGTTTCCTGCCCGGATGGTGGCGGCATTGGACAGCCCCAGGTGCACCATGAACGTCAGCCCCGCCAGCGAGATCGCAATCCCATGCGCCGCCAGCGGCACCGTGCCCAGCCACCCCATCATCATCGCCGAGGCCGCAAACAGGCTGCTCTCGCTCAGCGTGGTGAGGCCAATCGGAGTGCCCATCCGGAACACCCGGCCCAGCATCTCCCAGTCGGGGCGCTGGAAATTCTTCAGCAGCTCATGCTCCGGCAGCGCCTTCAGCGCATAGGCCAGCACCAGAACAAAGGACACCCCGTTGGTCACCAGGGACGCAATCGCCGCCCCGGTTATGCCCAGCTCCGGCGCGCCCCAGTTGCCGAAAATCAGCGCATAGTTCACCAGCGCATTCAGCACCGCGCCGATCACCGACAGCCACAGCACGATCTGGGTCCGCTCCAGCGCCGCCAGATAGGATTTGGCCACCATGTACAGAAGCGCAGGGAAAATCGCCCAGCCGGCAATCCGCAGATACGCCGCCGCCGCATACGCCACCTCCGGCTCCTGCCCCAGCAGCAGCAGGATCGGCTCGGACCACCACAGCAAGGGCATCGCCAGCGCGCCATAGGCCAGCGACAGCCACAGCCCCATGCGGGTGGACCGGCGGATCTGCCGCTCCTCGCCCGCGCCGGCCGCCGCCGCCACCATCGGCATCACCGCAAAGGCAAATCCGGACCCCAACAGGAAGATCGAGAAGAAATAGGTCGCGCCCAGCGTTACCGCCGCCAGCTCCTCCACCCCGTACCAGCCCAGCATCACCGTATCGGTCAGGCCGATGGCAAACTGCGCCACATGGCCGCCGATCAGCGGCAGGCCAAGAACGGCAATCGCCCGGGCATGGCCGCCCGGTGACATTTCGGTGTGTCTGGTGGTTAACGTGCTCATAATGCCAGCCTTAGGCCCGCCGGACGGTTCCGGCAAGAGCAGAGTCTCCTTGCCCCCCGTACAGGCCCATGTTGGTATTCTGCACAGACCGCCCCACCGCTTGCAGGAGCCTTTTCAAATGACCAACCCCTTTGCGCAGCTGATCCCCGACGCCCGCGCCTTTCTGACGGAGCTGTCGCAGAACAACAGCCGCGACTGGTTCACTGCGCACAAGGACCGCTATGAGGCGCAGCTCAAATCCCCCGCCCTGCTGCTGCTGGACGAGGTCGCGCAGGCAATCACCAAACGGACCGGTGTGCAGGCCGTGCCCAGGCTGTTCCGCCCCCAGCGCGACATCCGGTTTTCCAAAGACAAGACGCCCTACAAGACCCATCTGCACATGATGTGGACGGTCAATGGCGCGGGCTGCGCGCTGTTCTTCGGCATCGACCCCGGCTCCTGCACCACCGGCGGCGGCATCATGAACTTCACCAAGCCGCAGATCCCCCTTTGGCGCGAGGCGGTGGACGGTGAAACCGGGGACGAGGCCGCAGCCCTGGTGGATATCCTCGCGCTCAAGGGTTTTGCCACGAATGAACCCGAGCTGAAGCGCGTCCCCGCCCCCTATGGCAAGGCGCACCCCCACGGCCACCTGCTGCAGCGCAAGTCCCTCACCTTCTGGCATGAGATGAGCCCGCGCGAACAGGCCGCTCCGATGGCAGCACTGATGTCCGCCTATCTGACGCTGGAGCCGATGTTCACTCTGCTGCAGGAGGCGCTGGAGGCGTAACCGTCACAGCGCCCGCAGCATGATCTGGCTGGCCAGCACGGCCACCACCCCGCCCGCCAGGATCTCCAGCACCGCGGCTGCGCGCAGGGCGCCGGTGCCCTGCATCTGCGCCAGCGTCCCCTTGCGCATGGTGACGGCAGCAACAGCCACGGCAACGGTGACAGTGGCCGTCCCTAAACCCATGGCAAAGGCTCCGGCGATCCCGGACCACAGCACGCCCATGCGCCAAGTCAGCAGCAGCAGGAACACCGCGCCGGTGCAGGGACGCAGCGCCACCGCGCCCACAATCGCCAGCGCATCACGCAGCGAATGGACATTGGCCGCTTCCTCCGCCGTCGGCCCGTGCCGGTGCCCGCAGGAGGCGCAGACCTCCCCGGTCTCATCATGGTGGTGGTGATGGTCATCAGCGCCATGTGCGCCAGCCCGGCTGCCCAGCAGCCGCCGCAGGCCCCGCGCCAGCAGCCACAGGCCCACCAGCGCAATCAGCCCATAGGACAGCGGCGCCAGCACATCCTCGGCCGCGCTGGTCAGCTGCTCGCGGCCCCAGTCCAGCAGCATCAGCCCGCCCGCGACCAGCAGCACTGCCGTCGCCGCCTGCGCCAAAGAGGACGCCAGCGCCAGCCCGGCCAGCCGCAGCAAGGGCACAGGCTTGCCCATGCCATAGCCGCCGATCACCAGCTTGCCATGCCCCGGCCCCGCGGCGTGGAAAAACCCGTAGGCAAAGCACAGGGACAAAAGCGCCGTCAGCGCCCCCGGCTCGCCCGCACGCAAGGCCCGCAGCCCCCGCGCCATCGCGTTCTGTGCCTCCCGCTGGCCTTCAGCAGCCCAAACCGCAATGGTCCCTGCGCCGCCAAAGCCCCATAGCCAGACCGCCAAGACCGCCACGCCCAGCGCCGCTATCGTTAATAAAATCTTCACCTTACGCGCCGCAGCTCAACCGCACGGTATCGGCAAAGGCCTCGCCCACCTCCGGATAAGCCTCCTCCGCCTGACCGGCCGGCATCGCATACAGAAGCTCCTCCACCTTGGTGTACGCCGCGTCCAGGTTTGGCGGTGTCACCTCGCCAGTGCAGCCGCCGGTGACCTCCAGCCCGCCTGTCAGCGTGTAGGCGGTGTAATAGGTCGGATCAAAGGCCTTGATCACCACACCGTCCGCCGCCTGCGGCTCTGCCAGCACCCGCCGGTGCCGGGTGGTGATGCGCCCGTCCGCCACTTCGGTGGCCAGATGCACCGGCGCCCCCAGCGCCAGCGCTTCACCCGCGCGGGTCAGATAGGTGTCGCCCTGAAACCCCTCAGTCCAGGCCATGTCGAAGCCTTGCAGCTTTGACAGCTCATCCGCCGTCAGCGCGCCATCAAAATCGCCATCCAGCCCCCGGTCCTCAAAGATCAGCAGCGAATAGAACTCGTCATAGGCCCAGGTGATTTCGACCGCTTCCAGCTGGCCGGTGTCCGAGACAATCACCTTCATGGCAGTATCGACAAAGATATGCGGATGCGACCCGGCATCCTGCGGGGCCAGCACTGCGGCGGCAAGCAAGGGAACAATACGCTTCATGGCTCAAAGCTTTACGCGCCCGGCTGCAGCCCCGCAACCGCAGGGCCGCGCCGCAGGCAAGGATCAGCGCGCCCGGGTCTCGGGATGCAGCGCCTTGCCCAGGATGTGGTCGGACTGATGGATCACGTGATGCGCCTGCCCGACAATCAGCGGATCCGGCGCCTGCACAATCGCCGGGTCCTTGCCCGGATAGTCGAGCGACGCCAGGAAGTGCCGCATGCAGTTCAGCCGCGCCCGCTTCTTGCAGTTCGACTTGATCACCGTCCAGGGCGCATCCGCGGTATCGGTGTAAAAGAACATCGCCTCCTTGGCCTCGGTGTAGTCATCCCACTTGCCCAGGGACGCCTTGTCGATCGGCGACAGCTTCCACTGCTTCAGCGGGTCGGTCTCGCGCGAGTCGAACCGCCGCTTCTGCTCTTCCTGGGTGACCGAGAACCAGTATTTGTAAAGCCGGATGCCCGAGCGCACCAGCATCCGCTCGAACTCCGGCGCCTGGCGCATGAACTCCAGATACTCGTAAGGCTCGCAAAAGCTCATCACCCGCTCGACGCCTGCGCGGTTGTACCAGGAGCGGTCATAGAACACGATCTCGCCGCTGGTCGGCAGATGCTGCACATAGCGCTGGAAATACCATTGCCCGCGCTCCTCGTCCGAGGGTTTGTTCAGCGCAACCACCCGGGCCGAGCGCGGGTTCAGGTGCTCGGTGAACCGCTTGATGGTGCCGCCCTTGCCCGCCGCATCGCGACCCTCGAACAGCATCACGAACTTTTCCCCGGTCTCCTGCGCCCACAGCTGCACCTTCAAAAGCTCCGCCTGCAGCCGCGCCTTCTCCGCCTCATAGGCCCGGCGCGCCATCTTGCGCGGGTAAGGATACTCGCCGCTTTCAAAGGCCCGCCGGATATCCTCCGCGCTTGGCGCCCGCGGCGCGGCCGGCACCGGCTCCTGCACTGTCCCTACCGCTGTCCCTGCGGCGCTGTTCACAATCTTCTCTGCTGCGGCGTCCATAAAAAACTCCCTCTTCCAATCTGCGCCGCAACCATACCGCCGCCGCCGCCGCCCTGCCCTGACCTGCATCAAAAGATATGCGGTTTGCACATCAAAAGCGGCCCCCCGGGCCGCTTGATCCGCTTCATCTGGCTGCAAATATCACGGGGTGAGGCCCGCAGGGGCCGAGGGGCAGCGCCCCTCAGGTGTGGCCCCAGTCGTCCGGGTTCTCGGAATTGTTCGGGCTCAGCCCCAGCACATCCCCCTTGGTGGAGCACCCAAGCCCCAGCACCGTCCGGTTGGCATAGGCGAAATAGGCGGTCACCTGATTGATCTCCAGGATCTCCCCATCCTCGAACCCCGCCTCCCGCAGCGCCTCGATATCCGCCGCGGTCACGCTGGCGGGTTCCTCCGTCAGCATCCGCGCATACCCCATCGCCAGCACCTGCGCAGGCTCCAGCGGCGCCGCCTCCGGCTCGCGCGCCTCGATCGCCGCCCGGATCGCTTGCCCGCGCGCCTCGTCCCCCAACAGCCGCTGCAAGCCCGCAAAGTGATGCTCGACGCAATAGGCGCAGTCGTTCAAGGACGACACCCACACCCCCAGCACCTCCAAAAACCACTTCGGCACCTTGTTGCCCGTATGGTGCAGAACGTTCTTGTACAGCGCCATATGGCCTTCCATCGAATGCGGCCGCAGGGAATGCACCATCATGATGTTGTCGACATTGCCGCCCGGCCCGGTCACCCGCTCATAGAGTTTCTTCAGCTTGCCGGTTGCCTCTTCAAACGGAACGGTCCTGATCCAGGCCATGTCTCTCTCCCTGACTGTTTGGCCGGGAGAGTAGCGGCTGCCAACGGCAATGGAAGGAAAAACGGAGCGTCAGATCCCACCTGGCCTTGGGACGTGAGGCGCCGGCCGCACGGCCCGCGCCTGACCTTCCCCCGGAAGTTCACGCCGGTTCCTGCAGGGACAAATAGTCCGGGGGGACTGTTTGAGGCGTGGACGGGCGGAGCCCCTCGCAACCAACCGCGCAAATCAAAGAACGGTACTGGCAGAATTTCTCTTGGGACGTGAGGCGTCAGCCGCACGGCCCGCGCCTGACCTTCCCCCCGGGAAGGCGCTTCACGCCTCCCCAAGGTCAGGCGCTGGCCTTGTGTCGCGGCGTGTTAACAGCATGCCTTATTCCGCCGCTTCCCGCGCCACCGCCGCAATGGCCGCCCGCACGTCCGCCTCGCGGCTGCGGTGGTTGGTGATCGCGGCGCGCAGCATCACCCGGCCGCCTGCCCGGGTGGTCGAGAACACCGCCTCGCCGCTTTCCTGCAGGGTCTGGGCAATGCGGGCATTCACCTCCGACTGCGCCTCCCGCGGCAGATCGCTGCGCGCAGTGAACACACAGACATTCGACACCACCGGCGCCCCCAGCGCCATGCCGGGCTGCGCCTCCACCTCAGCGGCCATAAACGCCGCCAATTCGCAATTGCCGGTGATCGCCTCCGAAAACGCCGCTTCGCCATAGGTCTCCAGCGCCGTCCAGACCTTCAGCGCCCGGTTGCCGCGGCTCAGGTCGATGCCGTAATCGCAGAACCACGGCTCGCCGCCCGCCAGCCCGCGCTCAGCGCCCTCCAGATACGCAGGCCGCGCCGCAAAGGCTGCCCTGTGCTCTTCCTCGTTGCGCAGCAGCGCCATGCCGCAGTCATAGCCCACATACATCCACTTGTGGAAATCCAGCGCGATGCTGTCTGCCCGCCCGATGCCGTCGGACAGCGACCGGAAAGGCTCTGCCGCGATCCGCGTCCAGGCGCCAAAGGCCCCGTCCACATGCAGCCACAGCCCCAGCGACGCCGCCGCATCCGCCAAGGCGTTCAGATCATCAAACAGCCCCAGGTCCACCGTGCCGGCATTGCCCACCACGAGGAAGGGCACCGCGCCTGCAGCCTTGTCTTCGGCCACCATCGCCGCCAGCGCGCTGCAATCCATGCACCCATCCGCCAACGGCACCTTGCGCAGGTTGTCCGAGCCGATGCCCAGAAGCTCCACCGCCTTCAGCGTCGCATTATGCACGCCCTCGCCCGCATAGGCGGTCAGCCGCACATCGCCCTGCCCCTGTTTGCGCAAATCCTTCAAGACCCGCAGCCGCGCCGCCTGAAAGGCAATCACCGTCGCCTGCGAGGTGCCCGTCACCAGAATGCCGCTGGCCCCCTCCGGCATCCCCATCTTGCGGCGGGTCCAGTCGACCACCGCGCGCTCCATGTAATTCGCGCCGTGGTCGCGCCCGCCCATGTTAGCATTGACCGCCGCCGCGGCCACGCTGCTGATCAGGTCCGAGGCCAGCCCCGACCCCTGCACCCAGCCCCAGAACCGCGGATGGGTATTGCCGCCATGATAGGGCAGCACATCGCGGATGATCCGGTCCACCGCCGCCTGCGGCCCCAGCGCCTCCGCCGTCACC